>NZ_DATHMR010000044.1:0-20051 GCF_035486915.1 Dyella sp. | reverse complement strand
GCACGGCCGGCCACCTCGCGCCACGCGGGCCCCAGCCGCACGATGACACCACGCACACCGGCGCGCTCAAGCATGAACCGATGCAACACGTCTTCCACAAGTACGGTTTCCACTTCTCAACCTCGCAAAAGCCAGAAAATCAAAGATGGGGGCTCGCTTGGATCTGACAATAGCCTACCCCCGTCGCCGCTTATACTGCGCCAGCCTTTGTCTGCGGGTTGACCATGCCACAACTGCCTTTGCTCCGCCGTCTACTGCGCTACGCCGGCATTCTGTTGCTGTCCTGGGTGGCGTTGAGCTGGCTGGTGGTCTTCGTGCTGCGCTTCGTGCCGCCGTGGACCTCTGCGGTGATGATGGAGCGCCGCCTGAGCGCGATGATTCACGGTGAGAAGGATTTTCATCTGCAGCACCACTGGGTGCCCTGGTCGCGGATTTCGCCGTGGGTGCCCATCGCGATGGTCGCCGGTGAAGATCAGAAATTCCCGTTTCACCACGGTTTTGACTTCGATTCGATCCAGAACGCGATCGATGCGGCGGATGACGGCAGACGCTTGCGCGGCGCCAGCACGATCAGTCAGCAGACGGCGAAAAATCTTTTCCTGTGGAACGGACGAAGCTTCGTCCGTAAGGGGCTGGAGGCGTATTTCACGGTATTGCTGGAAATCACCTGGCCCAAGCAGCGCATTCTGGAGGTGTACATGAATATCGCGCAGCTGGGCGACGGTATCTACGGCGTCGGCGCTGCGAGCGAAACGTACTTTCACACCTCGCCTGCGCAGCTGGGACCGGCACAGGCGGCGCGGCTCGCGGCCGTGCTGCCTAGTCCGGATCGCTTCCGTGTCGATCGCCCGAGCGGCTATGTGATGGAACGCAGCCGGTGGATCGAACAGCAGGTGGAACAGCTCGGCGGCCCTGCGTATCTGCAAAGCAAACAGCCGCCGCGTGATACCGGCAACGCTCGGCGACGCTGATCGCCAGCTATTTCTTCCGTTTCTCACGCTAGCATTAGTTACACCACGCACCGGACCTGCAGCATGCCGAAACTTACCGTTGTCGTTCCTGCCTTCAACGAATCGGAAGTGCTACCTATCTTCCACGAACGCCTGTGGAAGGTGTTGAACGGACTTTCGTTGCAGTGCGACATGCTCTACGTGGACGACGGTAGCCGGGACAACACGTGGGAAATTATGCAATCGCTGGCGGCTGCGGACCCGCGCGTTGGCGCGCTGAAACTCTCTCGCAATTTCGGCAAGGAGATCGCGCTTACTGCCGGTCTGGATCATGTCGATGCGGACGCCGCCATCGTCATCGACGCCGACTTGCAGGACCCGCCCGAACTGATCCCGGAACTTGTTGCACAGTGGCAGGCAGGTTATGACGTGGTGTACGCCACGCGCAGCGCACGTGCCGGCGAGACGGGTTTCAAGCGTTTCACTGCTGCTGCGTTTTATCGCACGATGGAGATGATGTCCGATGTCGCGGTGCCGCGCGATACCGGCGATTTCCGATTGCTGTCGCGACGCGCACTGAAGGCACTTTCGCAACTGCGCGAACGCCAGCGCTTCATGAAAGGCCTGTTTACGTGGATTGGTTACCGGCAAATAGCGGTCAGCTATATGCGCGATCCACGCAAAGCCGGCAAAACAAAATGGAACTACTGGCGCCTGGCTCAATTCGCCATGGAAGGCATCACATCCTTTTCCATCGCACCGCTCAGACTCGCCACATGGACGGGGCTGGCCGCTTCTATCTTTGCGTTTCTTCTCGGCATCAAGGTGCTCGCGAAGGCGCTGATGCATGGCGACCCGGTCCCCGGCTACCCAAGCCTGATGGTCGCCGTGCTGTTTCTGGGCGGGATTCAGCTGCTTGCGCTGGGGGTGATCGGCGAATACCTCGGCCGCAACTACAACGAAAGCAAGCAGCGCCCGCTGTATTTCATCGAAGAAGAGCGCTTGCCACGCGCGTAAGCGGCGTTTCACACGAATGCTACATCTCGGCGCTACACTGTACCGAACGCGGCCATGCTGCGGCCGCCGGGGAGGTTTGGCATGCGTCAGGTCAAGCATTTGCTTGCCACGAAAGGCACCGACATCTTCGCCGTTGCGCCCGAAGCGCCCGTACTGGAAGCCGTCAAACACATGGCCGAGCGTCACGTTGGTGCGCTGCTGGTGATGCGTGGCGAGCAACTGGTCGGCATCGTTTCCGAACGCGACTACGCGCGCAAAGTCATTCTGCAGGGACGATCGTCCGCGCAGACGGCGGTGTCGGAGATCATGAGCAGTCCGGCGCTCACCGTCACTCCCGAAACGGATGTGTTCGATTGCATGCGTCTATGCACGGACAGCCGCATCCGACACTTGCCGGTGGTTCAGGGCAATCGGGTTCTGGGCGTGATCTCGATCGGCGATCTGGTCAAGGAAGTGATCAACGCGCAGGCTGAAGAAATCGACCAGCTGCAGCGTTACATCACCAGCTAGCGCGCTTTCAGGAGCGCGCTTGGTTGTCGAGCGCCTGCGGTAACGTTCTGTGCTCTTCGGGCGCCAGGTCCGGCGACGTGGCCGCCTTGCGTGCTGTCCACGCTGCAATGGCCGAACCCACCACGCCGATCAAAGTGATACCGCTCAAACCGGCGCCAAGTTTGGTCAATCCGCTCACGCCGCTGGTCACGACCAAATCACCAAAACGCCACACTAGCGTTTCGACGAAATTCTTACCCTTGTAGCGCGTTTCCCGCGGTACCCGCGTATACAGCGAATTGCTGGCTGGCGCCGTCATCCCGTACATGAAGCCGCGCGTGCCGACCATCAGCAGTGCCAGCAGAGGCACACCGTACCCGAAAAAGCGTAGTTCCGCATGCCCTCCGATCATCACTATCGCCAGCAGGACCGCGTTGACGATTTGCGGTAGCACCAACGTCCACATCGCACCCCGCCGAACCAGCAATTGGCGCGACAAGGTCAACTGCAGGAACACAACGAGCGTATTGGCCGCCCAGTCAATGTGTGTATAGAAGTCCGTACGCGCCGCAGCCGTGACGATATGCGCCTTCACATAGTCGGCGGTCAATGCGTATGCCAAGGTACCTACGCCGTCGCCGAGCAGCATCAAGATAGTCATATAGCGGAGGAAGGGGCGCGAGAAGAATTCCTTTGCGCCAGCCCAGGGAGACCCGCCGATCGGGGCTTCTGCATCCTCGCACTGCGCGCATTGTTGAACAGAAATTCTCAGCAGCAGGAACAGAGCGATGGTCAGCATCACGGCGCTGACAAAGAGCAACGGTGCGACACCAACCAGACCCACCAGTGCGCTTGTCAACATCGGCCCGAAAATCGCTCCGGCTGAGCCGCCGACAGCAATCACCGGGAAAATTTCCCGTGCGCGCCGTTCGCGAAAAACATCAGCCATGAAGCTCCAGAACAGCGACACGACGAACAGATTGAAAACACTCACCCACACGTAAAACACCGAACCGATCGCACGCGCACCGAGGCGATCCTGTGCCATAAAGACAGGAATGAACGCCAACAGACACGCGACGAAAAAGCTGTAGCTCCAGCCAAGCAAGCGTCGTCGCTGGAAGCGTGCCACCAAAGTGCCGAATACCGGCATCAGCAGCAACATGACCACAAAGGTCACTGCGTAAAACAGCGGCAACTGGCTGGAGCCGACTGCGCCGCCTAGTTGGTCGCGCACGGGTCGCACGATGTAGTACGACGTAAGCACGAAAAAGAACGCCAGCGTCGCCATGGTCGCTGCGGCGTCTTTGCGCAAGGCTGCGGGGATCAGCGAACTCACTGGCGACTTCCAGCGTGGGGCCGCGCAAGACTAGCATGTGCAAGGATTCCGGATGGGGAGCGCATGTGGACTACGACTACGTGATCGTCGGTGCCGGGTCTGCCGGCTGCGTCTTGGCCAACCGTCTCAGCGCGCATCCGGGCAAGCGTGTTTTGTTGCTGGAAGCCGGTGGTTATGACTGGCATCCATTGATTCATATGCCTGCCGGCATCGCGCATCTGCCCAAGCACCGGCGCCTCAACTGGAACTACGACACCGAACCGGAGCCTGCGCTGCATGGTCGCCGGTTGTGGTGGCCGCGCGGCAAAACATTGGGCGGTTCGAGTTCCATCAACGCCATGTGCTACGTCCGCGGCGTGCCGGCCGACTATGACAACTGGGCCCAAGCGACAGGCGACATCCGGTGGTCATGGCAGCACGTGCTGCCATGGTTTCTGCACAGCGAGGACAATACGCGCGGCGCAAACGCGTGGCACGCAACAGGCGGCCCGCTGAGCGTCTCGGACCTGCGCCACCACAATCCCCTCTCGGCGGCGCTGGTCGACGCTGCTGCGAGCGCAGGATTCGTTCGCAACGATGATTTCAACGGATCCGATCAGGCGGGCTTCGGTTTCTATCAGGTTACGCAGCGCAATGGTGCGCGTTGTTCGACATCGGTGGCGTTCCTGCGACCGGTACGCCCGCGACAAAACCTGCAAGTGCGCACCCATGCATTGGTGGAACGCGTTCTGATCGAACAAGGACGCGCCGTGGGCGTGCAACTGCGGCGCGGTTTCAGACGCGAGCGCATTCACGCCGGTGAAGTGATTCTCGCCGCGGGGGCGATCAACTCACCGCAGTTGCTCATGCTCTCGGGTGTCGGTCCGGC
Source organism: Dyella sp. (assembly GCF_035486915.1). GTDB lineage: Bacteria > Pseudomonadota > Gammaproteobacteria > Xanthomonadales > Rhodanobacteraceae > Dyella_B. The sequence goes on along the minus strand of NZ_DATHMR010000044.1, from coordinate 15,388 downwards.
CGACCATCTGCGCGAACACGCGATCACGCCGGCGATCGATCTGCCCGGTGTCGGCGCGAATCTGCAGGATCATCTGGATATCTGCACCTTGGTCGGCAGCACACAGAACGTCACTTACGATCGCATCAACGAACTCGCAGCCGGCTGGCGTTACCTGCGCCGTCACGACGGACCGGCCACGTCCAACGTGGCCGAGTCCGGCGGCTTCGTGCGCAGTCGTCTGGCGACCGATGCACGTTGCGACCTTCAGTTCCACTTCGTGCCAGCACTGCTCGACGACCATGGACGCCATCGCCTGTCTGGCATCGGCTACACGCTGCACGCGTGCTATTTGCATCCTCGCAGCCGAGGACGGTTGCGTCTGCGCTCGGCCAATCCCGTAGAACCCATCGCCATCCATGCCGATTATCTGAGCGATCCGGAGGGTCATGATCTCGCACGCATGATCGAAGGCGCGAAGATCTCGCGCGAGATCTTCGCGCAACCGGCTTTCGATGCGTATCGCGGCGACAATGTCTTTCCGGAAAAGGCGCCCCAAACAGATCGTGACTGGGAGGATTTTGTGCGCCGCAAGGCTGAGACCATTTATCACCCGGTGGGAACGTGCCGCATGGGTACGGACGAGCACGCTGTGGTGGACAGCGAGCTGCGCGTACGGAGCGTGACCGGACTGCGCGTGGTGGATGCGTCGGTCATGCCTGCCCTTCCTAGCGGCAATACCAACGCGCCAACCATCATGATTGCTGAACGAGCAGCCGCCTTGATGCTCGCCTAACCGCTTGTCGCGAGAGCGTTTAAGCACCGCACAGGTCTGTAAACGCTTCACCCATGCAAGTCGCACCTCAGTTAACTGGCCGATTTCGCGCCATTGTGGCTTGGTCCAAAGTGCCGCAAAATCGGGCAATCCCCATCATGGACGAATCCACGAAGACCCCTGACGGGACGTCGCAAGACGCCCCTGGTATGCGGAGTAACATGCTTTTTTGTAAGCCGCCTTTGTTGATTGCCAGTTTGCTCGGCGTCACCGCAGCGCTGACAACGCAATCGACAGCTCGCGCTGTGGCGCCCGCGGAGCGACCTGTTGCGGTGGTGGCGCATCCAACACGGCAAGACACCCCGAACCTCGACACCACCGTCGCGAGCCTTCCGCCCGATCGCGTCAAGGCAAGTCTGGACGCTTACTCGCACTGGATGGATGTCGTCGCGCAACGCAACGAAGTCGCCGGCATGGCGACGGCGGTCATCGTCGACAACAAGGTCGCCTTCGAGCGTGAAATTGGTTACGCCGATGCGTCTACGCAAGAACCCGTCACCGCCGATACGGTGTTCCGCCTTGCATCGCTCTCCAAGGCATTCGCCACGGCGGTCACCGGTTTGCTGATCGATGATGGTCACTTCAGCTGGGATACCAAGCTGTCCGATGTGCTGCCTTTCTTTCAGTTGAAGGATGCCCAGGCCTCCAACCAGGCGACGGTGAAAGACATCGTGGGCCAGCGTCTAGGGCTGCCGCACAACACCTACGACGCGATGCTCGAAGACAACGTTCCGTACGAAGAGCTGGTGCGCAAGCTCGATGAAGTGCCCATGGCGTGCGACGTCGGACAGTGCTACGGCTATCAGAACGTAGCCTTCAGCCTGATCGGCGACGTGATCTACGCCGAGACCGGCGATTTCTTCTATCACCAGGTCGACAAGCGCATTTTCTTTCCGCTCGGCATGAACACGGCCAGTTATGGTCGCGATGCACTGGAAAGCAGCAAGAGCTGGGCACGCCCGCACCGCCCCAGCGGCGCGCACAGCTGGGCGCCCTTTGATCCGAAAGAAGCCTATTACCGTGTCGCCCCAGCCGCCGGTGTGAATGCCAGCCTGCATGACATGGAACGCTGGTTGATCGCACAAATGGGTGGACGCCCCGACGTGTTGCCACAACCGCTGTTGGACTATCTGCACGCACCCGGCGTGGACACGCCTACCGAGATGCACGGCGCGCCATGGCGTCGTGCACGCCTGAGCGCGGCCAGTTACGCGCTGGGCTGGCGCGTGTTCACCTATGCAGGCGAAACGATGGTCTTCCATGCCGGTGAAGTGGAAGGCTATCGCACGATGATCGCCTTCTTGCCGAAGTACCACATCGGCATGGTGACGCTCTGGAACTCGCCCGGTGCGGTGGGTACCGACCTCATGCCGATGGTATTGGACAGCATGCTCGGCCTGCCGCATGTGGATTGGGCCGGCGTGGAGAGCGATCCGCCGGCGAACAACGCACCGTCCGGCACGCATCGCAAGCGGCATCGCCACAATTAGCCGGGCGAAGGATTGCGGCGGGCGTTCCTGCATCGCCATCGATCCTCAACCTCTATCCCAAAACAAAAAAGGCGGAGCTGCCGCTCCGCCCTCTTCTTTGGCGTGACTTACCAGTTGGTGATTATTGCGAGCCGCCTAGCGAGAACTGAATGCGCTGATGCTGCTGCGACTCGACCGCCACACCGTCGCGCAATGCCGGCGAGAACTTCGCGCGGCGGATCGCCTCGATGGCGGCGTTATCGAAAACATGTCGCGGCTGGGCACCGACAACCTGCACATTGCCGACCGTGCCATCGGCGTTGACGGTGAACGCAACGTCCACCCAGCCTTCGAGGTTGTTGCGCAACGCGTTCGCCGGATATTGCACACGAATGCTGCTTACCGGGATGGCGTCGCGCGTTTCTCCACCACCCGCGGAAGAGGGTGCTGTGTTGCCCGCCACCTGCGTCGACGTCGCAGCCCTGGTTGCTGCCACCTTGTCCGCTTCTTGCTGCTTGGTTTTTGCCGCTGCCAGCGCAGCCTGTTCCTGCGCAGCCTTGTCCGCCGCCGCTTTGTCAGCCGTCGCCTTGTCCGCCGCCGCTTTATCCGCCACTGCCTTCTGCTGTGCGGCGAGATCGGCCTGATGCTGCGTGTCGAGCTGCTTCTGCTGCTCTTCGTCCAGCGTCTTGCGCTGGGCATCGAGCTTGGAGCGCAGGATCGTCAACGTGTAATTGGTCGGGTCCACTTTCGCCAGCAGATCGATTTCGCGCTGGGCTTCGTTGAAGTCGCGCTGGTTGATCACCTGCTCGACGTTGTTCGCCGCGTACGGAAAGGTTTCGCGCAACGCATCGGCCGCGGTCTGATTGCCCGGCTGCTTTTGCAACACGTCCAGATAGAACTCGAACGCGTTGTTGCCGGCGGGGGCAATGACGCGTTGTTCGTTCATCGCCTTGCGCGCGTTGGCCAATAGGTCGTTAAGGCTCATCGCCTCGACGTTGACCGGCGGCGCCGCCTGCTGCGCGGCGACAGGTGTGGATGGATGGCTACCAAGATCCCCGGAGACCAGGTCTTCGTGCGGCTTGATAATCAAGAACCAGGACGCAACGGCCAACGCTCCAACAATACCGAGCACGGCGATGGTCAGGGGCTTGATAGCCCCGCGCGCGCGCGAACGCGCATGACGAATTTTTCGGGTATCCATGATCTCTCACTAACTGCGTGGCATCAGATACCCGCGCTTCCCCCCTGTTATCCAGGAGCGGCTTTCCCCAGGGTTTGCCGCAGCGCGGATGGAGAAAAGGTAACTCGATTAAGGCGGCACGGCAAATCGCGTCGAACTTCACGTCCGGCGATGGGATTTGCTGGTAGGGGTAAGAAAAATTCCTAGCTCGCTTTGCGGCTGGGAAAATGAAGGCGAGTGTGGAAGAACGGCGCTTAAAAGCTTTAAGAGCGCAACACGACTTAACACTTCCGCGAGCGTGTCTCGTACCTACTGCTTCATTTCGGGTTCCCCGAAATGAAGCGTCCCGGCAGATGCCGGGACGAAACGCTTTTCGAAGCACCTCCCTGCGCTGGGCACCGCAGGGAGACAATTCCGAACAAACTTAGTTGTTGTGCTTACTTCTTAGCTTTCGAAGTCTTGGTGGCCTTCATGACCTTGGCAGCCGCTGCCTTCTTGGCAGTGCGCTTACGGGAAGCCTTGCGGGTTGCTTTCTTCGCAACGCGCTTAGCAGTTGCCTTCTTTGCACCTACGCGCTTGGCACCTGCCTTCTTGGCAGTCTTGCGCACGGCGCGGCGCTTGGTGGTGGCCTTCTTGGCGACCGGGCGCTTCTTGGCGGTTGCTTTGCGAGTGGTTCTCTTGGCGGCTTTCTTAGCCGATTTCCTAGCAGTTTTCTTGGCAGTGGCCATAGTTCGTCTCAGCTCCTCATCAGTTGGCAGTGGTTGCCCAGTAAAAGCGTGTAGGAACGCCTCAACCAGCAAGTCGCTGTTCGTGGCGTGCCTTAAATTGTTCACCTGGCGGTAGGTGCGTAAATCCGAAAGCAGTCGCAATACGTGCATCGGAATCGAAACGGTGATCTTTCTCACCGCGTCGGCTTTTGCCCCGTGCTCGACGTAAGGCTTTATGAATTTCGATGCCACCATTGGTACTGTTCCCTGTTATATGGTGCGAAAGCTATTCCTGAACATTTCAACTGTCAAATGATTTTCGCCATGAAATCAATCTGTTCGCTCCCGAGCAGGGACGACGACGACTATCTCAACGGCTGTGCGCTACTCATAAAAATCATTGTCGGCAGCCGTCCAAACATCTAAAGGGCTTGTATGGCGCATTTGCAAAATGTGCAAAAAACAAGCTGAAAAACGTGATTTTTCTCATTGGCGCTGATACACACTCATCGTCCATTGCATTCATTGCACGATGGATGGCGCGGCGCGATTTTCATGCCCGAAGAGGGTCAAACCGGAGCATGAACGAAGTTCAACCGAGACGTGTCCGGGAGACGTCAAAAGGGTCCGAATTTGTCCTCCAACACCCTCGATGCATACCGGAACGACCTTGTGAGCGACCGATCCGCACGTCGCAGATGCTACCTCGCGCGACATCATCGACATGCTTTTTTCGACGATCGGCACGGTGCGCGATACCTCGTCGCGACGACTTCTTCATGCCGTAAAAACGACGACGGCCGCTTAGGCGGCCGTCGTCAAATCGCACCGATCGAGCGATCAGTGATCTTCGTTTTCGATCAGTTCGGCGTAGGCATCGGCGTCGAGCAGTTCATCCAGTTCGGCGCGGTCGCTTGCCTTCACGACGAAGATCCAGCCGTCGCCGTAGGCATCTTCGTTGATGGTTTCGGGCTTGTCGTTGAGGGTTTCGTTGACCTCGACAACTTCGCCGGACACCGGGGAATAAATGTCCGAAGCGGCCTTGACCGATTCGACCACGGCCGCGCCGTTACCGGCTTTCACGGAAGAACCTATCTCGGGAAGTTCAACGTAAACCAGGTCACCGAGCTGGCCTTGCGCGTGGTCGGAGATGCCGACACGGACCAGGCCGTTCTCTTCGACACGGGCCCACTCGTGGGACTTAAGGAATTTCAGATCGCCGGGAATCTCGCTCATGGTCGGGTCCAGTCGTCGTAGGTTTTGATCAGGGGTGTAAGCGTGGATTCTAACCGCTTCCGCCGCGGCTCAATACCCACTTTATGATGAGGACAGGCTCTCAGATGCCTTCGCAGGGTTTGCCGTCGCGGACGAACGGAAACTTCACCACACGAACCGGCACTTCGCGGCCACGGATATCGACGCGGACATTGTCCGACGCACCGACCGGCACGCGCGCGAAAGCAACGGCTTTGTTCAAGGTCGGAGCAAAACTGCCGGAAAGAATCTCGCCATCGCCGCGATCGGTCAGCACTTTCTGGCCGTGACGCAACACGCCTTTTTCGTCCAGCACGAGGCCGATCATCGTGCTCGGCACACCGGCAGCCTTCTGCGCTTCGAGCGCCTTGCGGCCAATGAAGTCGCGGCCTTCATCCAGTGAAATGGTCCAAGCCAGAGCGGCTTCCCACGGCGTGACGTTCTCATCCATGTCCTGTCCGTAGAGATTCATGCCGGCTTCGAGGCGCAAGGTGTCACGCGCACCCAGGCCGCACGGTGCAACGCCCGCAGCCGCCAGTTCATTCCATAAGGTGACGGCCTGCTCTTGCGGCACGATGATTTCGAATCCGTCTTCGCCGGTGTAACCGGTGCGCGCGATGAACAGTGCGACGCCGTGCGGTCCCTGCGCCGCGGCGGCGGCGAAGCGGCCAAGTTTTTCGATGCGCGCGCGGTCGACCTCATGCAGCAACCCGACGACCTTGGCACGCGCATTCGGTCCCTGCACCGCGATCATCGCGAAGTCTGGACGCTCCTGTACTTTCACGTCGAAGGCTTTCGCCTGCTGCTCGATCCACGCCAGATCCTTGGCGCGCGTGGCGGCATTCACCACCAGGCGGAAGAACTCGTCGCCCAGGAAATAGACGATGAGGTCATCGATCACGCCGCCCTGCTCGTTCAGCATGCAGGTGTAGAGCGCTTTACCCTGCACTTTCAGTTTGTCGACGTTGTTGGCGACCAGGTGACGCAGGAAGTCGCGCACGCGCGCGCCATGCAGGTCGACCACGGTCATATGGGAGACGTCGAACATGCCGGCGTCGCGACGCACGGCGTGATGTTCTTCAATCTGCGAGCCGTAACTGATCGGCATGTCCCAGCCACCGAAATCGACCATGCGTGCGCCAAGCTCGCGATGGGTGGCATTGAGTACGGTCTTGTCGGTCATTGCGGGTCTGCCAGGTTGGGGATCGCGCATTATCTCCGGCGCTCCGGATCAATCCAAGCTGCACGGCATCATGGTTCACGCGACGGCGGCGTATGGATGTAGCGAAAGGTGAGGTTGATCCGCGGCGCGTCGACCTTGGCGCTCTTGGGTAAATCATGCTGATAGAGGCGCTGCGTATCGCCGGCCATGCGCAGCAGGCTGCCGTGCGCGAGCGGGAAATCCAGCGTGTCGACGGGAGCGGGACGCGTCCCGCGCGGCAGCCGTCGGCGCAAGCGGAATCGCCGTGCAGCCCCCAGACTAAGCGACGCAATCACCGGCTGCCCACCCAGTTCGGGCTCATCATCGCTGTGCCATCCCATGGAGTCGCGACCGTCGCGATACAGATTGGCCAGCACACTGTTGAAACGTGCGCCGCAAAACGACTCGAGGCGAGCGCGCAAAGGTATCAACGAAGGTGTCCATGCGCGCGGCTCGAAGCGCGTGCGTGAATACATATAGGTGGTGCCGGGGTCACCAATCCAGCAGCTCAGTCGCGGCGCGGCCACTTCGCGGCCGAACATCAGGAGCTGATGCTGCTCCCAGGAAATTTCGTCGATCAACCGATCGAGCAAGCGATCGGCTTCATCTTTCACCAACCACGATGCCACGTAACACACGTCCGCACCGGGCAATGGCAACGCCTGCCATGTCTCTTCACATGGTTCAGCGATCATCACGGGAATAGACGTACACCTGTGCCGGCGGCAGGTTGCGCCAGACCATGCCAACGCGCTCACTACGCAATCGCAGATCCTTACGCACCTGCTCATCCAGCGGGCTACGCAATCCATAGGTGTATTGAACAAACACGCCACCGGGACGAAGCACCGCGAATGCCGCATCCAGAATGTCGCGCTGCAATGACGGTGGCATCGTCAGCAAACCCAGACTGCTGAGGATCGCATCGGCACCCGCGGGCGCCAGCACACCCGTGCGCTGGGCCAGCTCGTTGACGTGGCGCGCGTCGGCGCACAGGACATGTGCGTGCGGGAAGCGGCGTCGAAGGATGCCGTGCATCGTCTCGTTCATTTCCAGCACGAGCAATTGTGCAGGCGACACACCATGATCGAGCAAGGCCTCGGTGATAACGCCGGTGCCCCCACCGAGTTCGATCACGCACTCGGACTGATCGGGCATGGCGCTGATCATCATCCGCGCCAGCGGCTGTCCGGACGGGAGCACGGATGCCATCTGCAGCGGATGCTTGATCCACTCGCGAAAAAACGTGAGTTGTTGCGTATAGGCGGGCATGGGGATGGGCGGCCGATTTTTTCGCCCACTTTACCCGGCGTTCCGTAACAAAACGTTGTCAGGCCGGAATCGGATACTCCGGCGCGGTATCCAGCGTGGCCGACCACACCGCGGCCAGCTCCAGCAGCCGCAGATCCGAGCCCCGCGCCCCCACCAATTGCAGCCCAACGGGCATCCCATCGGGCAATGTGCCCATGGGAATGCTGACGGCAGGACATCCAGCGAGATTGGCGAAGCTGGTGAGATCGGCCTGCGAATCGGGTACCGGACCATCCAAGGGGAACGCGCCCTGCGGCGTCGTTGGCGTGACGAGCACGTCGATCTGCGCGAAAAGCCGCCGCATCTTCAGGGCGGCGGTGTCCAGTACGCGATCGGCATCGGCGTAGTCGGCCGCCGATTTGCGTGCGGCGTAATCGAGCATATGGCGAAAACGCGGCGACACCGGATGCGTCGTATCGGCAAGTTGCATCTCAAACGTGCGAAGCATTTCCGCTTCCATCAGCAGCAGACCGGCACGGCGCGCGCGCGCGAAATCCCAGTCTTCGAAATCCACGTTGCGACGCTCGCCCAATTCGCGATCGAGCTTGGCCAGGGTCGCTTCGAATAGCGCGATGACATCGGGCTGCACGCCGCGATCGGGCAGATTGGACAACACGCCGCAACGCAATTTGCCCGGCTCCCAATCCGGCGGCGATAGCGCCACGCGGCGGCGGCGTGAACGCGGATCGTCCGCGTCGTAACCGGCCAACACCTGCAACAACACCGTCAGATCGTCCACGCTGCGCGCGATCAATCCGACGGTATCCAGCCAGCGCGCCGCGGGTGTCATGCCGCGCGTGGAAATTTCGCCTTGCGTAGGTTTAAGCGCGAAGACGCCGCAGTAACTCGCCGGAATGCGAATGGAGCCAAGACTGTCCGAACCGATCGCCGCCACGGCCAATCCCGCCGCCACCGCAGCCGCCGCGCCACCGGACGAACCGCCCGCGGTATAGCCGTGCCGATGGGGATTGTGTGTGGGTCCGTAATGGGGATTGTCTGTGACGGCGCCCAACGCGCCTTCATCCATATTGGTCTTGCCCGTCAGCACGGCGCCCGAGGCGCGCAGGCGCGCGACGACATGCGCGTCGTATTGGGGAGTGCGCCCCATGGGTAGACCCGAACGCGTAGGCCAGCCAGCCACATCGAAGTTGTCCTTGATCGCGATCGGAATGCCGTCGAGCCGCCCAATGACGCCATCGCGCCGGCGATACTCAGCCATCTGCGCCTGTTCGCGCAGCAACGCTACCGGACTCAGGCCGACATAGGCGTTGAGGTTCGGATTGATGCGCTCGATGGCGTTGAGATAGACCTCGGACAGCGCTTTCGCTTGCACACGACCGGCGGCCAGCCAGTGCAACAGCTGACACAGGGAGGCGCGGCGCAGATCGATGTCGGGAATCGGCGGTACAGAATTCATGCGCACTCCGGCACAGATCCAACGCGATGGATGATGACCCCTAGCAAACCAGCGGCGGCAAACCGGCCACAATCGGGGTCCTGTTTGCCGCGCAGTAGGCGAACCCGGAGAATAGCCGTCCTGACCGCCTCTGGGACACTACGCGGACGCCCCTAGCCAACACCAAGCCAAGACGGAGCCGCCATGACCGAACGCGAAACGATGGAATACGACGTTGTCGTCGTCGGTGCGGGGCCGGCCGGGCTATCGTTCGCGATCCGCCTGAAGCAGCTCAAGCCCGACGCGACGGTATGCGTGATCGAAAAGGCGTCAACAATCGGTGCGCAGATTCTCTCCGGCGCTGTGATCGAACCGCAGCCGCTGGACGCCCTGCTCCCGGGTTGGCGCGACAACCCGCCACCGATTTGCGTACCCGCGGGCGAGGACGAGTTCTGGCTGCTCAAAAAAACCGGCGGGCGCAAGCTGCCCGTGCCGCCAGGCATGCGCAATCATGGCAACTTCATCGTCTCGCTCGGTGCGCTCTGCGCGTGGCTCGCGCCGCAAGCCGAAGCGCTTGGCGTCGATGTGTTCCCCGGTTTCGCAGCGGCCGACACTGTCTATAACGACGACGGTTCCGTTGCCGGCGTGCGCATCGGCGACATGGGCGTGGCGAAAGACGGCTCGCACAAGCCCGGGTATACGCAAGGCATCGACATCAAGGCAAAAGTGACTGTGCTGGCGGAAGGCGCGCGCGGCAGTCTCACCAAACAGCTGATCAAGCGCTTCGCACTCGACAAGGACAGCGACCCGCAGGGTTACTCCATCGGCATCAAGGAACTGTGGCAAGTGCCCGCCGGCCGCGTGACGCCCGGCAAGATCGTGCACAGCTTCGGCTGGCCCGCCGATAGCCACACCTACGGTGGCAGCTTCCTTTATCACCTGGACAAAGATCGCATCGCGCTCGGTTACGTCAGCGGCCTGGATTATTCCGATCCGAACTACCAGCCGTGGGAAGCCTTCCAGCAATGGAAGAACCACCCCATGATCAAACCGCTGCTCGAAGGCGGCACCATTCTTTCGGCGGGCGCGCGGGCGATTGTCACCGGCGGCTACCAGTCGCTGCCGAAAGTGGAAATGCCCGGCGCGTTGCTGATCGGCGACACCGCGGGCCTGCTCAACGTACCGAAGATCAAAGGCACGCATCAGGCGATTCGCAGCGGCATGCTCGCGGCCGAACACCTGGTCGCGGGCGAACTGAGTTCCAACGGATTCGACGCGAAGTTGCGCGGCTCGGAAGTGATGAGCGAGCTGAAAAAAGTTCGCAACATCAAGCCCGGTTTCAAGAAAGGATTGTGGTGGGGCATGTTGAATGCCGCGTGGGAAACCTTCACCGGTGGCGCGTCGCCCTGGACACTCAAGAACAAGGCCGACTGGTCTTCGCTGCACAAACTTGGACAACAGGAAGAACCCAAGCGCGACTACGTGCAACGCGAATTGCCGCCACGCGACCGCCTCGCCGGCGTGTACTTCGCCGCCACCGAACACGACGAAGACCAACCGATCCATCTGCACGTTTCAGACACCTCGGTGTGCGTCACGAAATGCGCCCAGGAATACGGCAACCCCTGCACGCGCTTCTGTCCCGCGAACGTCTACGAAATCGTGCAGGATGATGCAGGCAAACGCCTGCAGATCAACGCCGCCAATTGCGTGCACTGCAAGACCTGCGATATCAAGGATCCCTACCAGATCATCAACTGGGTCACCCCGGAAGGTGGTTCGGGGCCAAATTATCAGAACCTGTGATGCACCCTGCATGAGTGTGCGCACCGTGCGAGGCTGTCAGCTTTTCATTCTGGTCAGGCTCGCTTCGGGATAATGATCTTGCATGACATTGTGAGGCCAAGGCTCTGAGCATTTCCCTACGCTGGCGACTCAAGCGTCTTTATTATCTAGGCGGCCGTCTTGGCGGCAGCATCGCGCAACGTGGCATGCGCGGCACGTTTGCACGCATCAGGCAGGAGCTGAAGCAGCGTCCAACACAAGACGCAACGCTGTCGTTGCTGCCTTTGGAAGCGCACACGGACGGCATTGCGTTCGCTCGCTGCGATTCGCCGCAGGTGTCGGTCATCATTCCCGTGCACGGCAAGCTCGCTTACACGCTGACGTGCCTGCGCTCCGTGGCCAAGCATTCGGCCGCAACTTTTTTCGAAGTCATTGTGGTGGATGACGCCTCGCCCGACGCAAGTGCCGCCGCACTTCAAACAATTGATGGCCTGCGCGTGCACATCAACGCCGAAAATCTCGGTTTTGTCGGCAGTTGCAATGCGGGAGCGGCGCTGGCACGCGGCGAGTATCTGCTGTTTCTCAATAACGATACGCAGGTCACGGCTGGCTGGATGGATGCTCTCGTTCGGTGCTTCCGGGATGAGCCTGACTGCGGCCTGGCGGGCAGCAGGCTGTTGTATCCCGATGGTCGTCTGCAGGAAGCCGGCGGCTGGGTATTCAGCGATGCGAGCGCGTGGAATGTCGGCCGTTTCGATGCACGCAATGAATCGCCTTACCGCTATCGCCGGCGCACGGATTACGTATCGGGTGCATCGATGATGATTCGTCGCGACCGATTCGAAACATTGGGACGCTTCGATCAACGCTACCAGCCCGCATATTACGAAGATACGGATCTCGCTTTCGCAGTGCGTGCATCCGGCCTGTCCGTTTTCTACGAACCCAATAGTGTCGTCGTACATTGTGAAGGCATCAGTGCCGGGACGGACATCACGGCGGGAATGAAGCGGTATCAGGCCATCAATCAGGCCACGTTCGCCGCGAAATGGCGCGAAGCACTATCCAGGCAGCCAAAGCCCGGCACACCGCCGCAACACATGTGGCAACGGTATACGCGCGGGCATGTGCTCGTGGTGGATGTCACCACACCCGAACCCACCAGGGATTCGGGGTCGCTGCGCCTGACAGCCATGTTGCACATACTCCATCAAGAAGGCTGGCGCGTGAGCTTTGCGCCGGACAACGGTCATGCCGACGAGGATTCGATTGCGTTTCTCGGCGACCGCGGCGTCGAAGTGCTGCACCGCCCATCCGTGTCCAATATCCCGACATGGTTGCGCGAGCATGGGGCCCAATTGCATGCCGTGATTCTTTGCCGTCATACGGTGGCAGGCCAGTACGCCAAAGTGGTCCGTCAATATGCGCCGCAAGCCAAGCTGATTCTGGATACGGTCGACCTGCATTTCCTGCGCGAGCAACGCGCCGCCGAGCTGGACGACAGTGCCGCGTTGCGACGCAAGGCCGAGTCGTCACGGCGCAGCGAAATTGCGCTGATCAACGAGTGCGATGTCACCTTTGTCGTCAGCCCGCACGAACAAAAAATACTGCATCACATGGCACCCGACGCGCGCGTCGAACTACTCAGCAATATTCACGACGTGTACGGCCGCGGGGGAGATTACGCGAGCCGGCACGATCTGGTCTTCATCGGCGGTTACGGACATCCGCCGAATGCCGATGCGGTGCATTGGATCGCCAACGATATTCTTCCCGCCTTGCGTGAGCGGATACCCGATATCTGCGTGCACATTCTCGGCGACATGCCCCAATCCGCGCGCGCGGCTCTGCAAAGGCCTGGACTGGAGCTGCAGGGCCGCGTCGATGACCTCGCGCCATGGCTGGACAGTTGCCTCGCCTCACTCGCACCGTTGCGTTTCGGCGCGGGTGTCAAAGGCAAGATCAACATGGCGATGAGCCATGGCGTGCCGGTCATTGCCACAGGCATCGCGATGGAGGGTATGCATCTGCGCGATGGCGAAGATGTTCTCCAGGCAGACCGCCCGGAGGAAGTCGTCGAAGCCGTGCAGCGACTCATGGCCGACGAAGCACTCTGGATGCGGCTTTCCGATGCCGCCCTTCACAATGTGGAACGTCATTTCTCGCCGTCCGCAGCGCGTGCCACTTTGCACGCCGTGCTCGGCTAAACACCCTGCCACGCATCACGCCTTCGTTCCCGGTTACGATCTGCGCATGCCCTTGCCGAACTACGCCAAAAAAGCCGCTTTCCATGTGCTGCGTCTCGGCTTCCGGTTGACTCCGATGTCCGCCGCAACACGCGACCGGCTGCGTCAGCGCTTTCTCGATCGGCACATCGATCTGGTTCCGGAAGGCCCGCGTGGCAAGGCACCTGCGGCGAACCGGGAACATCGGCCTCGCACCCTGGCAGCAGGTCGTGCCATTGGCTACCGCGAACAACGCACACAGACGCTCCCCGCGCATTTGCCCGCCACACTCGTGGCGTTTTACCTGCCCCAGTTCCATGCGATTCCCGAAAACGATGCCTGGTGGGGCGCGGGTTTTACGGAATGGCACAACGTCACACGTGCGTTGCCGCAGTTCGAAGGTCACGCCCAACCGCGACTGCCCGCGGATCTGGGCTTTTACGACCTTCGTTCGCCGACCGTCATGCGTCAGCAGATGCAGCTCGCTCGCGCTTACGGCATCAGCGCCTTCTGCACGTACTTTTACTGGTTCGCCGGCAAGACATTGCTGGAATCGCCCCTGCAGCAATGGCTGGACGATTCATCGCTCGATGTGCCGTTGTGTCTTTGCTGGGCCAATGAAAACTGGTCGCGACGCTGGGATGGACGTGCCGATCAGATCCTGATTGGCCAACAACACAGTGCGGAAGACGATCTCGCATTCATCCAGCACGTCTCGCGTTATTTGCGTGATCCGCGCTATCTGCGCGTGGAAGGCAAGCCGTTGTTGCTGGTCTATCGTCCGGGGCTGCTGCCCGAACCGAAAGCGACGGCAGAACGGTGGCGCCAGTGGTGTCGCGATAACGGCATTGGCGAGATTCGACTCGGCTATGTGCAGAGCTTCGATCGTGTCGATCCACGCGATATCGGTTTTGATCTGGCAATCGCCTTTCCACCGAACAACACCACGCTCAAACCGATAACCGCCGCGCAGAAACTTCTGAATCCCTCCTTCAAGGGCGATGTCTACGACTGGCGGGAACTGGCGAGTCAAAGCATCGCGCAGCCGGCACCCACGTATCCGCTGGTTCCTTGTGTCAATCCCGGCTGGGACAACGAGCCTCGCCGCAGCGGTGCCGGGCGCGTGTTTCTGCATGCGTCGCCGCGTGGTTATCGCGACTGGTTGCACAAGGCGATCGACATCGGTCGCCAGCGCGCAGGCACCGCGTCCATGGTTTTCATCAACGCGTGGAACGAGTGGGCCGAAGGCGCCGTGCTCGAACCCGACACGCGGTTGGGTCATGCGTGGCTGGCGGCCACGCGCCAGGCACTCATCGACACAGCGGATGAAAAACCGGCCACTGTCACGCGCCCCTGCGCCGTAATCCACGTGTGGTATATCGATTTGCTAGATGAGATGGTCGCGAGCCTGCGTGCCAGCGGCATCGATTGGCGCGTCGTCATTACCACGGCACAGGAACGTGCAGATGCCGTGCGCGAACGTGTCGCGCAATTAGGTTTGGACGCCGACATCGCCGTCTTTGAAAATCGCGGTCGCGATATCCTACCGTTCCTGCATGTCGCGGATCGCTTGCTCGACGAGGGTGTGGATGTCGTTCTGAAGCTTCACACCAAGCGCTCCACGCATCGTGACGACGGCGAGCACTGGCGCAAGGAACTGATCGACAATCTGCTTTCACCTCAACGCGCGCAGCGCACCTATAAGGCATTCTGCGACGACCCAGCCATGGGCTTGGCGGCCGTCGAAGGGCACATTCTTCCACTCGATGCGTATATGGGCGCGAACAAGGACCAGGTGGATTACCTGGTCACGCGCCTTGGTTTGCCCAACGCATGCGTCGATAACGCACGCTTCATTGCCGGAAGCATGTTCTGGGTACGCCTGGCGGCATTGCGTCCCTTGCTTGATGCACATCTGGGAGTCTGGGAATTCGAAGACGAAACGGGCCAGATCGACGGCACGCTCGCGCACGCGGTGGAGCGCGTGATCACGCCTGTGGCGGACGCCGCCGGCTACACAACGAAAGACATCGCTTCCCTCTGCGG
>NZ_DATHMR010000043.1:0-13360 GCF_035486915.1 Dyella sp. | reverse complement strand
GCAACTTGAAGTACAACGTGTAGATCTTCTGCGACATCGCATCGTCGAGCGGCTGCGCGTCGTAGTGGAAGCGGGTCAACAGATGCGCGGAAATCAGCGCGGCATCGGCCTCGGTCGCGGTTGGCTGCAGCGGCAGCGTGGATTCTTTACGCGGCTTGGATGCCCCCATGTCAGCCGCCGATTGCGCGGAAGCTGTCACGGTGACAGTTAGAGCCAACATCAATGCGAGCAAGGGACGAAAGGTCACTGAGCCTGCTTTCATATTCAAAGTACCCCGCACTGGAAGCTGTTTGCCCGCAGGGCAAGGAAGAACGAAGGAGTGTATGTCGATACACGACTGAGTGATGACGCCGCCATGTGGGCAAACAGATCCAGCCCGAAGGGTTGAGCCTGAGTGGCCGCCATGCGGCAGCGCGCGGCTTGGCCTGACGGCCAGTCAGGCGCTGCGCCACGCACTACCACCTGACGGCCACTCAGGCTCAATGCGGGGCACTTTGAATATGAAAGAAGGCTCATTGTTCTCTTCAAGCGTGCTCGGTGACACCGGCCGCATGCGCCTGCTGGTCGGCGTGATAGGAGGACCGCACTAGCGGGCCAGAGGCTACGTGGTGGAAACCCATCGCTTCGCCGGCCTCACGCAGCGATTCGAATTCGTCGGGTGTCCAGTAGCGCACCACGGGATGATGGTGCGGCGTGGGTTGCAGATACTGACCGATGGTGACCATTTCCACGTCATGCGCGCGCAGGTCGCGCAGCGTTTCGATCACCTGGTCGTAGGTTTCGCCAAGGCCGAGCATGATGCCCGACTTGGTCGGCACATCCGGATGCTGCGCCTTGAAACGCTTGAGCAGATCGAGCGACCACTGATAGTCCGCGCCCGGACGCACTTCGCGATACAGATGCGGCACGGTTTCCAGATTGTGGTTGAACACATCCGGCGGGAAATCCTTGAGCACTTCCAGCGCACGTTCCATGCGGCCCTTGCCGCGGAAATCCGGTGTGAGGATTTCGATGCGGATGCTCGGGCTGGCGTGACGCACGGCGCGAATGCATGCAGCGAAATGTTCGGCACCACCATCGCGCAGATCGTCGCGATCCACCGAGGTAATGACGACGTACTTCAGGCGCATGTCGCGAATGGTTTCGGCAAGACGCGCCGGTTCAAGCGGATCGGGTGCCGCAGGACGGCCATGCGCGACATCGCAGAACGAGCAGCGGCGCGTGCACACTTCACCGAGAATCATGAAGGTGGCCGTGCCCTTGCTGAAGCATTCGTGGATGTTTGGGCAGGACGCCTCTTCGCACACCGTGACCAGTGCGTTTTCACGCAAGCGCGCTTTCAGCTGTTGCACCGCGTTGCCTTGCGGCAAACGCACGCGAATCCAGCTCGGCTTGCGCAACGTCGGCACAGACACATCGAAGCCCGCGCGATTGAGCGCGATCTTGTCATTGCCAAGCTGCTTCTCAACGGTGGGTGTTCCGCTGACAACGCTGATCGGAATGGCTTTGCTGGCGGAAGTGGAGGTATCGCTCATGAAATAAGTCAGACCGCCACGCGTGTGGGGAGTTCGGGGATGACGGGGGCAGCCGGTTCAGCATCGAAGCCGAACTGCCGGCAAAGCTCACCGATCAGCACATCCTCGACGTCCACCAACCGCGACGGACCGCCCAAGTCTAGCACCTGAGTGACCGCCAGGTCCTTGTAACCGCAAGGATTAATGCGGTGATAAGGTTCCAGATTCATGTTCACATTGAAGGCCAGTCCATGGAAGCTGCAGCCCCGGCGGACGCGCAATCCGAGGGCTGCGACCTTGGCGTCGGCCACGTAGACGCCGGGAGCACCCTCGCGGCGCACCGCTTCGATGTTCCAATGCGCCAACGTATCGATGATGGACTGCTCGATCTTGTTCACAAGCTCGCGCACGCTGAAGCCGATTCGGCGCAGGTCAAACAGCGGATAAGCCACGATCTGGCCGGGCCCGTGATAGGTGACCTGGCCACCGCGATCCACCGGAATCACAGGAATTTCACCTGGTGCGAGGACGTGCTCCATCTTGCCGGCCTGCCCCAGGGTAAAAACGGGGTCGTGTTCGAGCAGCCACAGTTCGTCGACCGTGGCGGCGGTGCGGTTATCGGTGAAGGCGCTCATCGACCGCCAGATCGGCTCATAAGGTTGGCGGCCCAGGCGGCGGATTTTCAGCGGGTGGGACATGGCGGGACCTGCAAGGTATTGGGCCAATCTGCGGCCGCGTGTGGGCGCTTACAAGTGAAGGAAGTCGTGCGGAGGGGGCTTTTTCAAAGGAAATGCCCACCTGCCGGGAGGGGTATCGCTGCCCCGCTTTTGCCCCGGATTCCGGCCTTCGCCGGAATGACGTGACTGGCTTCGTTCCAGGGTGCGTTTCAATTACAACGTGTACCGAATATCCGCATCCGCCCGCAACGCCGCATGCGCGGCGTCGTACTGCTCACGAGATTCACAACGAAAGCTCACCGTCACCGACAGAAAATTGCCCTCGCGCGAATGCCGGTGCCGCACGGTTTCGTGCAGCACGTGCAAACCAACACCTTCAAGGATCTCCGGCACGCGGGCTTTCAGATCCACGCTGGCGTTGCCCATCGCGGTGATTTCGAATTCGCCGGGAAACTGAAACCCCTGGCCTTGCTGTTGCGGCTTGATCTCGCCCAGCTCTTTCATCGGCCTTCTCCGCTCACTCAATTGCGTTGATCACTTCTTGCCGCTGCCGTGGAACCACAACAGGATGGTGTCCCACAGACGCTTGAAGAAGCCGCCCTGCGGCGCATCGTTCAAGGCGATCAGCGGTACGTCTTCAATCGGCTGTCCATCTTCGGTGACATGCAGCGTGCCGACCTGCTGACCCTTCTTGTATGGCGCAATCAGCGTGGACGGAATGTCCATGGTGGCTTTGAGCTTGTCGTAGTCGCCGGTCTTCACCGTCACGAGCACGTCTTCGGCAACGCCAAGCGGCAGCTGATTGTCTTCACCCTTCCACAGGCGTGGCGTGGCCTGTGCCTTGCCCGCTTCGTAGAGCTTGTGGGTTTCGAAGAAACGGAAGCCGTAGTTGAGCAGCGCAATCGCCGAATCGGCGCGCGTTTTCTCGCTGCTGGAGCCCATCACGATGGCGATCATGCGCTGATCGCCGCGCTTGGCGGAGGCATCGAGACAGAAGCCGGCCTCGGCGGTATGGCCGGTTTTCACGCCGTCCACGGTGGGGTCGCGCCACAGCAGCGTGTTGCGATTGCCCTGCTTGATGCCGTTCCACTCGAATTCCTTGATCGCGGAAATCGCGTAGTCATCCGGGTAATCGTGGATCAGCGCGCGCGTGAGGATCGCGACGTCGTGCGCGGTGGTGTAGTGATTGTCGGCCGGATAACCCGACGCATTCACGAAATGACTGTTCACCATGCCCAGCTGCTTGGCATACGCATTCATCAGGCCGGCGAAGGTGTCTTCGGAACCTGCCGTGTGCTCAGCGAGTGCAATGGCCGAATCGTTACCCGACTGAATGATCATGCCGTACAGCAGATCTTTCAGATCGACCTGGCTGTTGAGCTTGAGGAAGCTCGTCGAACCATCCGTGCCTGCGCCACCAGCGCGCCACGCATGTTCGCTGATCATGACCTGATCGGTGAGATGAATCTTGCCCGAGGCGATCTCTGCGGAGACAACGTAGTCCGTCATCACCTTGGTGATCGAAGCGGGTACGACGCGCACGTCTGCATCCTTCGACGCAAGAATCTGGCCCGTGGCGTAGTCCATCAGCACCCAGCTCTTGGCGTCGACATCCGGCGGCGGCGGCACGGGCACCGGCACGGCCGCAGGAGCGGGGGGCACGTTGGGCGTGGGCTTGGGCGGGGTCTGCTGGGCAATGGCGCCGACGGCGAACGCGAGGGTTGCGACGGCGAGAATGGGCAGAGAACGGCGGAACAGATTCATCGTGGGCTTACATCCGTTTGCTTGGATCGTCGGCGCGCTCGGCGCCACTACATTGGGAAACGCTCAGTCTACCGCGACCTGCGGGTGAGGCAGGCCCATTTGTTCGATTTGGGTGGTCACCCGGTCGGCGCTGTCCACATCGGCCAGGGGACCGACTCGCACACGGTGGACGAGCCGTCCGCCGATGGTCGCATCCACCACCTGCACCGGAGCGAAATTCGCCGTGCGCAATTGTTCGGCCAAGTGCTCGGCATTGGCCGGATCGGCGAATGCACCCACCTGCAGATAAATGCCCGGCGTGTGCTCGGACGGCGGCGGCACCACGGGCGGCGGCGGGGCTTCTTGATCCACCGGAGCCGATGGATCGATGCCCTGCACTTCCACCAGACCGGTGCCTTTGGGCCACACGCCGATCTTCACAGCCGCAGCGTAAGACAGATCGATCACACGGTCCTCATGGAACGGTCCGCGATCGTTGATGCGCACGATCACGCTCTTGCCGTTCTGCAGATTTGTCACGCGCGCATAGCTGGGTAGCGGCAGCACTTTACTTGCGGCGGTGAACTTGTACATGTCGTAGTCCTCGAGATTCGAGGTCTTGTAGCCGTGGAATTTGCTGCCGTAGAACGAGGCGATGCCGCGTTCGTCATAGCCGCGTGCGCTCGGGAGCACCGAGTAAGTCCGTCCAAGTACTGAATAGGGCGACTTGTTCCCGTAGAGCGAGTGCGGCTCCACCTTCGGCACCGGCTCGGGCAGATTGCTCAGATCTGGCGGCGGACCGTCCGGAACGCTGTCGCTGTTGCTGCGGTAACGGCTGCTTTGCGGTTGATTGGTGTCGTCGTAAAAACCACCGCTGCCCGATGCACTCGAACCGCCCCCGCCACCGCCGGATGACGAAGACGAAGAGGAATACGACGATGACGACGACGGACGCGTGCTGCGGTGGCCACCGCATCCGACCAGCACCAACGTGGTCGCAAGCAGCCACGACAGGTGCCGGAGCGTCCTCATCGTGAGGCAGTCTCCGGGCTGTTCACGCCTTGCGCGATCGCTTGCGCCAGCTGATTCACTGCCATCGCATACATGGGACTGCGGTTGTAGCGTGTGATCACGTAGAAGTTCTGGAATGTGAACCAGTATTCCGGACCATTTTCGCCCTGGAACTTCTGCACCGTGGAGCTGGCGCCGGGATCGAGATGCTGCACGGGTGCATAGCCCCATGCTTCGAGCTGCTCCACCGGCCACAGCGGCGTCGAATCTTTGACCGTAAGCAGTTTCGCCGCGCCATCGGGCTGCGCGCGCGCTGCCACGACGCCGCCCGTTACCCAGCCGTGTTTGGCGAAGTAGTTCGCGACGCTGGCGCAGATATCGGGCAGCGAGTTCTGCAGATCGATGCGTCCATCGCCGTCTTCATCGACCGCGAAGTCGCGAATGCTGTCGGGCATGAACTGGCCCCAGCCCTGCGCGCCCGCGTAAGAACCGGTAAGCGTATCGAGCGGGCCCGCCAGCTGATTGTCCGGCAGCTCGAGCAAGGTCTTCAGTTCACCGCGGAAGAACGATGCGCGCGGCGGGTAATAAAAGCCGAGCGTCACCAGCGCATCGAGCACCTTGTAGCTGCCCGTGTTGCGCCCGTAGAACGTTTCCACGCCGAGAATCGCAACGATGTATTCGGGGGCGACGCCGTATTGTTTGGCGACTTTCTCGAGCAGGTCACGGTGTTGGCGATAAAAATCGATGCCTGCGTCGATGCGCGCGGGCGTGATGAAGATTTGCCGGTACTCGCTCCACGGCTTGGCTTCGGCCGGACGACTGATCGCGTTGAGGATGCTTTGCTGCATCTTCGCGCCATCGAGCAATGCGTTGAGAGCGGCAGGATCCTTGCCCGTTTCCTGCGCCACTTCCTGGACCAGTTGCGCCTGACCGGGATGATCGGCGAAGGCCGGTGTAGCGATCAGACATGAGAGCGCGAGAAGCATCCGCGAGGGACGAAAACGACGTGACCATGAGGCCAGCTGCGGAGGTGGTTTCGCTGTCTTGATCGGCATTGCGCACAGCGTAACATGCAATGCGGCGCAAACTGTGGCACACCGCTGACGCGATACGGATCGAGTTCAGTCGTGCACTTTGCGATTCGCGTGGATCGACATCAACACACCAAACCCAACCAGTAATGTCACCGCCGACGTACCGCCGTAGCTGACCATCGGCATCGGCACGCCTACCACCGGCAACAACCCCGACACCATGCCGCCGTTGACGAACACGTAGACGAAGAAACTCATGCCGATGGCGCCGGCAAGGATGCGCGAGTACGTATCGCGCGCTTCCATGGCGATCCACAGGCATCGTCCGATGATGAAGGCGTACAACACCAGAATCGCGCAGACACCGATCAGTCCGAACTCTTCGGAGAAGACGGCGAAGATGAAGTCCGTGGTGTGTTCGGGCAAGAAGTCCAATCGCGACTGCGTACCCTGCTCAAAACCCTTGCCGAACATGCCGCCCGAACCCACGGCAATCTGCGACTGAATGATGTGCCAGCCATTGCCCAGCGGATCGGATTCCGGGTTGAGCATCGTCAGGATGCGGTCGCGTTGGTACTGATGCATGAAATGCCACGCAATCGGAACCAAGCCGCCCACACCGGCAAGCAGCAGACCGATACGCCACCACGCCATGCCGGCGAGGAACAAGGCAAACGCGCCCGCTGCGGTCACCAGCAATGCCGTACCCAGATCGGGTTGCTTGGCGATGAGCCCGGCCGGGATGGCGATCAAGAGGCCCACCATCAGGATATCTTTCCAGCGCGGCGGCAACTGACGCGGATGCAGATACCACGCCACCATCATCGGCATGACCAGCTTCATCAGTTCGGACGGCTGAAAGCGCATGATGCCGAGGTTGAGCCAGCGATCGGCGCCACGTCCCTCACCCAGCACGGCGACCACCACCAGAAGCATGACGCTTCCGACGTAGAGCCATGGCGTCCAGTTACGGAACACCGACGGCGGAATACGCGACAACAGGGCAATGAGCACGCCGCCAAGTACAAATCGCGCCGCCTGACCGGCAACAAGCGGCAAGTTGGCGTTGCCTGCGCTATACAGCGTGACGAGACCGACACCGCATAGAATGACCAGCGCGAAGGCGAGCGGCAGATCGACACGCGGGCGCGTAAGGATGCGCCGCAGAAAACGATAGAACCGAGTGCGCATGGTATCGATCATGGCGTGCCGTCCCCCGCGCTCGATGTATCCGGTGCCGGACTGGTTGCGTCTGGCGTGGGACTGGACGTATCCGGCGCAGGCATATCCGATTGCGGCGTGTCTTCCGGCGCAACGCTGGTGGCCGGCATCGGTTCGGGCAACGGACGATTTGGCGGTACGGCGCCGCCTTGTGCTGCCAGCCACGCATCCAGAATCTTGCGCGCGATCGGCCCGGCATCCTTCGCGCCCCATGCACCGGCTTCCAGCACGACGGCCACGGCAATGCGAGGATCTTCCGCGGGTGTGAACGCTTCAAACCACGCACGGTGGCGAGCGGCGAGATAGGCCGTGTTCTTGTTTTCGTTATACGCGTTACTGGTGCGCGAGAAACGCTCCGCCGTACCGCTCTTGCCTGCAATGCGATAGGGAAAACCGTCACCGAGCTTTACGCCCGCGCCAGTGGACAACGGGTCATTGCTGTAAATCACCATCTGCATGCCTTCGTTGACCGCTTCCCAATCCTTCGCGTTCTTGATCAACGAAGGACCACTGGGTGGATTGGCTAGCGGCACAGGCGATTTGCCGACGTCCGCCGTCGCCATCACCGCACGCGGCGCATAAGGCACACCGCGCCCGGCGAAGGTCGCCAACGCGTGCGCCAGCTGCATGGTGGTGACTTCCCAGTAGCCCTGGCCGATGCCTGCAATCACCGTTTCCCCGGGATACCAGTTCGGTTCCTTCGGCGAATGTTTTGCCTTCCATGCGCGCGAAGGCAGGATGCCGGGCAGCTCGCCCGGAATGTCGACGCCGCTTGGATGTCCGAATCCGTAGGAGCCCATGAAGTCACTGACGCGGTCGATGCCTAGATCCAGCGCGAGCTTGTAGAAGTACGTATTGACCGATGCGTAAATCGCTTTGTAAAGATTCACCACACCTGCGCCGTAACGCTGGTCGTCGCGATAGCCGCGCGCCTGCCCCGGAATATAGAAAACACCAGTCGAAACGACTGAATCTTCCGGCCTGCGAACACCGTATTCCAGACCCGCAAGCGCCATGAAAGGCTTGATCGTCGAACCCGGCGGATACGCGGCCCGCAACGCGCGGCTGATCAGCGGCTTGTCGGGATCGGTATTCAAGGACTTGTAATCGGCGGAGCTGATGCCGTTGACGAACAAATTGGGATCGAACGTCGGC
The DNA here is from genome assembly GCF_035486915.1 of Dyella sp. Classification (GTDB taxonomy): domain Bacteria; phylum Pseudomonadota; class Gammaproteobacteria; order Xanthomonadales; family Rhodanobacteraceae; genus Dyella_B. The sequence continues at coordinate 5,005 of NZ_DATHMR010000043.1, read as the reverse complement.
ACGCTGACCATGGCCAGCACCTGGCCATTGCGTGGATCGATCGCCACGGCTGCGCCGGGGCGTCCCTCAAAGGCATCTTGCGCCGCCTTCTGAATGCGCGCATCGATGCTGAGATAGATGTTCTTGCCAGGCGTAGGCGGATCGACGCTCAGAACACGCTGGATACGTCCATCGGCGTTGACTTCATCCAGCTCATAACCCGGCTTGCCATGCAGCATGCCTTCGTACGAACGCTCCACGCCGGTACGACCGATGTGTGTTGTCCCTTTGTAGACATCCGGATCGAGGTCATCGAGATCGTCGGCATCGATGCGGCTCACGTAACCTACTGCATGCGCAAAGAGCGGACCCAGCGGATATTTGCGTGTGAGGTACGGAACCACATCCACGCCAGGAAAGCGCCAGCGATTCACCGCGAAGCGATCGATATCGTCCTCGCTGAGGCGCATCTTCAGCGGCACGCTGTCGAAGTGGCGTGTCTGCTTGAGCTGCTTGCGGAAGGCATCCAGATCGTCGGAATCGAGCGGTATGACCTTGCCGAGCTCGGCAAGCATGGCGTTCATGTCATGGATTTTGTCCGGTACGACTTCGAGCCGGAACGCAGGAACGTTGTCTGCAAGCAACACACCGTTGCGGTCGTAGATCAGACCGCGCGTGGGCGGCAGCGCACGGGGCTTCACGCTGTTGTTGACCGAGCGCAGCGCGAATTCGTCGTGATGCAGTACCTGCAAAAACCAGTAGCGCCCGACAAGCGCACCGAGGCCAAGCAAAATCAGCGCAAAACCGACGAACGCGCGACGGCGGAAGCTCTCCGCTTCACCGCGCGTGTCTTTGAAGGCGCGACGATTGAGCAACTTCGTCATGCCTGCCGCTCCATCTTGTCGCGCAAGATGTTCATTGCAGTCGCAGCCGCATCCGCAGATCGTCTAGCAGCAGGAACAGGAATGGCCACAGCGCCGCACTGACGAAAGGCGACGCCCACCACAGTGCAGGCGGTGTCGCTTCGCCCGCGAACGCACGCACGATCAACAACAGGAAACGATCGTTGACCAGCAGCGCCAGCACAGCCAGCGTCTGCTGCCACATTGGGAAGAAACGCAGGCGCGAGCGGAAACGTAATGCGATAAATGCCAGCACGCACAGACGCAACGCCTGTTCGCCCAGCAGCACGCCATTCAACATATCCGCGCATACGCCCAGCACAAAGGCCAACCCGAGGTTGATTCGCGCATCGCCCGATTCCAGCGCCCAATACAGCAGCACCAGCGCCGGCCAGTACGGCTTGAACGGATCGAGCACGTGTGGCAGCGGCACCAGCATCAGCAGCAACGCGAAGACTAGCGTGCCGATGAACCACCACAGAGACAGACGCGCGCGACTCATGTCTGCGGCACTCCTGTCGACGCCGGGGTAGCGGGTTTGAACGACGAGGGCAGCGGCACTTTGGGCACCGGTGGCGCGCTCGATGCCGGCACAGGCGCTTCACTCGACGGCGGCCCCGCAGACGGCGACGGCGGCGGCGGACCGGCGGGTTCGGCCAGGTCGTGCAAAATCAGCACTTCGTCGGTGCGATCCAGATCGGCGCTGGGAATCGCATGCGCCTCCAGGAACATGCCGGTCGCGGACGGTCCCACGCTGCGAATCTCCCCGACCGGGAAACCTTCAGGAAATCGGCCACCCAGGCCGGAGGTCAGCAGCTTGTCACCCACTTGCACATCCTGCGCAATCGGAATGTTCGGCAGTGTGAGCTGGTCACCCGCATGCGAACCGTAAGCCACGGTACGCAAACCGGTACGCGCATCGACCACCGGGATAGCATGATCGGGATCGGTCACGAGCATCACCATGGATGAATTGGGGAGTACATCGATCACCTGCCCCATCACGCCATGCGAATCGATCACCGGCTGACCCGTCTTGACGCCATCGCGAGCGCCGACATTGATCATCATGCGATGGCTATAAGCGCCAAAATCGATGCCGATGACGCGCGCCATCTGCACATGCAGATTCAGACTGCGCTGCGTGTCGAGCAATTCCTTCAGGCGCTCGTTCTGCTGCGCCACTGCCTGCATGCGATTGAGCTTCGCATTCGCCAGCAACAGGTCTTCGCGCAGCTGCTGGTTTTGCTCGGTCAGCATGCGTCGATCGGCGAAGGCCACGCTCGCCGTATGCAAACCTTCCGAAGGAAGGCTCGCCAGACGGTACACGGGTTCGATCACGATGGACGTGGCATAGCGCATGCGCCACAACCACCCGTTACGGTGGTCGAGCACCATCAACACCATGGCTATGGCGAGATAAAAGATCAGCCGCAGTGTGCCTGCGGCGGTGCCGGCGAACAGGGGCGAGGATTCCTCGCGCGCTAGCGGCATGGCCTACCCCCGCGGACGCACTGGATTATTCGGGAGCGAAGAAGTCGCTGCCGTGCTGATCGATCAGCTCCAGCGCCTTGCCGCCGCCACGGGCCACGCAGGTCAGCGGATCGTCCGCCACCTGCACATGCAGACCGGTTTCTTCCGACAACAGGCGATCCAGATCGCGCAGCAACGCGCCGCCACCAGTGAGCACGATGCCGCGCTCAGCGACGTCCGAGCACAATTCCGGAGGCGTCTGTTCCAGCGCCGACTTGACCGCCGCGACGATACCGGCGAGCGGCTCGTGCAACGCCTCGAGAATCTCGTTGGAGTTGACCGTGAACATGCGCGGCACGCCTTCGGCCAGATTACGGCCGGAGATTTCGATCTCCTTGACCTGGCTCTGTGGGAAAGCGCAGCCGATTTCGAGCTTGATGCGCTCGGCCGTGGATTCACCAATCAAGGTGCCATGGTTACGGCGCACGTAGTTGATGATGGCTTCGTCGAAACGATCGCCACCGACGCGAACCGATTGCGAGTAAACAATACCGTTGAGCGAGATCACCGCCACTTCGGAGGTGCCGCCGCCGATATCCAGCACCATCGAGCCGCGGGCCTCATGCACCGGAATGCCGGCGCCGATGGCGGCGGCCATCGGTTCTTCGATCAGGAACACGTCGCGCGCACCGGCGCCTTCGGCCGATTCCTTGATGGCGCGGCGCTCCACCTGGGTCGAACCGCACGGCACGCACACCAGCACGCGCGGGCTGGGACGCAGCAGGCGGGAGCGGTGAACCTGGCGGATGAAGTGCTGCAGCATCGCCTCGGTCATGGTGAAGTCGGCGATGACGCCGTCTTTCATCGGGCGCACCGTGGCGATATTGCCCGGCGTACGGCCCAGCATGCGCTTGGCGTCGGTACCTACGGCGGCAACGGTGCGGGGGCCACCTGGGCCGCGATCCTGACGGATCGCCACAACAGAAGGTTCGTTCAGGACGATGCCCTGACCCCGTACGTAGATAAGCGTGTTGGCTGTGCCGAGGTCGATGGAGACATCGTTGGAAAACATCCCGCGAAACTTCTTGAACATGGGTCCGCCGTATATCGACTCTGGCTAAAAAGTAAGCGGGCCAGTCTAGTCAGCAAATCCTTTATCCGCAAGGACATCTTCGTTAAGAAAGCCTTGTAGGACGCGGTGATACGGCGATTTTGTGACCTGTCAGCGCATCGCCCCGGTACTGCCCGCAAGTCGCCATCTTCGCCCGTTGCCGCTACGATGACGGGCTTTGGTCAATACCAACGCTACCGGGGGTCGTACGCGACCGATCGGTGGCCCATACCGGGGCTTTCAACCACATGTCTGCCGTCATCTGCGGATCGCTCGCTTACGACACCATCATGGTGTTCCAGGATCAGTTCAAGAACCACATCATTCCGGACCAGGTGCACATCCTGAATGTCTCCTTCCTGGTGCCGGCGATGCGCCGCGAATTCGGCGGTTGCGCGGGCAACATCGCGTACAACCTGAAGCTGCTCGGTGGCGATCCGTTGCCGGTGGCGGCGGTGGGGCAGGATTTCGCGCCGTACCGCGAGCATCTGCAAAAGTGCGGCATTCGCATGGATTGCATTCGCGTGTTCGAAGAACAGTTCACACCGCAATGCTTCATCACGACGGATCTGGACAACAACCAGATCACTGCTTTCCATCCGGGCGCGATGTCGAGCGCGCACGAAAATCACGTGCGCAACATTCCGAACATCAGCTTCGGCATTGTTGCGCCCGATGGCCGCGACGCCATGCTGCAGCACGTGGATGAATTTGCCGCGCGCAAGGTTCCTTTCATTTTCGATCCCGGCCAGGCGATGCCGCTGTTCAGCGGCGACGAGTTCCGCGCGATGATCGAAAAATCGACATACGTGATCGTCAACGATTACGAATCGCAGTTGCTGCAGCAGCGCACGGGGTGGAGCGCGGCCGACATTGCATCGCGTGTAAAGGCGTATATCGTGACGCTCGGCCCGCGTGGTTCGTTGATTCACGCCGACGGCAAAACGTATGAGATTCCGCCGGCACGCGAACGTAAAATTGTCGATCCGACCGGTTGCGGCGATGCGTATCGCGCAGGCCTTATTTTCGGCATCATGAAAGGTCTGGACTGGCCGACCACCGGCCGCATGGCGTCGCTCATGGGTGCGCTGAAAGTCGAACATCCCGGTACACAGAATCAGTCCTTCACGTACGACCAATTCGCGAAAGAATTTCACGAACAGTTCGGTTACGCCCTGGCGTAACGAGCCCTTTGCATCAGAGAGAAAGCAGCATGTCCACGCTAGCCAACATCGTGATTGCGATCATCGCTCTGATGCATCTTTGGTTTCTGATTCTCGAAATGTTTTTGTGGGATAAATCGACCGGCCGACGCGCCTTCGGACTCACACCGGAATTTGCCACGCAATCGAAAGTGCTCGCTGCGAATCAGGGTCTGTACAACGGATTCCTCGCAGCGGGCCTGATCTGGGGATTGATCCTCGGCGGCACACCTGAAGGCATGCACGTAAAGATTTTTTTCCTTGCGTGCGTGCTTATTGCCGGTTTGTACGGCGGCTTCACGGCCACGCGCAAAGTGCTCTGGATTCAAGGATTGCCG
>NZ_DATHMR010000042.1:0-45764 GCF_035486915.1 Dyella sp. | reverse complement strand
TCGCGGAATCATTCGCCGCGTGCTCCATGCAGCGAATACTTACGAAAGTATCTTTCGAATAATCCTGCGTCAAGCCGACGCGATAGAACCAATGCGACGAAACTAAGCACAAATTCTTCTTCGCATCGTCCGCACAAATGTCATCGACGCTTTCACAAAAATTAATGCACTACGTCAGCGCAAAGACAGCATGATGTTATCGATAGCATGCGCTGCACGCGCTCAATCATCTTCGTGTTCTATTCGTGAAAATGGCTTGCTTTTAGCTCTCTTTTCGCGTCTAAGCCGCGTGAACGACCATAAGAGGAAAAAACGAGCGCAACGATGAACAAAACATCATTCACAACACACAATGAGACGCAATCGACAGTGCATCGCAAGGCTCATGCAAGCGAGCGTTTTGAAAGTGTCATCGCTTGTGCACATCTCAACGCACATTTGCACGATCCAAAGTTTCATACGTTTGTGCGTAGCTCATCCTCGCGAGAGATTACGCGGTGCAAAAAATGATGAACCGTTGCTGACGCACCACTGCAATCAGGTATCCAGACGGACGCCCAGCTCGGCAAGTCGACGCAATCCATCCGCCGTCGGCAGCAACGCGCGATTGCGATGTGCGCGACGAAGCCATCCTGCATCGAGCATCGCACCGGTAATGGCCACACCAAGGGGACCGCCGAGATGCAAGCGGCGCTCGGTCCAATCCAGACAGCTGCGCCCACGCAAACGCAGCAGTTGATGCGCCGGAGTGGCATCGAAACCAGCGTGCACCAGTGCATCGGTTGCCGCAGGTTGCAGCGACATGCCATCGCTTCCGCTGTGCAACCAGCCGCGCTGCAGCCACGCTTCGCACAGTGCAACGCCCAACTGCCCGGCAAGATGCCGATAGCACGTTCGCGCACGACACAATGCGGGGTCGCGTACTGCCGCCGACGGTACTGTGCGGTTTGCATGTGGCAGCGCCATCGCTTCCAGCCATGCCGCGACATCGTCATTCGCGAGGCGGAAATAGCGATGCCGTCCCTGCTCATGCAAACCGAGCAAGCCGCCATCGAGCAAGCGCTTGAGGTGCGCACTGGCGGTCGCGGCGCTGACACCTGCAATACGCGCCAATTCGCCGGCCGGACGCGTCGTGCCATCCATCAGCGCAAGCAGAATTGCCGCCCTGGCTGGCTCCGCCAACAAGGAGCCCAGCTCGGCAAGCTGATAACGATTAAGCGGACTGACTTCGGTCATGGACACAGTCTAGCCATCATGTGCGGTCAACGCTTCGTTAGCGGCCGAAGCTTTTTTGGCGGCACGTTTTAGCGTTTGCGTTTGCCGGCCGCGCGTGACGGCAGCTTCGCATAATCGATCAGCGCCTCGGCAAGATGACTGAACAATGCGCGCGCCGGCGCGCTTCGCCGCAGGTCTTCGTGCATCACAACCCATGCATCCATGCTTATCCCGATGTCGGGAAACAGACGGACTAACGCTGGGTCCCGTCGCGCGAGACCTACTTGGCAAATCCCCACACCATAGCCGGCGCGAATCGCCGACAAGGCTGCCAGGTCGCTGTCGGTGCGCAACGAAAATTTCTCGCGCGTGTAGGGGATACCTGCGGGACGCATGCTTCGTATATAGGCCGTTTCACGATCAAAACCGATCAGCGCGTGTTTGCTCAGATCGGCCATGGTCTTAGGTCGCCCATTCGCTTCGATATAGCGTTTGTGCGCGTGGAAGCCCAATGCAATGTTGCCCACTTGCCGTGCCACCAACGCCCCCTGCGTGGGGCGGACCATGCGAATTGCGATATCGGCATCGCGACGAAGCAGATCTTCGGCCTGATTGGACAACGACAGCTCGATCACAATGCCCGGATGTTGTTGTCTGAAAGCCGCCAGCATCGGCGGAAGCACTTCGGCACCGATCACTTCGCTCGCTGTAACGCGCACGACACCGGCAACCGCGTCCTGCTGTGTCGTGGCCGCGCGACGCAACGCAGCGGAAGCCGATGCCATGGTTTGCGCGTGAGGCATCAACGCGTGCGCCATGTCCGTGGGCGTCAGTCCTTGCGGCGACCGCGCGAAGAGCGGCACGCCCAGCGCGTCTTCCAATTCGCGCATGTGACGGCCAAGGCTCGGCTGCGTCATGCCGAGCGCACGCGCGGCACCGGACAGGCTTCCTTCGCGCATGACCGCGAGGAAGGATCGATAAAGCTCCCAGCCGGGCTCTTGGTTAGCCATGCATATTTGTATAGCAGATCTACACCATTAAGCAATTTTCAATGATCCGCCGGGGGCCCAGACTAGCTCCACCTCAACGGAGAAGCCTGTCATGAACTCATCGAAGATTGCGCTGGTGATCGGGGCCAACGGCGGTGTTGGCCGGGAAGTGTCGTCTGCCCTGAAGCGACATGGCTGGCAGGTGCGCGCGCTCGTGCGTACGCCGCCCAAGGATGCGAACGCCGAAGGGATCGCGTGGCTCCAGGGCGATGCGATGCATTCCGCCGACGTGCTGAGCGCAGCGAAAGGCGTGGACGTCATCGTGCACGCGGTCAACCCACCCGGCTATCGCGGCTGGGAGAAGCTGGTGCTGCCGATGCTCGACAACACCATTGACGCGGCACGCGCGTCAGGCGCACGCATCGTCCTGCCCGGCACGGTCTACAACTTCGGCACCGATGTCTTTCCCCTTTTGCGCGAAGACTCGCCGCAGCATCCGTGCTCGCGCAAGGGCGAAATCCGTGCGGAGATGGAGCATCGGCTCAAGGAAGCAAGTCGTGCAGGCGTGCGCACCCTGATTTTGCGTTGCGGCGACTTCATCGGGCCGCACGCCGGCAATTCCTGGTTCTCGCAAGGTTTGACCAAGCCCGGCAAACCGGTGAAGACGCTCAGCTATCCGGGCGACTACGCGGTCGGTCACTCATGGGCTTATCTGCCCGACGTCGGTGAAACGATGGCACGCCTGCTCGATCGCGAAGACGAGCTGGCCAGCTTCGATGCTTTCAACTTCGGCGGTTATTGGCTCGACGGGCAGGGCATGCTCGACGCCGTTCGTCGTGTCACAGACGATCCGCGCATCGCGCTACGCCGTTTTCCATGGTGGCTCGTTAACCTCGCTGCGCCATTCAACGAGACGCTACGCGAAATGGTCAAGATGCGTTATCTGTGGAAGAAGCCAGCCAAGCTTGTCGACGAAAAGCTGGTCGCGTTTCTTGGCGGTAGTCCCTATACCCCGATCGACGATGCATTGCGCACGACGCTGACCAGCATGCGTTGCCTGCCGACACAAGCCAAATCATCGGCGAAGCCATTACTGGTATAGCCACCTTTCAAGTACCACGTGGCTTGGCGCGATGCGTGGGCGTTGCCGTCCACGGATCGTCCGGCCACGGGTGCTTTGGGTAGCGGCCCTTCAGTTCTTTCTTCACTTCTGGATACGTGCGTTCCCAGAAGCCCTTCAAATCCTGTGTCACCTGGATGGGACGACCCGCCGGCGACAGCAAATGCAGCGTGACGGGAACACGGTTTGCCGCCACGCGCGGCGTATCTGCCAAGCCGAATAATTCCTGCAGCTTCACCGCCAGCACAGGTGGTTCACCAGGACTGTATTCCAGTCGCCGCGTTTGCCCGCTCGGCACCGTCAAGCTGTCGGGAACCTGCACATCGAGTTGTTTGCGCTGCTCGTAATCGAACAACGAAGCCAGCGCCTGCGAAAGATCGTCGGCGGACAACGCGTCGAGTTTTCTCACGCCATGCAGATACGGCGCCAGCCATGCTTCCAGCGTGTCGAGCAATGGCGTGTCGGAGACATCGGGCAAGTCCAGTTCCGGCATCCACTCGCGCAACGATTGCATGCGCAGGCGAAGACGTCGTGCCGATTCGCTCCATGGCAATGCATCCAGACCACGCTGGCGAATCGCGGCGAGAAGTGCGGGAACGGCATCTTCCGCTTGCACAGGTACGCTACGGCGTTCGAGAACGATGGCCGCGAAACGGCGTTCGTCGAACGCTTCCACGGCAGCGCGTTCGTCATTCCAGCGTACCGTGCGAATGCGTTTGAACTGATCCGGATAGTCCTCTTCCAAGACTCGTGCATCGAACGGTGCCGCGGAAAGTATCAGGCTGTCGCGTGACTCATGGCGCAAATCCAGTGCAACAAGCCAAGGCTCGCCGAGCAGCGCGGTTTGTTCGTGAAGGCGTGCGCCGCGTCCGTTGGCAAGCGTGTATCGCAACGGGTTGCTTTCGTCCTGACGTGCGATGCGATCCGGGAAGGCGTGCAGCAGCAGATCGCCGACTGCGTGGCTGTGCGGCACGCCGCTAGCAGCGCTGCGAACATCCAGACGACGGCGCCAACCTTTACAGGCCAGCTCGATGGCCGCAAGCGCACCGCTATCCGCACCACCGCCCTTCCCCGTTGCGCTGCGTCGATCGCGCCACGCATGCAGCGCGTTCACTCGCACTCGAAAATCATCGCCGCGCGCTTGATCGCCACGCATCGGCGAACGGGCTTCCATCAACGCAAGTAAATCGGCAACCAGCGCGCGCCACGTCTCCGGAGCGCGTAGCGCAGCCGCACCCAGACGCGGGCTCGCACCAAGTTCAAGCATGCTTCGCCCAAGCGGCGTGATGCGCTGTTGTGTATCGAGCGCACCCAAACGCGTCAACAGCTCGCGTGCTTGTGCCAATGCACCGCTTGGCGGTGGATCGAGCCACGGCAATTCCGCGCTGCCCCATGCGGCAAGCTCCAATGCAAGACCGGACAACTCGGCCTGCATGATCTCCGCGGTTCGTGCGGGATCGAGCCGCCGGCTTTGCGGCCAAAGTCGATACGCGGTGCCTTCCGCCACGCGACCCGCGCGACCTGCACGCTGATCCGCCGACGCCTGCGAAATGCTCACCGTTTCCAGCCGAGTAAATCCCGAATTCGGATCGAAGCGTGGTTCGCGGGCCAGACCCGCGTCGACGACGGTGCGGATGCCCGGCAACGTGACGCTCGATTCGGCGACGTTGGTGGCGAGAACGATGCGTCGCGTGCCCTCTTCCGCCGGCGCCAGCGCGAGTTGCTGGTCGACCAATGAAAGTTCGCCATGCAAGGCAACGATCTCCACATCGTCGCGCTGCAAGGTTTGCGACAAGACGTTTTCAACACGCGAGATCTCGCGGCGCCCAGGCAAAAAGGCCAGCAGATCGCCCTCACTCTCGTCCATCGCCTGCTTGGCAATACGCGCCAGGTGATGCTCCACACTTTCTTGTGCACGCGCAGGCGGATATTCGATGCGAACGGGAAAGCTGCGACCGGGACTGCTCATGCGCGGCGCACCCATCCATTGCGCGATGCGCTCGCCATCCAACGTAGCCGACATCACGACGATGCGCAGGTCCGGACGCAGCGTTGACTGAATATCCAATGCCAACGCCGCGCCAAGATCGCCCGCCAGGTGACGCTCGTGAAATTCGTCGAACAGAATCGCACCGATGTCCGTGAGCTCGGGATCGTCCTGGATCAAGCGCGTGAGAATGCCTTCGGTGACCACTTCAATACGCGTCGCGTTACTGACTTTCGATTCGAAACGAATGCGATAACCGATCGTCTGCCCAACTTGTTCACCGCGCTGCTGCGCCATGAACTGTGCGGCAGCACGCGCCGCAATACGGCGCGGTTCGAGCATCACGATCTTTTTGCCCGCCAGCCACGATGCATCGAGCAACGCCAGCGGAACCTGTGTGGTTTTACCGGCGCCGGGGGGCGCTTCGAGTACAAGGCTTGGCCGCGCCTCGAGCGAGGCGCGGATATCAGGCAATAACGGCGTAATCGGGAACACGAGCGGCTTCATCGCCCGATGATAATGGCGTTGGCCTTGGCAGCGAACCTATGTCGTGCATGCCCCACGATGAAGCATGCACGAGCGGGCGAGTTACTGCTTGAGCGGATACGTCACAGGGTTGGGAGGTGAGGCCGTTCCTGTGGGAGGATGCGCACGCAATGGCGCCAGCGACTCGAAACCGTTCTGGTAGTCATCCGTAATTTGCTTCGCGTCATCACTGTCCGTAATCACACGCGGAGTGATCAGCACGATCAATTCAGTGCGGCTCTTGGACTTGCCCGTTGAGCCGAACAGTTTGCCCAGAACGGGAATATCGCTCAGGAGCGGAACGCCTTGGCCATTGTCCGAGTTTGTCTGCTGGATCAAGCCGCCAAGCAGTACGGTCTGGCCATTCTGCACGCCAAGCTGAGTAGCGATCTGGCGCTGTTGAATGGTGAAGTTACCCTGGCTGTTGGCGCTCCCTAGCGTAGAGCTGACTTGCTGATCGATGTTGAGATAGATCAGTCCACCCGGATTCACACGCGGTTGCACATCAAGAATGATACCGGTAGGGATGTACTCCACCTGGCCTACCGTTGTGGCGGTGGTACCGGTTGTCAGTCCGTTGTAGTAGGTCTGATTGACCGGGATCTGATTACCTACCTGGATATGCGCGATCTGGTTATTGAGCACGACCAGCGAAGGCGCCGATAAGGTCTTGGTGTTCTGGCTGCTTTCCAGCGCGTTGACAGCCACCTGGAATTTTCCATTCGAACTCAGGAAGGAATAGAAGAACGGCTGCCCGCTATAGCTGTTGGTCGAGTTTGAATTGCTGCCGATGCCACCGCCCAGACCGATCATGCGGTGCGCTTCCGGATTGCCCGGCGTATAGCCGCCACTGGAATTCGTCGAACCGCCAGCCAATCCTTGCAGATACCACTGCACGCCGTATTCCAGATCTCCGGTCAGATCGACCTCGAAAACGCGCGTCTCGATTTGTACTTGCAGCGGCGGCACATCGAGCTGCTTGATGGCACCGAGAATTTCCAGCCACTGCGCAGGCCGGGCGCGCACGAGCAGCTGATTATTGGCGTCGACCGAGCCGATACGGATGCTGCCATCCTTTGAGCTGTAGCCCTGGTCCTGATTATTGTTGTTGGAAAGGCCACCGTTCATGCCCACGCCACTGACACCGGTGCTGCCGCCGATACCGCCGCTCGACGTGCTGCCAAATGAGCTGCCGGTGCCCGAGGTGGATGTCGACGGAAACGAACCGCTACTGCCGCCGCTGCTGCCCAGACCGCTGGAAAGTCCGCCGGTAGTGGAACTGCCGAAGCTGCCTGCCGTACTGCCCATGCCGCTGGACGAACCACTCGCGTTGTTGCCTATCCCGAGTGTCGTCGCACCACCGGCACCCGGTGCAACGGCGCCGCCATGATCGCTGCCACTATTGCCCGCGCTGTCAGTGTAGATCTGTGCGAGATAGTGCGCGAGATCGGACGCATTGACGTTGCGCACATCGTAAACGTAGAGCTGCGGTTCGTTGCCGCCACCGAGATCGATCTTCGCGATCCAATCGCCGACTTCACTGAGGTAATTGGGCTGCGTGCTGATCACGACCAGTGCATTCGTACGCTTGATCGGAATGAAGCGCAGCATGCCGGCCAACGGCGTATCGCCCTTAGGTCCGAACATACTGTCGAGCTGTGGCATGAGATCGTCGACCGAGGCGTGCTGGAGATTGAACACGCCCACCGACATGCCTCGCAACCAGTCGACGTCGAACGTGCGTACGGTGCGGTTGTAATTTTCCAGTTCGTCCGGCGTACCCGCCACAACGATCACATTGCGCGCATTGTCGGCCAGCAGGATCGAATCAGGCCGCGCGAATGGCTTAAGTAGCTTCTGCATCTGATCGGCAGCGATGTAATGCAGCGGGAACAGTCGGGCTTGCATTCCTCCCGCCGGTGCCGCAGCGCCAAGACTGGGCGCAACATTACCCTGCACCGCATCCTTTTCCGGCATGACCACATAGCGGCCATCGGTCTTGATCAAGGTGTTGTGCGTCCAGGAGAGCAGCGTCTCCAGGATCGGCATGGCCTGACTACTGTCTACGGGCTCGGAGGTGGAGAAGGAAATATTGCCTTCCACGCCCGGCACGATGGTGTAGTTCTGTTGCAGAAGGTCGCCAAGTATGGCCTTCACCACCGCTTGCACAGGCTGATTTTCGAAGTTGAATGTCACGGCATTGCCGCCGGCTGCGGCAGGTCGCGGTGACGACAATTCAGTGGGGCGCACGAATTGCCCCGTGCCGGTGCGGATGCTGGCCGTACTCGTTGCTGGCGTGGCGTTGTTCAAGCTGCTGTTCAACGGTTGCGGCTGTGGTGCAGGCTTGTCGGTGCCCGCGACCGCTTCGCGCTCCAGCGACAAGTCAGGCTGAATCAGCGGCTTTTTCGCCGCGCAACCGCTCAGGAAGACTGCCAGCGCCATGGCGCTGATTTGCAGGCCATGGCGTCGGTAACGTTGCATGCGCATGTGTGACATGGATCAGTGTTCTCCTTGAGCGTTCCCGGATGGCTGCTGGGAGCGCTGCTTAAGAATGGCGGCCCGGAGCTTGAGTAAACGTTGAGATTGAGCGTCGTTGGGTTGCGGCATAGCCGGTGGCGGTGGCGCCATCGGCGAACGCATGAGACCGGCACCTTGCGGGCCACCCATGGGAATTGCCTGATTGGCATTGCCCGAATTCATCTGATCGATGGGCGCCCCAGCAGGCAGCTTCAGTTCCGTGCGCCCATTGGACGAGGCAAAAATGGCCGAGCGCGGAAGCACCTTGATCAGCTTCCAGCTGCTGTCCGGCAAGGTTGCGCCTTCGCGTACACGAACATCCTGGCTGGTGTCGCCTTTGTTGTCGTGGTCGTGCGCGCTGCCCAACAAGGCCATGCGCAAGGTGGGTGTGATGATCACGCCGGTCAGTTGCAAGTCGCCAATGCTGACGCCTTCACTGCCACCGTTGGAAACGATGGGTTTGCGATCGCTGCTGAACAGCGGGTGTTCCCAAACCTGCGAGTAAGTTTGCAGCACCGGCGGCGATGGCAGCGCGACGTTGTGCATAGCAGGCAGCGGTGGCGTAACGCGGGGTGGGTCCCACTCCACACCACGACCTACTCCAAAAAGCAGCGAAAGAAAAATAATGCCCAATACAGCGACCGCTGCGGCACACGCGGGTGTCAGGCGACGTTGCGCGGCGGCGTTCATTGCGCGTCGTCCCCCGTTGTGGCGGCGTCTGCCGAACCGGCAGCGGGCGCCTTGGCATGCACGTAACCGGCTAGCGTGAATTGGACTTCCAATGGTGCAACACCGGTCTTCTGCATGGCGATCAGCGGATTGCGATAAACGCTGAAGTCCTGCACAAACAGATACGGCTTGCTTTTCTCAAGCGTGTACAACAATCCGATCAACGGCTGCATGTCGCAGTGCAGGCTAATGCTCACCACTACTTTGCGATACGGATCGCCCGGCGTCGCAGCAGGATTGGCCACCGGCATCTTCTGACTGACTTCGCAGCTACCTTGCTGCGATTGTGCCGCCGCGTCATCCACTACGCGTTGCATCAAACCGGCAGCTGCTGCGTTCGGATCGTTTTCGGGTAGGAAAGTGCTGCTATCGACGGAGTTACGACCGAGATCGGCAAGGCGTCTTTGCAATAGCGGCTTTTCCGCAATCGCTGCGGCAAAACGCGATTGCGTGTCGCGCAGATCATCCATTTGGCTGTCGATATCGCGCAGCGGTGCGACAAACCACCAGTGCAACAACAGGAAATACGCGAGCGCAATGACGAGCACAAGCAGGCCAATGGCGGCAAGGCGGCTTTCCAACGGCTTCATGGGCCTGAGGTTCATGGCGTGGCTCCCGCCGTACTGCTTGTCGCGGGCTTGGCGCTCTTGGGCTTGACCAATTGCGCGTCCATGTAGAAACGCTCCTTGTTGGTCTGCGGATCGCGCTGGATGACGCCCTGGAAATTCGCGCCCGTAATCAGCTTGCTGCTTTGAAGCACATCGATCAGTGGCGCGGCTTTGGCGCTTTGCCCCTGAATGCCGATGCGACCGCCGCTATCCACCGTGAAGCGTTCCAGCCACGTGTCATCGGGAATGCGCGTGGTCAGATCCTGCAACACATCGACGACAGCGACCGCATCTGTCTTGCGATGGGCAAGGAATCCGGAAGCGCCCGCACTATCTTCAAGCTGCTTGCGAAGATCCGAGATCTTTTGCGCGTCCGCGCGCATGTCATCCACCTGCGATTGCATGGCGGCGAGCGTGTCTTCGCGATTGTGTAACCACTGTCCAAGGCACAGCAGCAGTAGCGCGAGTGCGGCAACCCCCAGACCAATATTGAGTCTGCGACGCGGATCGGGATGCGCACGCGCCATCTCCGGCGGCAGCAGGTTCACGCCCAGACGTTTGTCGCCCTCGCACAAATCCACGGCATCGATCGCGATACCGGCATTGCGCAACTGCTCCAGTTGCGCATCGACCGCGGCGCGCGGCACCGCAACCAGTTCGGCAGCGATGCGGCCTGCGGGCTTGGAACCGGGAAGTTCGCGCAAGTCGTAGTACACCTGCTCGAGACGGAACGGCGTTTGCCGATCCATTTCGAACGCACCGATCTGACGCAGGTTGTCGCGCGCCGCTTCGGGCAACGACAGACGACGGCGCAATACGGCGTCTTGCGGCAGGCACAGTGCAAGGCGCAGATCCTGCGGATCGATGCCCGTCACGGCCGATTTGAGTAGGGCTTGCTGTTCGGGTGCGTCGAGCTCATCGCTCCAAGGCGTCGACACCGTCGGTTGACCGCTGCGGTGCACGGACCATTGGCCGCCGTGGTGCCGCAACAGGCACCAGACGTTGCCGGCGCGGAAAAACGCCTGCCAGCGAACCGGCAGCAACGCGCGCAATTCGCTGCCCCACCACGCAAAGAATGCGGGCATAGGCGAACTTCGCCATGCGCGGCGTGCGCGATCGAGCTGCGGTCGCCATGTCTGTGTCGCGGAATTCACTCCCCATCTCCCTCTTGCCAGCGCAGCACCGCAAAAGATTGCGAACCGGGCCGATATCCTTGCAAGCGTACCGTGGCACGCAGCACTGCGCGCGTTCCATCGGCCAAAACCGCCTCCGAACGAATACTATCTGTGATGCCGTTATTGGATAGCCCTGCGACGGGGTTGGCAGCGGCGGCCGCAGCCGCCGCCGTGCGATTGGCAATCATCGCCTGGGCCTGTTGCATGTTCATGCCAGGCAAGGCAGCCAGATCGAGCAAAGGTGCGGTATTAGGGTCAGGGCTGGTGCGGCCGGACCAGATCGTGACGTAGGGGGAAATGGCCTCATACAACGCAGGGCTCATCCCCAGCACCATCTGCAATTCGTCCAGACTGGCGAAAGGTCCGTTGCGCGGACCGTAGTCGCGCCCCGCTGCGGTGTAGGCAGCCTTGCGCTGAGCCGCTTGCTGGGGGGACACCGCAAAGCTGCGCCAATCGACGATGGACTGCGCTATAGCCCCGGCATGATTTTGGTCGACGCCCGCAGCGATGAAGAGATTCGTGAGAATGTCGGGCGTTGCAGCATTGATATCCACCTTGCCGCCTTCGGCAATGATGGAGACGCCGACTTTCGAATCTTCGAACGCGAACGGATACATGCGTCCGTCGGCAATCCAGCGATCGGGTATGTTCGGTGCCTGCAACGCGTAGATCGCGCGCATCAAACCTGCTTCGGCGGCATAGTGCGCGCGCGTCTGCTGGAACTGGTAAGTCGATTGCAAACCTTCGGTGTGCGCCAGCGCCGCGTAGCCGCCCAGCAGAATGGCAAGCAGCGTGCAGGCCCACATGACCAGTAACAATGCGACACCGCGCTGCGCACGTTTCATGGCATGACCGTCTGCGGCTGTTGCAAGCCGCGAAGCAAGCCCGGACCCTGCGTGGCCGCCGCGTTGACGCGCAACGGTGCGCTCAACAACGGCCACTCCCGCCCGTTCGCAAGCGTGAGCTTGATTTCGACAATGCTCGGCATGTTGCCGGTGAATTTCCAATCGTCCTGCCAATCCATCGGCTGGCCTTGTGCATTGAGACCGCGGTAGCTAAAAGCGCCATCGACAACGCCATCGACCAATACTTGAGGATCGCCTAACGGATGCAACGGACTGCCATCGGGCGGGAGTTCGGCAAGGCTTGCAACGAGTTGTTTGCCGTCTTTATCCGTCGACACCAGTTTCACATCGATCAGCTGCGGCCCCATCCGGCCCAGATATCCCGGCAACGGTGCGACGAAACGCATTTCATTGCTGCTGCCGACAAAGAAAATGTTGTTGCCGTTGTCATCGTGCGCGATGGCCTGCGCCATGGCCTGCATCAGTTCGCGCCGTAGGAATTGCTGCGACGACCGCACTTCATCGAGCTGTTCGATCTTCAACTCACCCGATTCCACCGTATGCGTTGCCGAACGAATGCCTGCATAAACACCCAGTAGCAGCAACGACAACAGCGCCAGCGCGGCCAGGACTTCGAATAAGGTAAAACCGGCCGTGTGCTTCATAACGGCGCCGTAGGACTGTTGGCGGTGCCGATGCGCAACGTGCTGAAGTGCGCCTTGTGCTCGAAGGGCTCGGCGCCCCACATCACATCGAGATCGAGCCGGTACATCTGCATCGCATTGGCATTCGCTGCCGGCGTAACGCCCGGTGCCGTCCACGGCGTGACGGCCAGCTTCCAGCGATAGTGGTCGTCGAAACGCCCCTCGGTAACGCCAGCCTTCACGGGGTCGATCGCAAAGCGCGTGTCCATCAGCGTACGCGCCCACAATGCGGCCTGACTATGATCGGCTGCGTCTTTGGACAAGCGAATCGAGCCACCGGCGACTTCCATCAGCGCACCGAACGCAATCGCCAGCAGCATGATCGCGGCGATCACCTCCAGCAGACTGAAGCCCCGTGCACGGTGCATCGACGCTTTCATGTGTTCTTGGCCGTGTCGTAAATGCTGATCGCGCCGGTCAGCCACGACACATTGACGTGCCATTCGCGCCGGCCGCTACGCAACGTGATGCGTCCTCCGGTGGAACTGCCATCGGGAAAGAAACGAATCCGCGCGATCTCACCGCTACTCTGATCGCCGGCCGCGCTGGTGACGGACAGATCCAGACCTTTGGGCAGACGCACGTCCCGTTTATCGGCACCGCTGTAGGTCAAGTTGTTGGTGTCGATCTGAAAGATGCGTTGCTGGCCGTGCACGATCGCTTGCGTGCGTGTCGCGCGCAGCGATGCGGCGAGTTCGCCGGCCGCTGCGTTGATACGCGCACTGGCCAATCCATGCGTGACCGACACCGCGACGGCTGCGGCCGCGATACCGATCAGCAGAATCACGGCGAGCATTTCGAACAACGTAAAGGCGCGCAGCGCGCGTCTGGATGCATAACGACGGGACCGGAAAAAAGCGGCGGAATGAGGCGTCTGTACACTGCCCCAACCAGCAACGCTCGTTACCGGTCCCTGGATGTTCACTGCCAGTTACCCACGTCGGCACTGTAGCCATCGCCGCCCGGCTTGCCGTCCTGACCGTAGAAAATCAGATCGTATGTGCCGTGCTCACCGGGATACTTGTAACCAAAGTCGTGGCCCCATGGATCCTTCAACTGCGAAGGCTTCAGATACGGACCCTGCCAATTGGTAGCGTTAGCCGGTTTATTGACGAGATCTTGCAACTGTGCGGGCGGCGAGCCGTTATCCAGCCCATAGGCATCGACCGCCTGACTGATCGTGGTGAGCTGCGCTTTGCCGGCGCCGTACTTGCCCTTGTCCACGCTGTTGCCAACCTGACGAACGACGATGGCGCCGACGATACCAATCAGCACGATCACTGCCAGCATTTCCAGCAGGGTGAAGCCAGCGCTGCGGCGCGGGTGGCGCAGTTGCCGGGTTCGTGGATATCTGTACTGCATGGCTGGTTTCTCCGTTTTATGCGTATAGCGTGTGGGATGCGCTTATCGGACAACGCAAATCATTGGATGTTGCTGGTAAGACTGAGCAGCGGCAACAAAATGGCCGACATGATAATGGCGACAAAGACGGTCATGACGATGGTAAGCGCAGGAACCAGCGCTGCCAGCAGACGATCGATCGAGCGGCGGCTTTCAATCTCGAACGTGTCGGCGACTTTCAGCAGCATGGTGTCGAGCTGGCCGGCTTCTTCGCCCACCTGCACCATCTGGATCGCCAGACGCGGAAAACGTTGCGAATGCGCCAGCGCGAGGCTGAGACCGTTACCGCCTTTCACCATTTCCGTAGCTTGTATGAGCGATTCGTCCAACGCGCGATTAGACGTTACCTGACGCGCAATGCCGAGCGCCGAAAGCAGCGGCACGCCATTCTTCACCAGCGTGCCCAGCGTGCGTGCAAGACGCGCCGTCTCCACTTTCAACACAAGCGGACCGACCAGACGCATCTTCAACAGCCGTTCGTGCCATGCAAGCCGCAATGCCGGATCGCGCATGCGTGCGCGCCATACGAAGATGCTGCCGACGACGAGCAGGATGATCAGCCACCACCCATCCTGCAGTGTGGTACCGAGCGCCAGCACGGCACGCGTGATCCACGGAATGGGCACCTGCATGTCCTGAAAAATCGGCACGAATTGCGGCACGACATAGGTGAGCAGCAACAGCAGCGAGCCCAGCACACCCACCATCAGGAACGCAGGATAGATAAGCGCATTGATGATGCTTCCGCGCAGTTGCTGCGAGCGCTCCAGGTAATCGGCGAGACGTCGCAACGTGTCTTCCAGCGAGCCGCCCACTTCGCCCGCACGCACCAGCGCGATGTAAAGCTTGGGAAAAACGCCGTGCTCTTCATCCAGCGATTGCGAAAGCGTGGTGCCGCCGCGCACACGATCGCGCACACGTTCGATCAGTTTCTTCGCGTGCTCGCCTTCTGGCAGGTCCATCAGAATGCCGAGCGCGCGATCGAGCGGCTGTCCCGCGCCAAGCAATGTTGCCAGCTGGTGCGTGAACTGCGCCAGCTGATCGCCGTTGAACGGACCACGCTTGAAAAAGCCCGCAAATCCAGTACCGGCGCCGCCCGCATCGGCCGGCTTGGCTTCCAGCGGCGTGTGGCCCTGATCCTGCAGGCGCATGACGACTTCATCGAGGCTTGCGGCCTCCATCTGTCCTTGCAGAATTTCGCCAGCGGCACTGACAGCGCGGTAACGGAATTGGCTCATGCCACTTACCTCTTCCCCTGCGCGCAGGAAAAGAGCGAGCTTGGCAGCATGATGTGACGTCGCGCAGCGTGGCGCACGTTATCCCTCTTGCGTGACACGCAGCACCTCCTCGATGGTGGTGATACCCGCCACGGCTTTGGCAATACCATCTTCATACATGGTGCGCATGCCTTCCGCACGCGCCTGACGTTCAATCGCGCTGGCGTCGGCGCGCTGCATCACTAGGCGACGCAGCGTGTCGCTCATCACGAGAAATTCCAGAATGGCGCGGCGACCGCGATAGCCGGTGGGATTAGACGCGCTGGTGCCCGGCTTCCACAAGCGAATCGGTCGCTCGTCGGTGTACTTCTCCAGCTCGAACTCCTTGACGACTTCCGGCGGCGCTTCATAAGCAATAGCCGTTTCCGGATCGAGCCGGCGCACCAGACGCTGCGCGAGAATGCCGTTGACGGTTGAGCCGAGTAGATAATCTTCCACCCCCATGTCGAGCATGCGTGTGACGCCACCGGACGCGCTGTTCGTATGCAGCGTTGAAAGCACCAAGTGGCCGGTCAGTGCGGACTGGATGGCAATGCGGCAGGTTTCCAGATCGCGCATTTCGCCGATCATGATCACGTCCGGATCCTGTCGCATGATCGAACGCAAGGCGTTGGCGAAATCCAGACCGATCTGCGGCTTCACCTGGATCTGGTTGATACCTTCGAGCTGGTATTCGACCGGATCTTCCACCGTGATGATCTTGACGCCCGGCGTGTTGATCTGCGACAGCGCGGTGTACAGCGTGGTGGTTTTACCCGAACCGGTGGGACCCGTGACGAGCAGGATGCCATGCGGCCGCTGCAGCACTTCCACGAAACGTTCACGGAAGTTCTCGGTGAAACCCAGCGATGCAAAATCGAAGACCACCGTCTCGCGATCGAGAATACGCATTACCACCGATTCGCCGAAGCTGGTCGGCACCGTCGAGACACGCAAGTCGAGTTCCTTGCCCTGTACGCGCAATTGAATGCGCCCGTCTTGCGGCAAGCGGCGCTCGGCGATGTTGAGCTTGGCCATGATCTTCACGCGACTGATCACGGCAGCGGTCGAGCTGGACGGTGGCGCTTCCACTTCGTGCAGCACACCATCAATGCGGTAGCGCACCTTCAATCGGTTTTCGAACGGCTCGATGTGCACGTCCGAGGCGCGCTGTTCGACAGCGCGCTGAAGAATCAGGTTGACCAGTCGAATCACGGGCGCTTCGGATGCCAGGTCGCGCAGATGCTCGACATCGTCTTCTTCGGCGGCGCTGCCATCGAGATTTTCCACGATGGTGCCCATCGCGGATCGACCCTGACCGTAGTAACGCTCGATCAGATCGTCGATCTCCGAGCGCACGCCAATACATAACGCCACCGGTTTACCGGCGGCGAGACGCACAGCGTGCAGCGGATAGGTGTCGGCCGGATCGGACACGATCAGCGCGAGCCCGTCGTCACCCATACGCACCGGCACGACGTGCTGTTGCTTAAGGAAGCGAACGGAAATATCGAGGTCGACAGGCGGCATTTCGGGCGCGTCGCGTGCAGCGAGCAACGGCGCATCCAGGCGTTCTGCCCAGGCTTCGGCCAGCTCGCGCTCCGATACCAGACCCAGTCGCGCCAACAACGCGGTCAATGTGCCCTCTGGCGCCTCTTCATGAAGGCGACGCGCGCGGGCCAAATCGTTGTCTTTCAAGCGCCCACGCGCCACCAGCAGTGCACACACTGCCGATTCATGGTCATCCGTGGCCTTTATCGCCCCAACGGACGCCGGCCTTACGACTGCCGACATGTTCCACCCCGCTCGTGACCTACGTCTCAATATGTCTTTAACCGCGCGACGTCCCCACACGTCGAACAGGCGAATCCCATTCGTAACACAACCTAGAAGCGGCTGGCGAGCCTTGCCAGACGAATATCTGTGCGATAGCTGACCAGTTGTTCATGCTGCGATTGGGCGGCACCTGAGCGACTGGACCCTTTGTACAGGTGGCATGGATCGGGTCGCTCAGTAGATGGGACAATAAAAGCTTTAAAAGGGTTCGCCATGCAGCTCATCGATATTGGGGCCAATCTGACCCACGAATCTTTCCGGCACGATTTTGACGCCGTTCTGGACCGTGCACGGACGCATGGGGTCACGCGGATGATTGTCACTGGCGCGTCACACACCGGTAGTGAGCACGCCCTGGACCTGGCCCGTGCCCACCCTGGCTTTTTATATGCCACGGCGGGCGTGCATCCCCATCACGCGATCGACTACAACGACGCTACGGATGCGCTTATTCGTACGCTGGCGCACGCACCGGAGGTTCGTGCGGTGGGTGAAACCGGACTGGACTACAACCGCAATTACTCACCGCGCGATGTGCAGTTACAGGTGTTCGAGCGGCAGTTGCAGATTGCCGTAGATGTCGGCAAGCCGCTCTTTTTGCATCAACGCGACGCGCATCATGATTTCATTGCGTTGCTGAAGAAATATCGCGACAAGGTTCCTGCGGCCGTCGTGCATTGCTTCACCGATACGCGCGAAGCGTTGCACGATTATCTTGCGCTCGATTGTCATATCGGCATCACGGGTTGGATTTGCGATGAACGGCGCGGCACGCATTTGCGCGAGTTTGTTCGCGACATTCCCGCAAACCGATTGATGATCGAAACCGATGCGCCGTATCTGCTGCCACGCACGGTGCGCCCGCAGCCAAGCCATCGGCGCAATGAGCCGATGTTCCTCAAGCACATATGCGAAGAAATTGCGCGTGATCGCGGTGAAGAAGTGGATGTGACTGCGGCGAATAGCACCGCTGCAGCAGCTGCATTTTTTTCGCTTTGAGTAGAGCGCGCGGCATCTAGCCGATAAGCCAGAAAGACCGACGACGTCATTCCGGCCTGCGCCGGAATGACGTCGTGGTGCTCTATTGCCTTGGCATAATGTGTAGCTCGCTGGCTTTGCTGGAAACAACTAGCAAAAGCGCAGGCAATCCCAAGGATCGGCGCAATATGTGGCTTCAGTCTTTCATTACGCGCGTTTCGCCGGACAGCAGACCATCCAGGGCGTAATTGCCGATACGCACGCGTATCAAGCGCAAAGTCGGAAATCCAACGGCAGCCGTCATGCGACGAACCTGCCGGTTGCGACCTTCGCGCAAGGTCATCGACAACCAGCTAGTCGGAATACTTTTACGAAAGCGCACCGGCGGATCGCGTGGCCACAGCCAGGAGGGTTCACTTGCGTGTTCGGCCACCGCCGGCAGCGTAGGGCCGTCGTTTAACACGACGCCACGCTTCAGCGCACTCACAGCCTCATCGCTGAGCGCACCATCCACCTGCACAAGATAGGTTTTTGGCTCTTTATGCTTCGGATCGGTGAGGCGATGCGCCAGCGCGCCGTCGTCGGTCAGCAACAGCAAACCTTCGCTGTCGTGATCCAGTCGCCCGGCCGGATAGACGCCCTTTTGCCGAACATACTCGGCCAAGGTCGGACGTCCATCATGGGTAGTGAACTGACACAGCACACCGAATGGCTTATTCAGCGCGATCAGCATGCTTGTGCAGAACGATCAACGGGCCGCGCTGCCCGAAGGCGCGGGCATGGAGGCAGGCTTTTTATCGACACCCGTCTTGACGAAGCGCAACGTCATGCGATCCGATTCGCCAATGGCCAGGTACTTGGCACGATCCTGATCGCCTAGCGTCAACGTAGGCGGCAGCGTCCATACGCCTTTCGGGTAATCCTTGGTGTCTTTCGGATTGGCGTTGATTTCGCTTTGACCATCGAGCTTGAAACCTGCATCGGTGGCGAGCTTGATCACGTACTCAGTCGGCAGATAGCCAGTGCCTTTCACTGAATCCAACGTTGCGCCCGGTGCCGCGCGATGCTCCTCCACGCCGAGCGTGCCACCTGTTTTCAGCACGGCGTAGAACGCCTTGAACATTGCTTGTGCGGTACCGGCTTGCACCCAGTTATGGACGTTGCGGAACGTAAATACCATGTCAGCCGAACCGGGCGGACCGAAAACCGGTGCCTGCGGATTGAAACCTACAACGGTGGCTTTACCGTATTGCGCCGGATCGGCGGCGAACTTGGCACGCAACGCCGCTGCATCCTGTTTCGCTTCGGCGTTGTTGTCGGTTACCGCAGCGATGTAGTGACCGTTGTCGCGCAGCACCGGTGCAAGAATTTCGGTGTACCAACCTGCAGCAGGGGTGATTTCGATCACCGTCTTGTCAGGTTGCAAACCGAAGAACTGCAGCGTTTCCTTCGGATGGCGATACACGTCGCGCGCTTTATTGGGCGCAGAGCGCCAGGAACCTGCGATCACGGTATCCAGTTGGCCAGCGGTGAAATCACTGGCGCTGGTCGGAGGTACCAGATCGCCCGCCGGTTGATCCTGCCCCGCCTGCTGCGCGTGGATCACCCCGGCGAACAGCAGCGCTACCGAGAACCCGAAGGCCAGCCCGATTTTCATGACAACTCCTTCCCAAGTGATCGGCGGCAGCCTGCCACCCGATGCGTGCAGCGAATGTGGGTATTTTACGATTAATTTACAAGAGCCGTGTGGCTATTTAGCGGTCAGACTCTTTCCTACCTCAAATCCCTAGACTTATACGCCCCAGGCACGCGTGCGGTTACCTCCCCGTGCATCGGGAGGTAACGGTATTTGTCAGGCTGTCGTTGGGTGGTGCTTAAAACGGCCGTGGACAGACCGACTGCAACCCATCGATATGCTCGTGCAGATCCGGCGCAATGCCCTGCCACATGGGATCGAGGATGAAATCGATGCCCTCATAGCGAGCCAGTTTGGCTGCCGGAATAAAGTCCGCATCGCCTGCCACCAGAACGATCTGGTCGACCTGTTTCTTGTAGGCCAGTGCGGCGATATCGATGCCGATTTTCATATCCACCTGGGTCTGGCGCATGTCCGGCTCGAAATGCTCGTCACCCAGCTCTTCCCAATAGAGCGATTCGTCGCGCAGTTGCTGATAGGCATGCTGCTTGAGCTTCCATTCGCCGCGATCGGCCAACCGGCCAAGACGCAACGCCATCTTGCGCTGACGACGAAGTTGATCGTGCAGATCGCGCCGAAATGCCGCCGCGTTGGTGCGTGCGAAGTCCAGGCTCTCGCCACTAATTGGTTTCACCAACGACTTCTCAAGCGGCGGACAGTCGTAAAAGAAAATGCGATACAACGCCTCACGAGGACGATCCAGAGCTTTCAAATGTTCCAACGCCATACCGAAAACCGTCTTGGCTACCGTACGTGCGTCGTTCGCGTCTCGATCACCCCAGACTTTGCGATAACGTGCAAGAAAAAAAGCGCCGTCGATAAGAATGGCGGTGCTTGGCATAAGAATCCTTATAAGTGCCGCGATGGAATGTGGTGTCGATGCGATCGACTGCATCATTTTACGTTATGTCGATCTGATCGTCTCTATATAGGTGGTGATCGTGTCGACCTTCCTGCTGTCACAGACACAACTCAACCGCTATAACCTATGAGGCAACGTGATTGGGTACTTGTTCGCCACCATCAGGTCCCCAAAAGACCACCCACGTCGCGAAGTCATCGGTGAAGTTTTCGAAGCGGTGCGGGATTCCCGCTTCAACAAACAACACATCATGGGCTTGGAAGCGGCAACGCTGTTCGTTCTTGATGAAATCGCCGCTGCCGCTGATGACAATATAAAGCTCGTCCTGCTTGTGTGGCGTTTGTGTATCGACACGCCGCGGCGCGTAAATACCTGTTTTCATCGAGCCGTGGCGCAGACCGTAGTAGAACCGGAAACCGTCGGTATTCTCGGGAAGATTCGCCTTTGCGTAAGCCAGTGTAAGCAGCCAATCCGCGTCTGGTTGCATGGATGTCTCCCGTTCGATCAATGGCTGCGCACGAACATCACACCGAAGCTATCTCGTAGTTCAACTCCGGCAACTGCCCGCAATAGGTATCCGCTTCTTCAACGATCCAATCACGAAACGTGCTCACGCCGCGATGATCATCCGAACGTGGCGGATAGACCAGGTAGTAAGCCTCTTTGGCGATCATGTAACGATCGCCCAGCATGATCAGACGCCCCGCGTCGATCAGCGACTTGCAGGTCACCATGCGCCCGAGCGCAACGCCCAACCCTTCCAGCGCTGCTTGCTTCAGCGCATCGACCGTATCCACTTGCGCGACATAGCGTTGCGGCGGCTTGCCGCCATATTTGTCGAACCAGTCGTTCCATCGGTTGTTGCTGTTGGGATCGCCGATCAAAGGCCAGCCTGCAAGATTCGTCGGATCGGCACCTGCCATGCGCTCTATAAGCTCTGGCGCAGCAACTGGTGCAATCCATTCGCCGAACAAACGCACACTGCGCAGTCCTGCCCACTCGCCTTTTCCGTAACGAATAGCGGCATCAACGGCTTCGCGGTCGAAATTCACCAGCGCCGAGCCTGTCTGCAGATTGAGCTCCAGCTCTGGATGCGCTGCGAGTAGACGCGGCAACCGCGGCACCAGCCAGCTGGAAATAATGCCGGCGCTCGCGCTTAAGGTGAGCGCCTCGTGCCGCCTGCCGCGATAACGCGACATCGCATGCTCGATCCCATCGAAATGCTCGCCCACGGCTTCGAGCAGGCTGCATCCCTCGACGGTCAAGGTCACGCCGCGTGGTCCACGCTCGAACAGACGTCGTTCGAGGCGCTCCTCCAACTGGCGCATCTGGTGGCTCAACGCGCTGACCGTGAGGTTGGCCTGCGTGGCGGCGCGGGACAGATTGCCCAGACGCGCCACCTGCACAAATTGCTGCAAAAGACCGAGAGGCACCCGAGTCATCTTGAATATTCCTCAAACCTGGCTTGCGAATATATCGCTTTTTCGGCCCATGACACGCTATTACCTTGAGCACACCCCAACCCGCAACGGAACCTCCCATGCGTTCGCCATGGATCGATCTGCTGTTCTTGCACGGCCACGCCACCCCCACCCAGCTGAACTGGCGCCCCGACAAGCCTGTTCGCGACGCTTCATCGCGACAGATAGAGGTGGACGTCACCCAATTGCCGTTAAAAGACTACGTCGCACAGGAAGACGCCTGCCGCGCTTGATTACATCGCGTGCACACCCACCTCGGAAGGATCATGTTTCGCTTCAGGCGAGACATCCATCCCCGCTCCTTCCGAGGTTTCTTCCATGCAACAACGTCAATTGGGCCGATCCTCCCTATCTGTCGCCCCGCTCGCCTTCGGCGGCAATGTGTTTGGCTGGAGTGCCGATGAGAAGCGCTCGTTCGAACTGCTCGATGCCTTCGTCGATGCCGGTTTGAATCTGATCGATACCGCCGACGTTTATTCGGCATGGGTGCCCGGGAATCGCGGGGGCGAGTCGGAGACCATCATCGGCAAATGGCTCAAGCGCAGTGGCAAGCGCGATCGCGTGGCAATCGCCACGAAGGTGGCCAAGTGGACCGAGCATCGCGGTCTCTCGCCAATGAATATCAATGAAGCCGTGGAAGGTTCACTCCAGCGATTGCAGACCGATTACATCGATCTGTATCAGGCGCACGAAGACGACGCCACTGTTCCGCTTCACGAAACCCTGAGCGCGTTCTCGCGATTGATCGAACAGGGAAAGGTGCGCGTGATCGGCGCTTCGAATTACGGCGCGGATCGATTTGCCGAGGCGCTGAACGTGTCGAAAGAACACAATCTGGCGCGCTATGAAAGCCTGCAGCCGGAATACAACCTGGTAAGCCGCAACGGTTACGAGAAGGAGCTCGAACCTTTGGTGCTCAAGGAAGGCATCGGCGTCATCAACTACTACGCGCTCGCCAGCGGTTTTCTCAGCGGCAAATATCGCACCGAAGCCGATCTCACCAAGAGCAGCGCGCGTAGCGGATCGGTGCAGAAATACCTCAATGCGCAAGGCTTGAAGGTGCTCGCAACGCTCGACGAGATTGCTGCCGCACACAAGGCGACGACGGCACAAATAGCGCTCGCGTGGCTGATGGCGCGCCCTGGCATTACCGCACCCATCGCCAGCGCCACCAGCGTGGATCAACTGCAAGAGTTGATCGGCGCGGTCAACCTGACACTTTCTTCAAACGAGATCGCTGCGCTGGATAGCGCCAGTGCCTGATATAGAAGGTGCCTGTGCTTTCGCACGGGCACCTTCCAAAGCACAACAAGCGAAACACACTGAAATAACCTAACGCCGGCGCAATCGCACCGCCGTTTCATAGGCCGCGTTGATCTCTTTGGATTTCGCTTCAGCCAACTGTCTTATGTCCTCGCCCATCTGCGCCACTTTGTCGGGGTGGTACTGGCTGATCTTTACCCTGTAGGCGTATTCGATCTGCGCGAGATCGGCCGTTTCCACAACACCAAGCACGTCGAACCACGCCGGAGCATTCGGTGTGACGGGCTCCCAATGCCGTTCCCACTGTTGTCGTGGCGCCTCCTTGGGAGGGGGATTCGCATCCTGGCGCGTTTGTTCACGACTCGTATTCGGCGAGAGATAATTGCTGACGAGGCGATAGCCGAAGAACAGGCCCGCGACGATTACCACGATGTCTACGGCAGTCATTCGCGCAAACCCTCAAAGTGATGCAAATAGGTTTTTAGCGCCTCAAACGCGGGGGCGTCGGGCTCGACGAAGTGAAGGCTGGCATGGATACGTTGGTGAAGAATGCCGGCAAGATCGTTCACTGCTTGCGGCGACAGTCGAGTTGCCGCAACAACGCGCAAATCGCCATCGAACCGTTGCCGCAAGCCGATCTTCCGGACGATGTTCAGCGCGAATGGCGCACACAGCAGCGAGTCGAGCGCGATGGTCGCAACGGCACGTCCCGACAGATTCAACGCCTTCCTATGCCAGTACACGTGGAGCAAGGTAAGAATAATCACCGCATAGACCACGGCGAGCCACACAAGCAACGCTTGAGCGCTCTGCAACACAAGCAGCGTGTATGGCAACCCGATAGCTAAAATAAAGAGCAGCAACAGCGTCCACGGCGCGATGACCGATAAGGCGACCACGATCCGGCGCGATGGCACAGGTTTTGTGCTGCCGCTGAACTGGCCATGCTCGGGCCAATTCAAACGAAACAAGGGGCGATGCGGACAGAGCGGATTGGGCAGGTAAACGTGCCTACCGCGCAACTCGAGCGTCGATCCACCCGAAACGCGACAACCCTTGCGCCCGCTCACGAGAACGATCTCATTGTGATAAAGCAGCAGCGCGGAGTCGTAGAGATAAAGCACTACGACTCCGCCCAGCAACAGCAGCACGTCGTGCAAGGTCATTGCGTCGACTGTTTTTTCTTGAACAGATTCTTGACCCAGGCGCTCAGCGCAACAAAGCCCGCCAGCACAAACTTCCACGCCGCAATCAGGAAGCTGCCAATGACGGTAAACAGGCCTTTCTTCGCCGCAACCGCCAGCGCGCCGCCGGTGATCAGCGCCGCCAGACCATACTCAGCCACGCGATCGCCCGGGCGATATTCGGCATAACTTTCACCGGATGCAAACTGAAATCCTGACAGTGTGTTCTTGAAGTCGGCGATCGCAGCTGTGAGGTCGCTTTGCGAACTGATAACCGTCACACCCATGACGCCATGACGACCCAGCAACCGCGTGTCGTAATTGACGATGCGCTGATGGCTTTTCACGTCTTCGCCGAGAATGGACCACGCCAGCGATTTAATTTGCGAGTCGTATTGCGGCGCCGCGTACCAACCAACGACATTGAGCTCATCCCACCCGCGCTCGCGGCGTTCCTTGTTTGCCGCCTCAGTGCCTTCACGATAAGACTGCAGGATGGCATCCGGATCGAGTTTCTCGTCGTCCTTGACGTAACCGATGTCCTGATAGGAAAACAATGCAATCCACTTCAGGCTTTTCGGCGCAAGCGTGTATTGATCAACGCTCTTCGTCGGATCATGCAGGATCGTGTTGAGCGATCGCGTTCCCGCTGGATCGAGAAACGCATAGCCATCGGGCACATTCAATGTCGCGTGTGGGCCGAGTTTTGCAGTGGTAGGCCCCATCTGCCAGGGCAACGCAGTCAGCGGATCCTGCTGCGCCACAGCCGTTTCACCGACACACGCCAAAAGCAGTGCAACAAGCACTAATAAAAACCGTTTCATCCCTTCCCCCTGTATCCCTGATCTTGAAATCGTTCTTGCCACGTAGCGCTCAACGAGAATTTTGCTTGAAGCGCTGCCTCATATACTTACCCGCAAACAACGCAGGCAACAAGCTGATGGCCACCGCGAGTAGCTTTAAAAAATCCGTACCCGCGCTGTGGTACGCATACGGGCAGTAGGTGCCGGGCTCACACGTGTGTACCCACAGGGCACCTATAACCAGGATTTCCACAAACAGCGTGCAGATCACGATGACCACCCAACCGAATCGCCGCTTCCCAGCATCACGGTCGGACTCATGAATGTCCGACGGTGTGTCGTCCTCCAGCTGATATGAGCCGCTCTGCGCTTTGGCCGTAATGTCCATGGCTTGCTGATATTGTTGTTTGGGCACGAATAAACGCACACCACCCATCGCATTGAACCAAAGTGGATCGGTCTCGATCGTTTTCACTCCGCAAAGCTGGGTATCGATGCCTTCAGCTTTTAGGCGCCCTTGGAGCACATAGGCCTCCATGGGCCTCAAGTAACGCGAGATCTGCACATAATCGGCCGGTGGCAGATTAGCCGCTTGCGTATTGGGCGGCGGCTCGGGGGTGAACATAAGTCCACGTCGTTCCGCCTCGACGCGTCCGATGGACTGCGCTTTCTCGGTCAAAGTGCCGGAGTGGAGTCGCTCCAGCAGTGCATCGTCCGTCAAATCGGCAAAAAGCCGAACCAAATCCTGCTCCATCATCCCCGCCCCCTGTGGCAGACGTCGCCTTACCTTTTAGGCAATCTGCGATGGCGAACAGCTTAGCGTCACAGCCGCCTTGGGAATAGTGAGCCGGAGCGGTTACTTATCGAGCTCATCCGGCGATTGGACTGTGTAGCCCTTGGCCTTCAGCTGCGCCAGGAAGCCATCGGGAGACATGATTTGCTCCATTGGCAAGACCGCAAAAGTTTGCGTGTTACGCGACATCGCCGCCTGGGCGGCGGCCACCCAGGTCGCCGCCATGCGCTCGGGTAAATCGCGCAGACCCAGCTGCTGGGCGAAATCGGCGTTGACGACGGCGATGACGCAGGACTCATAACGATTGTTCAGTGCGAAGCCGCGCAAGGTCTGAATATCGCCGGTCGACCAGGCATTGGCGCGCTGGGTGAGTGCGTCCATATCATTTTCGACCGTGTTCAAGGTCTGATTGAAACAGCTGATGTCGTGCAGGCTGGTCTGCTTGATGGTTTCCACGGCGTCGCGTGGATGTTCGACGACAACCTGATATTTAATGGGCGTGCTTGTGACCTTGTGCTTGTGGGCCAGCTGCTCCACGGTCCCCACCACACTGCCGCCATTGGTGAGGTCCGCCTTGTCGAGGGCTTTCTGATAAAGCTTCATCGCCACCAGTATCGGGCGCCAATATTCGATGCCTTTGTCATCACCGAAGTATTGCTGTTTGGCGACCTCCCAACGGGTATAAATTTCCGGAGGAAGTATCTGTTGCAGGCTTTCGCCATCCGGATTTTTGCGTGCGCTATACACCGATGGCAGCAACGCCAGCTTGGTGAAAAAGCCCGCATGCAGTTTCAATTCGGCGCTGGGCGGCTCGAGCAATTCCTGCGAATGTGCAAGGGCATCTTCCACCTCCGTCGAGCGCCACTGCATATGCCGCGGAAGTGGCGATAGCGTGCCGAGCACCCACATGACGTGATCGCCTTTGCTCACTTTCCACAGACCGGGGCCCGGCTGCATGCCGGTGACGATCACCGTCTGCAACAACGGTGCATGCAGACGAGACGGCGATGATGCGCTGCTTGAAGACGCGGGCGCGGCGGTCTGCGTCCATGCCGGCATGGCGATGGAGAAAGCCAGCAGCCCTAAAGCCAAGGTCATGCGCATGCGTGATGCTCCTGAATTGCCGAGAGGCGACTCATCGACGTCCTCACGATTCTAGTGACATCGCTAACGGCATAGCGTTCCCGTTCACACGCGCGCCGTTTCGACATCCGTCAAGCAACCATAAAAACAAAGGGCGCCGAGCGCCCTTTGTTCACGCTTTAGCGATGTAAAGACACAGGTCAGCCTTTCGCAAGTGCCGCAAGTGCATCGTTGAACGTTTTGCTTGGACGCATGGCCGCACTGATCAGCTTGATATCCGGGTGGTAGTAACCGTGGATATCCACCGATTTACCCTGCGCGCCGTTGAGTTCACCGACGATCTTCGTTTCGTTCTCTGTCAGTGCTTTGGCCAGTGGCGCGAACTTTGTTTTCAGTGCCGCATCGTCGTTCTGCTCGGCAAGCGCCTGCGCCCAGTACATGGCGAGGTAAAAGTGGCTGCCGCGATTGTCGATTTCACCGACTTTGCGGGCGGGTGACTTGTTGCTATCCAGGAATTTGCCGTTGGCCTGATCGAGCGTCTTTGCCAGCACACCGGCCGCCGCATTGTTGTAGCGATTGCTCAAATGCTCGAGCGACGCCGCTATCGCAAGGAATTCGCCGAGCGAATCCCAGCGCAGATAATCCTCTTCGAGGAATTGCTGCACGTGCTTGGGCGCCGAACCGCCTGCACCGGTTTCGAACAAGCCACCACCGGCCATCAGCGGCACGATGGAAAGCATCTTGGCGCTGGTGCCCAGTTCCATGATCGGGAACAAGTCGGTGAGGTAATCGCGCAGCACGTTGCCGGTCACGGAAATCGTGTCCTGACCTTTGCGGATACGCTCCAGCGAGAATTTGGTAGCGTCCACCGGTGCCAGCGTGCGGATATCCAAGCCGCTGGTGTCGTGATCCTTCAGATAGCGTTCGACCTTCTTGATGATCTGTGCATCGTGCGCGCGGTTTTTGTCGAGCCAGAACACAGCCGGCGTGTTGCTGAGGCGTGCACGATTAACGGCGAGTTTCACCCAATCCTGGATCGGCGCGTCCTTGGTCTGGCACATGCGCCAGATGTCGCCGGCTTCCACGTTCTGCTCGAGCAGCACCTTGCCCTTTTCGTCGATCACGCGAACGACACCGTCGCCGGCGATCTGGAAGGTCTTGTCGTGCGAACCGTATTCCTCGGCGGCCTGCGCCATCAGGCCCACGTTCGGTACGCTGCCCATGGTCGCCGGATCGTACGCACCGTGTGCCTTGCAGTCTTCGATCACGGCTTCATACACACCGGCGTAGCTGCGATCCGGAATCACCGCCTTGGTGTCCTGCAGCTTGCCTTCGGCGTTCCACATTTTGCCTGAATCGCGAATCATCGCCGGCATCGACGCATCGATGATGACGTCGCTCGGCACGTGCAGGTTGGTGATGCCCTTGTCGGAATTGACCATCGCCAGATGCGGGCGCTTGGCATATTCGGCGTCGAGGTCGGCCTTGATCTCTGCCTGCTTGTCCGCCGGCAGCGAACCTAGGCGCGCATACAGATCGCCAATGCCGTTGTTCGCATTGAAGCCGATGCTCTTGAGTGTCGCCGCATGCTTGGCGAGCACATCTTTGTAGAACTCGATGACGACGTCGCCGAACATGATGGGGTCGGAGACCTTCATCATCGTGGCTTTCAGATGCAACGAGAACAGCACGCCCTGCTTCTTCGCGTCGGCAATCTGCGCGTCGACGAAACTGGCCAGTGCCTTCTTGCTCATCACGGCTGCGTCGATCACTTCACCGGCGGTGAGCTTGGTTTTTTCTTTGAGAACGTTGCTGCTGCCGTCTTTGCCGAACCACTCGATCTTGACGATGGTGGGCTCGTCCACGACAACCGATTTTTCGCTGCCGTAAAAATCGCCCGCACTCATGCTGGCCACGTGCGTTTTGGAATCGGACGACCACGCACCCATCTTGTGCGGATGCTTGCGCGCGTAATTCTTCACCGACGGCGGCGCGCGGCGATCGGAATTGCCTTCGCGCAGCACGGGATTGACGGCGCTACCCTTCACCTTGTCGTAGCGCGCGCGGATGTTCCAGTCGCTGACGTCTTTGGGATCTTCCGGATAGTCGGGCAGCGGATAACCCTGGCTCTGCAATTCCTTGATCGCAGCCTTCAGCTGCGGCATGGAGGCGCTAATGTTGGGGAGCTTGATGATGTTGGCCTCTGGCGTGGTCGCCAGTTCGCCCAGCTCGGTCAGATCGTCGGAGATTTTTTGATCGGCCTTAAGGATGTCCGGGAACTGCGCGAGGATGCGACCGGCCAGCGAGATGTCGCGTGTCTCGACAGCGATGCCAGCCGTGCTCGTATATGCCGCGATGATGGGCAACAGGGACTGGGTGGCGAGGTAGGGGGCTTCATCCGTCAGCGTATAGATGATCTTCGGCGTTTGGGACATGGTCTGCAGGGGCCTTTGGTTGCTACGGCATATCAATGAGGAGTGCGGCGGCCACAACGGGCGCAACCGCTAGGCACACAGGTGTGCCGCCTCGCCGGCCATCGGCGCGCAACGCGATGGCCGTCCGCGAAAGCTTCCCATTGTCGCGTTTTCATCCAGGCGGCGAAAGCGCGGCCCGCGTAGGGCAAGGGCGACTCGGACGGATCGCGTTATGCAGCCATAGGTCGACGTGGCGCTTTGATCTTGGGACGCGAGGCTGAAATCCAAGACCCATCGGGCGCGATAATAACCGTACGGATGCGTATGGAAGCATGCGTCATGACTCACGTGGTATCAGGCCCAGGGTGGCCGACATTAAGATGGGCATCGCCGGCAAAAACGCCGCCGTGCCGACGAATTGATCAACTTTTTCATGGGAACAGTCATGACTACGCGTATCGCCTCGATCCTGATCACGATGAGTGTGTTTGCCTTGGCCGGTTGTGCGGACGCCCCGGCCGTCACAGTGCACCACTACACATCCGCCGAGATCAGTGCGAACGGCGGCGAGAGTGACGTAACAGAACGGCCGCTCACGGAAACGCAAGTCACTGCACTGACAACCTGGATCAACACGCGTAGCGGTTGTTCCGGAATGAGCGCGAACATTCCCGATCGGCCAAGCCTCGACGTCCAGATGCACGAGGCGAACGGGCAGAGTTCGCATCTCTCCGTGTACACACGCGACGACGGATCGTCCACGGCCTATCTTTACCAAGGCAATCGTCTCGTGCCGATGCGCTGCCCTCTGACGAGCGCCGAAGTCGCCACACTGAAGTCCGCGCTCAACGCACAGTAATCGTTTTCGACGATCGCGCATCGGCTTGCCCACCGCATAGGCATGCATCAGCAGATCCGGTTAGTATTCGGATGCTGTGCATGCCATGGGGAGCCGCATGAACGGATTGAGCCAACGCATCGTCGATTTCATCGCCGAACTGATGCCGCTGTACACCTTCCAGTTTGCCGATGGTCACGATTGCGCGTTGTCGCTCGTGGACGGCACGTTGCTCATGCCCGTCGATGAGTCGAGCAGCGACCGCGATGAAGGTTGGGTTGTCGTGTTGTGGCAAGGCGATGCACAACGCCGCTCGGAAGTGCCAGGTCCATTGATGGCTTATCAGGCGGCGCTGCGTTGCGCCGAGTTCCATGGCGTCGGTCGACTGCCCGCTGAAGTCGCTGCGCATCGACATATTCTTCTTACGCGACTGCGCGAGATCTGCGGCGATCTGTTGCACATCGAAATGGCGACGCGGTTTTGAGTCGCGGCTGATCGCGCATCATCCATCCACC
The DNA here is from genome assembly GCF_035486915.1 of Dyella sp. Lineage (GTDB taxonomy): Bacteria > Pseudomonadota > Gammaproteobacteria > Xanthomonadales > Rhodanobacteraceae > Dyella_B. Next base: position 14,947 of record NZ_DATHMR010000042.1, on the reverse strand, counting down.
ACTATGTAGGCATTGCCTTTCCGTCGGGTGAGCGATGGAGCTCGGCATGCGCTTGTACGCGTGTCACTACGCATCGATTGCATCGATGTCGCATCGTGATGCGCAGTAATGGCGTGCGCATCCATGAACTTATTCGTCGCGGAGAAAAGTGTGGCAACGCGACAAATACGCGACATCACGCATCCGAAATGTGTGGTGATGTCCGTTAACACGATCCGCGAACACACCAGCATCTCGTGAAGATGTTCTTCACACTGCATGAGCGAGAAGTTTCTGCTTGCACACGACGGTGCCATAAATCGCAAATGTTATGTCGCCACTTAAATGTTGGCGATATCGCGTTTATTCCGCCGCATTTCATAACTTATTGATTCAAGGCCATCACTCGGCTCGTGTTTTTATTTCTCGATTTTGCGCACCACGACTTCTTACACATAAAGCTGACGCGTGCCTGACACTTTGGTTGTTTGCATCTAAAAAAACTAACTAAGCAAACAATTCTTTCGTGTGTATGTCTTGATAAAAAAGTGTTGATGACAGCACCGTTTGGACTATCCTCAATTTTCCAGACGGGAGTTTGTTTGGATAGCGATGGTCTCTCTTACCCCCACCCACTGGGAACCATCACTAGGCAAGGGGAACTGCTAGGCGTCTTACCCCAATCAGACGATATCTAGGGAGCACAACATTGAACATACAACATCAAAAAATCGCGATCGCGATCACAACAGCATTGGCACTGGGGAGTTTTGCATTAACAACGGCAGCGGTCGCACAAACCGCAGCACCCGATCAGCAGCAGCCGACATCGACAACACCCCAGACGTCGACGCCGAGCACTGCTACTCCAACAAACGGACAGGCACAGCCTTCCAGCTCGACACCTCAAAATTCAAAAACGTTGCAGACAGTGACCGTGACCGGTTCGCTAATTCGCAATGTTGACGTGGAAACGGCACAGCCTGTTACCGAACTCACGCACGAACAGATCCAGCAGCAAGGCTTTGTCAGCGTCGGTCAGATTCTGCAAAACGTTTCTTCGGTTGGTTCTGCGGGCACCAGCGACCAAAGCTCGCTCGGCGGCATCGTCGGTCAATACGCGAGCTTGCGTGGTTTAGGTGCGCCGCGCACACTGATCCTCGTCGATGGCGAGCGCTACACCACCGACATCTTCGGTCAGACCGACCTGAGCACGATCCCGAGCTCGCTGATCGACAGTGTGGAAATTCTGCAGGACGGCGCGTCGTCCACGTACGGTTCCGACGCCATTTCAGGCGTGATCAATATTCACACCAAGAATGTGGATGGTCTTTATCTCGATACGTACAACAGCACGTACTCGCCGGGTAACTTCGGCAAGCAGAGCCAGTTCAGTTTGACCGGCGGCAAGAAATTCTCGCGCGGTTCGTTCACGTTCAACATGACCGTGCAGAACACCGACCAGATCCTGTCCAGCCAAGCATGGTTCAGTAAAAACGGCTACTTCAGCTTCCCGAATATGCCCGGCTCAGTGGGACCGTCGGATTACGGCACCATTCTTGGCGCCAACGGCACACCGCTCGCCAATCCGTTGACGGTCAACATGGGTCAGAACGGGCTGGATATCGCCAACTACCATGTCAACACATTCGGCGTTCAATATCCGTCGCCGTACTACGCCAACGACTATTACAACTCGGCAGGCCTGGAAACATTGGAGCCGAATAGCCGTCTGCGGTCGTACACGCTGAAGGGTGATTTCAAAGTCACCGACCACATCACAGCGAAGTTCACTGGCACGTACAACACCAATAACGCCACCGACTATATCGGCGGTTATCCGCTGAGTTCGCTGACGCCAGCGAACGGTGTAAACCTCGCTTCGGCACTTGGTCTGGCGCCCGGCAGCCTCGGTTCGGCCTGGTTCCCGGCACTGTCGGCGAACAGCTATTACAACCCGATGCCCGGCAACACCCTGCAGTTCAGCCTGCCGTTGCAAGAACCCAATCGCGTCGACACCAACAACATCAAGCAGGAAGGGTTCCGCACCGGCCTGGAAGGCGACTTCTCGATTGGCGAGAACGAATTCAACTGGGATGCGAACTATGGCGATTATCGCTATATCCAGGACAGTGGTGGCCCCGGCAATCTGAATCTGGTGCATTTGTACAACGCCCTCGGCCCGTCCTTCATGGCTGCCAACGGCCAGGTGGAATGCGGTACGCCAGGTAACGTCATTGCTGGCTGCGTGCCGCTTAATCCATTCTCCGGCTCAGGCGGTCTGACTCCGGCTGAACAGAACTACCTCAACTACACCTACTTCACCCACTCGTGGAGCGAGCAGCGCGAAGTCAAAACCGACTTGAGCGGTGACATGTTCACATTGCCGCAGTCGCTGGGCGAAGGTGATGCCACGTTCGCTATCGGTGCGGATCACCGCGATGTATCCGGTGGCGTGACCCCCGATACCTATACGCAGTTGGGCTTGAACACCAACCTGCAGCAGAACCCGGGTGAAGGTTCTTACGGCATCAACGAAGCGTACGCTGAAATCAACTTGCCGTTGCTGAAGGATATGACTGGCGCGCAGTTGCTGGACTTCGACGTCTCGCATCGCTACTCGCACTACTCCAACTTCGGCACCACCAACAACAACTCGTACAAGCTGTCGTATAAGCCAATCGATGACCTGCTGCTGCGTGCCAGCTACGGCACAGGCTTTCGTGCAGGTTCGATCTCCAACCTGTACGGCGGCACGATGCAGAGCTTCACCAATTACACCGATCCGTGCGACATCAACTTCGGTCTGACGGGTAACTCGGTCGTGCAGCAACGCTGCTTGAACGGCTTCGCGAATCTGCCAGCGGTTGGCCCGGGCTTCACGCAGCTCAACACAAATGGCGTGCCGGTGAGCGGGCCCAACTCCACCAGTACCACGCCGTTCTACACCGGTGCCAATCCCAATCTGAAACCGGAAACATCCAAGAACTTTACGGCGGGTATCGTGTATAGCCCGAGCTGGTTCACGGGCTTCAACATCACGGCGGACTTTTACCGCATCCGCGTCGACAACGTGATTACGTTGCCGTCCGCCGACAGCATCCTGGACAACTGCTACCTGTTGGGTGAGGCCCAGCAGTGCGATCAGTTCCAGCGCTCTGCGACGAATGGTCAGGTTATCAACCTGCTGCAGGCTGTCGTGAACGAAGGCTTCGTTGACGAGCACGGCGCTGACTTGTCGGCGAGCTACCTGTTCCCGGACACCCCGATCGGCAAGTTCAAGATCGATACAAATGGCACCTACATCACGGAACTACGTGAGCAGGATGTCACGGGTGGTGCGGTAGTCGACTACAACATCGGTACTTACGATCCGATTCTCGGTCCGGTGTGGCGCTTCCGCGATACCACGAACCTCAACTGGTCGTGGGGTGACTGGAGTGCAACGTGGACCCTTCGCTACTTCTCCTCGCTGTCCGAATCCTGCCGTCCGGATGAGCCGGCACTCGCCGAATACTTCCCCTGCACCAATCCCAACGGCAACGTGCAGGGGCAGCAGTCAGGTATCTATCGTCAGGGCAGCCTGGCCTTTAACGATTTGCAGGTCAGCTGGACTGCTCCGTGGAAGGGTCGCATCGCGCTGGGTGCCACCGACATCTTCAACCGCCGCGGACCGTTCACCTACATCGGTGCGGAAAGCGTAATCGGTCCGTTGGGCCCGACCGGTACGGACGGCTATACGCAGTTCCCGTATAACCCACAGTACGACATCGGCCGTCAGATCTACCTGAAGTACACACAGCAGTTGTTCTGATGGGGCTTGTGCGTTGGCAGGGCTGGATGACCATCCTGCCAACGCAACAACAACACGAAAGCAAGAAAGCAAAACGCCTCCTCTGCTTGCAGTGGGAGGCGTTTTTATGGCGACTATGCGCCGACTGTTATTTCAGATTGATGCGCGTGCTCAGCCGAATCCTTTTGCCGAATACGGCCGCGCGCCGCTGCGCCGCTCGCGTCTGCGCGCACGCCATGCCGCCCAGCGTTCGCCCAGGCAGGAGAAGATGACGTAAAGCGCGGGCGTGCTGAGCAACGTCAAGCTTTGCGAAATCAACAGACCACCGATCAAGGCGATACCCAGCGGACGGCGCAGATCCGAACCTTCGCCCATGCCCACGGCGATGGGAATGGCCGCAAGAATCGCCACCATCGTCGTCATCATGATCGGGCGGAAGCGCACGAGGCTCGCTTCGCGTGCGGCTTCCAGCGGTGTCTTGCCGTGCTCGCGCTGCGCCACCAGCGCAAAGTCGATCATCATGATCGCGTTCTTCTTCACGATACCGATCAACAGCACCAGCGCGATCTGCGCGATGACGGACAGTTCGGTATTGGTGAACCACAACGCGAGCAACGCACCCACGCCGGCGGCGGGCAACGTGGAAAGAATCGTCACCGGGTGAATCAGGCTTTCATACAGAATGCCGAGCACGATGTAGACAGTAACGATGGCACCCAGCACCAACCACAGCATGCCGCTTTGCGATTGCTGGAAGCGACGGAAATCGCCGCCCACATCCAGTTTGATATCCCCGGGCAGACGCATGTTGGTGGCCGTCGCCTGCACGATCTGCAACGCTTCGCCCATGCTTGAACCGGGCGCGAGATTGAAGCTCAGATCCATCGTGGTGTACTGATTCATGTGCGACACCTGTGTCGGCGCCAGACCAGGCTTCTGATATGCGAAAGCAGACAATCGCACCATCTTGCCGTTGGTGGCCGGAACGAGAATGTCGTCAATGGAACGTGGCGTGGAGGTTTGCGAAGGAACGGCGTTCACCACCACACGATACTGATTGAGATCCGAATAAATCGTGCTGACCTGACGCTGGCCGAACGAATCGTAGATCACCGAGTCGATGGTGCCGATGTTCACACCCAGACGCGACGCCTTGTCGCGATCGACGACGATGTTCTGCTGCAAACCGGCATCGTCCAGATCGCTGCCGACATCGCGCAGCTTGGGATTCTTTCTCAGCTCATCGACCAGCTTGGGCAACCATGCCTGCAACTCGGCCGTGTCGTTGCCTTGCAGCGAAATCTGATACTGCGCTCCCTGATTGGTGCCGCCGCCGCCAAAGCTCGGCAAGTCTTGAATAGCGCGCAGGCGTACATTGAGATCCGGATATTTGGCGGCTTTTGCGCTGAGCCGCGCGAGGGCCGTCAAAGTGTCGTCCTTGCGGCCTTGGGCATGCGTCTTCAACTGAATATCGAACGAGCCCGATGCACCTTGACGGCTGCTACCCAGACGCGAACCCACGACCGCGACATCGCGATCGCGCAACAGCATGTCGATCAATCGCTGCTGACGACTCACCGAGTCCTGAAACGAAACAGTTGCCCCAGACGTTGCGCGGCCTCGGATCAAGCCCGTGTCCTGCGCCGGGAAAAGGCTGGTCTTGATCTGGCCCGACATCGCGATCAGCAAGGTCAGCCCGATCAGCATCAACGGCGTCAGCGAGAACAACAGCGCGTGACGCAGGGAAAAATCCAGCGACACCTGGTAGAACTTCAGCATGCCTTCGTGGAAGCGATCCAGCATGCGGCCGAGTTTCGACGGCTTCTCCGGTTCGCTGTGACCGCTCAGGAAGTGACCGCACAAGGATGAAGTGAGTGTCAGCGAGACAAGCGCAGACACCACGATCGCTGCGACCAGCGTCAAGGTGAATTCCTTGAAAAACATGCCGGTGATGCCACCCATGAACAGCAACGGGATGAACACGGCAACCAGCGAGGCGGTGATCGATACGATGGTGAAGCCGATCTCGCGCGCACCCGTGAGTGCCGCGTCGAGACGACTCATGCCCTGATCGATGTGGCGAATGATGTTCTCGATCACCACGATCGCATCGTCCACCACGAAGCCAATCGCAATCACCAGCGCAAGCAGCGTGAGGTTGTTCAGCGTAAAGCCCCACGCATACATAATCACCGCCGCACCCGCGAGCGAGAGCGGCACTGCTGTCGCCGCAATAAGCGTAGGAGCCCAGCGACGCAGGAACAACGCCATCACCAGCACGACCATTGCCAGACTGATCAGCAGCGTTGCCTGCACTTCATGCAGCGACGCGCGGATGGTGGGCGTATCGTCGAAATACGGAGTGAGGTTCGTGCCAGGATGCAGAAAACTTCGCAGCAACGGCACTTCGGCATTTACGCGATCGACGGTGCCAATGATGTTGGCGTTCGACTGCTTGTAGACATACATCAGGATCGCGGGCTTACCCTGGAACCACGCCGCCTGATAGGCATCCTGCTGACCGTCGTAAACCCTCGCGATGTCCGACAAACGCACCGGCACACCTTTGCCATTCGTCGAGATGACCAGATTGGCGAAGTCGGCAGCGGTATGCAGGTTGTCGTTGGCCATCACGGCCATCGTGGTCTTGCCGTTGGACAGAAAACCTTGCGGCTCGAACACATTCGCAGCGGTCAGCGCGTTACGCAGCTGATCTGGCGAAATGCCCATGGCATTGAGCGCGCGAAGGTTTACATCCACGCGAACGGCAGGTGTTGCGGCACCGAGAATATCCACTTCGGATACACCGCTTAGCTGACGCAAGCGTTGCGCCAGCAACGAATCGGCGACGTCGTAGAGATCGCGCGCCGATTGCGTATCGGAGGTCAGCGCGAACGCAATAATCGGATCGTCGTTCGGGTTGGCCTTTTCGTAGCTCGGCGGACTGTTGAGGCCGGACGGTAAATCGGGCGCCGCCGCGTTGATTGCAGCCTGCACATCGCGTGCGGCGTCATCGATGTTGCGGCCCGAATCGAACATCAGCAGAACTTGCGTGCTGCCCAGCGAGCTGGACGAACGCATGGTGTCGATGCCCGGCACCTGACCCAGATGACGTTCCAGCGGCGCGGCCACCGTGGCGGCCATGTTGTCCGCGCTGGCGCCGGCCTGGCTGGCGGTGACGAAGATGACGGGAAACTGCATGTCCGGTAGCGCCGAGACGCCCAGCAGCGCGTAGCAGATCACGCCGACCGCGAACACGCCCATCGCCAGGAGTGAAGTGCCAATCGGGCGACGGATGAAGGGACCGGAGATATTCATGCTTTCAACAACGCGCAAGGATCTGAATGGTTGAAGCCTACAGCGATCTGACGAAAAAAAGCGGGGGCGCTGAACCTACGCGCCCCCGTCCTTATTCGTCCTTTTCCTATCAGGCGGTCCGCTGGACCTGCCGCAGTGCGCGCCGCTCCCTGCGCTCGCGCAGCCAGTCCGAGAAACGCTCCATGTAGAGGTAAATCACCGGCGTGGTGTACAGAGTCACCAGCTGCGATAGCAGCAGGCCGCCCACGATCGACACACCTAGCGGACGCCGCAATTCCGCACCGATACCGTTACCCAAGGCCAGCGGCAGCGCACCGAGCATGGCGGCCGCGGTGGTCATCATGATCGGGCGAAAGCGCAGCAGACACGCGCGGCGGATCGCCTCGCGCGGCTTCATACCGGTGCGCTGCGCTTCAATCGCGAAGTCGATCATCATGATCGCGTTCTTTTTCACGATACCGATCAGCAGCACGATACCCACGATGCCATCCACCGAAAGACTCATGCCGCACAGGATCAGCGCCAGCAACGCGCCCACGCCGGCAGGCGGCAAGGTGGAAATGATCGTGACCGGATGAATGTAGCTTTCGTACAGCACGCCCAGCACGATGTAGATCACGATCACCGAGGCCAGCAGCAGCAACGCTTCATTGGTCAGCGAGGAGGAGAACTCCGCCGCTTTACCGATGAATTGCCCACGCACTTGCGGCGGGAAGTTGAGCTGCTTCTCGACCTCGTGAATCGCATCGACCGCTTGCGAGAGCGAGTAACCCTGCGCCAGATTGAACGACACCGTCACTGCAGGAAGCTGTTGCTGATGGCTGATTACCAGTGGCGCATTGGTCACTTCCGCATTCACCAGCGACGCCAGCGGAATCGTGCCGCCCGTGCCCAGAATGATGCCGGTATTGGCAACCGCGATACCGGTCGTGGTCGAGGAGTTGCTCGATGCGGCCTGACCAAACGTAGTGGCATTGCTGCCCGTCAACGCACCGCTGCCGTTGCTCTTCACCGTCAGCTGATTGAGCAATGACGTGCTGCTACGGAATTGCGGCTCCACTTCCAGCACCACGCGGTATTGGTTCAACTGCGTGAAGATGGTAGAAATCTGGCGCTGACCGAACGAGTCGTAAAGTGTGTCGTCGATCGTCTGCACCGGCACGCCGAGCGTGCTGGCTTTGTCGCGATCGATCGTGAGTTTGAGCGCGGTGCCCTGATCGGCAAGGTTGTTGTCGACATCGGCCAGTTCCGGACGTTCACGCAACGCCTGCGTCATCTGCGTGGCGTATTTGGACAGCTCATCGGAGCTCACGTCCGACATCGAGTATTGATACTCGGTAGCGGCGACACGCGTATCCAGCGTCACGTCCTGCACGGGCTTCAGATACAGCGCGACACCCGGAATATTTGCAGCGGCATTCTGCAGGCTCTGCACTACATCATCCAGGCTGCCACGCTTGTTGCGATCCTTCAGCACAATGCTCAGCTGGCCCTGGTTGAGCGTCGGGTTGATCGAACCTGCGCCGATAAACGCCGCCACACCGGCCACGTTCGGATCTTTCTGCAGCGCATCGGCCACGGCTTTGGTGCGCGCTTCCATCTGCGGGAACGCGACGTTCTGATCGGCCTGCACTACGCCAGTAACGAGGCCAGTGTCCTGTTCGGGTAGCAAGCCTTTCGGAATGACGACGTAGAGGAAGATGGTCACCGCGATCGCGACGAAGGCTACGAGGATCATCAGCTGCTGATGATCGAGCACCCAGTCGAGCGTACTTTCATACACGTTGACGGTACGCGACCACACCGTACGCTTGCCGGCGGCGGCGTGACGCTCATGTGCGTCGTCGCCTTCCGGCAACGCATCGGGTTTGAGCAAGTACGCGCACATCATCGGCGTAAGCGTCAGCGACACCAGCATCGAGATGACGACGGCGGTTGCGAGCACCCATGCGAATTCGTGGAACAGACGGCCGGTCACGCCGGGCATCAACAGCAACGGCAGGAAGACGGCGATCAGCGAGACGGTCAGCGATAGCACCGTGAAGCCGATTTCCTTCGCACCGACTTCCGCCGCCTCGATGCCTGGCTTGCCTTGCTCGATGTAGCGCACGATGTTTTCGATCATCACGATCGCATCGTCCACCACGAAACCGGTGGCCACGGTGAGCGCCATCAGCGAGAGATTATCCAGCGACATGCCGGCGAACGACATCACGCCGAACGTGCCAAGCAACGAAAGCGGCACCGCTACGGACGGAATGATCGTTGCCCACAAACGGCGCAAGAACACGAAGATCACCGCCACCACCAGGGCGATGGTGAGCAGCAGCGTGAACTGCACATCTTCGACTGAGGCACGAATGGTGATGGTGCGGTCGGCGAAGATATCCAGATGCACATCGGCCGGCAGCACGCTGCGCAATTGCGGCAAGATCTGTCGAATCTGCGCCACCGTCTGCACGATGTTGGCGCCCGGCTGACGGCGAATATCCAGCAGCACGGCCGGCTTGCCGTTCGCCCACGCAGCGAGCTGATCGTTTTCGACGCCATCGACCACTTTGGCCACATCGGCCAGACGCACCGGTGCATTGGTCGTGCTGTTGTACGAAATGATGGTGTTCTTGTATTCAGCGGCGGTCGCGAGCTGATCGTTCGTGGAAATCGTGTACGACTGCGTGGCGCCGTTGAGCGTGCCCTTCGGTGCGTTGACGTTGGCTTCCGTGAGCGCATTGCGCACGTCTTCCATCGTCAAGCCGAGATTGGCCAGCTGCGCAGGATTCACCTGGATACGCACAGCTGGACGCACGTTACCGGCAATCGACACCAAGCCCACGCCCTGCACCTGCGAGAGCTTCTGCGCGAGGATCGAGTCGGCCAGATCGTTCACATCGCGCAGCTGGCGGCTGTCGGAAGTGAGCATCAAGGTCATGATCGGCGCGTCAGCCGGATTCACGCGATTGTAGACCGGCGGATAGGGCAGCGTGCTCGGCAACGTGCCGCGTGCCTGATTGATCGCCGCCTGCACGTCCTGCGCCGCGATATCGATGTCGCGATCCATGTTGAACTGCAACACGATGGTCGACAGACCCGCGGAGGAATCGGACGTCATCATGTCCAGGCCGGAAATCTGGCCGAGATTGCGTTCCAGCGGCGTAGTCACCAGCGATGCCATGGTGGACGCGCTCGCACCCGGATATTGGGTGGTGACCACCAGGCTGGGGGCTTCGATTTCCGGTAGCGCCGATACCGGCAGCTCGCGATAACCAAGCACGCCCAGCAGTAGCACCGCCACCATCAACAGTGCGGTGGCGATAGGCCGGCGAATGAAGAGCGAGGAGAATCCCATGGGTCGTCGGAACCGTCAGTTAGGTGCGGTCGCGTTTGACCGTCCGTGAAAAGATTGGTGGCAAATCCGTGTGCTTTCACGCAACGCGCTCGTTTGAATCGAGCGCGTTGCATGCATGGCGATGGTCTTAAGAGTTGCTAGACCCACGGCGACCACCACCCTGCTTCCATTTCTTCTTGTCGGCATCCGATGCCGCCGGTGCCTTCGGCACTTCGCCCGGCTTCAGCGCCTGAACCTTGCTGCCCGGCTTCAGGCGGAACTGACCTTCGGTCACCACCTGATCGCCCACATTCAGACCGTTACTGATCATCACGTGGCTGTCGCCCACTTCACCGGCAACGGTCACCGGCGCCATCGCGACGGTTTGATCCGGCTGCAGCTTGTAAACGAAATCGCCATCCGGACCGCGCTGCACGGCTTGCGCGGGAATCACCAGACCGCCGGACACCGTGTGCGTGCGTAGCTGCACGTTCACGAACTGACCCGGCCACAACGAGCTCTGCGGGTTATTGAACTGCGCGCGTAGCTTGAACGTGCCTGTGGTGGTGTCGATCTGATTGTCGATCGTCTGCAGGAAACCGGTCGTATCCAGCGGATGCGCATCGCTGCGGTCGAGCGCAATCACTTCCAGCTTGTCGGTACCGTTCTGGAACGCGCCGCGCACGGCTTCGAGATTCTGCTCGGGCAGATTGAAGATTACGTAGATCGGCTGGATCTGCGTCAACGTCACGATCGAGGTGGTGGTCGTCACCACGTTGCCGGGGTCGACATTGCGGATGCCGGCCACGCCATCGATCGGCGAGATGATCTTGGTGAAATCGAGCTGCACTTTTGCCGAGCGGGCGGCCGCTTCATCGGCGATCACAGTGGCCTTCAGCTGTGCCACGTTGTTGCGGAAGGTGTCCATGTCCAACGCGGCGACGTAACCGTTGGCGACCAACTTCTGGTTGCGGTCCAGCGTCGAGACGGCCGTTGAGAGCGATGCTTCGTCCTGCTTCTGTTTGGCAACCGCCTGATCGTAAGCCGCCTGGAAGGTGCGTGGATCGATCTGGGCAATCACATCGCCCTTCTTCACCGCCTTGCCTTCCTGGAAATTGATCGTCCACATCTGACCGGCAACCTGCGGATTCACCGTCACGGTGTTCAGCGCAGTGACCGTACCCAGCGCAGTGAGGTACACCGGCACGTTCTGACTGACCGTGGGTTCCACCGTCACCGGCACGGGCGTGTTGTCCTGACCGGGACCACCGGGCTGATTCTGTCCCTTTCCGTCGTTATCGCCACTGCCTTGACCGCCACCATGGCGATGACTACCTGCAGCAGTTTGTGCTTCAGGTTTGTGCAGCAAGCGGAATGCGACCCCACCCACCACAAGCACGGCGATCACGATCAACGCGATCTTCCAAAAACGCGACATTTGAAACTCCTGGAATGAACGGGAGGCCCACCCGACCCCACCGAAACGAATAACGCACTCGTTGTCCTAAGCCTTGGAAATAAGCATAGGGGCAGCTCAACGAGGTTGGACAATGCCGGTTGACAGGGGTGCCGCATGACCGATGGCAGGGTCCATAACCCCAGAGCGTATCAGGCGAAGGTGACCATGTGTCTGCACTACACACTTCTTAATAGACCTGTTTAAACAATCTACAAGCAGATCGCGGCCCACGCCGATGGCGAGAACCCGCGAGCGGCCTCTCAAACTTGCCGCAGGCTTCGTCTATACTCCGGGGCTTATTGCCAAAGGGGACTTCGGAATTCCGGACGAACCGCGGCAACGTCGCCGGGGGGCGGCAAAGCGCGCCACAGGGGACGTGGTGGCGTTCCAGATTAATCATGAGTTGACTGGAGTACTTGCGTGAGCGGTTCCATGAGCAAATCCGACCAGAGTTTCCTGCGTCAGTTCTCGTTGCTTATCGCCGGCCTCGGCGTGCTGACCCTGGTCCTGATCTACACAGCCTGGACAATCTACGAGCACGAGCCGAAGGAAGTCGATCCGAACGCCGCGCAACAACTTTCCGCCAGCCTCGCGCCGAACGGGGCCGTGTACGCGGGCAACACCGGCCGTGCCGCGATGGAGGCCGCGCAAGCTGCCGCCGCCAAGGCCGCCGCCGCACAAGTCGCCTTCGGCGGTTCCACCGATGGCAAAACCATCTTCGATGGCGTCTGCACCGCCTGCCACACGGCTGGCGTGCTCGGCGCGCCGAAAGTTGGCAGCAAGGATGCGTGGGCGCCGCGCATTGCCGAAGGCGTCGACACGCTGGTCCAGCATGCACTCGACGGCTATCACGGCCCGGACGGCAATACGATGCCGGCGAAGGGTGGCAATCCTTCCTTGAACGAAGCACAGGTCAAGGCCGCCGTCACCTGGATGGTCAGTCAGTCCAAGTAATCCTTCACGGATATTCCCAACGCCGCCAGCGGGCGGCGTTGTTGCTTGCGCGGATACGTAAGTTACGGACTGCTATCGTGCAAAGGTTGCCGCCGCCCACACGCGCGCTGGAAAAACGCGCAACGAGCGGGCCGGTTATCATTCCCGTCATGACCTCCCCCGCCCCCACCCCCGAACCGTCCACCTTCCCGGACGAAACCACCGAGTTCACGCTGCAAGGTCCTGTTGGTCTTCTTGAGGCCATCAGCGATGTAGCGGAACCTGCCGACGCGCGCCGGGGCGTCGCCGTGATCTGCCATCCCAATTCGAAAGACGGCGGCACGATGCGCAACAAGGTCGTGACGATGCTCGAACGCAGCCTGCGCGAATCGGGCCTGGACACCGTGCGTTTCAATTTCCGCAGCGCAGGCGATTCGGCCGGCACCTACGACAATGGCATCGGCGAGAGCGACGATCTCGCGGCGGTAGTCGCGTGGGCGCGCAAGATGCGTCCCGATGACGCATTGTGGCTGGCCGGATTTTCGTTCGGCAGCTACGTCACCCTGCGCAACGCCGTGAAACTGAAAGCCGATGCGCTGATCAGTATCGCGCCGCCGATCGGCCGCTGGGAACATGAAACGCTCGCGCTACCGACCTGTCCGTGGCTCGTCGTGATGGGCGAGGAAGACGAAATCGTCGAGCCGCAAGCGGTGTTCGACTGGATCGACAGCCTCGAGCAACCACCCGAGCTCATCCGCATGCCGGAAACCGGCCACTTCTTCCACCGCCGCCTGATGGATCTGCGCGGTGCGGTCAAACATGCGGTCCAGGACTGGCTGCCACCGCGCCGCCACTAAGTAGCTACGTTTATGTCCGACACAATACCCGGCGCGCCCAGCGCGCGTTACCAGGAAGGCGTCGCCGCGCATCGCTGGACATCCGATCCGGCACAAGTGGCGGTGCTGCCTGAATTCGATCGCATGCATGCGGCATTCGCCGTCAAAGACGAAAACAACGGCGGCCTGTTCGGCCGTCTGAAATCGCTGCTGGGCGCGGAGGAACGCGTCGCTGTGCCAGGCTTGTATTTGTGGGGCAGCGTCGGCCGCGGCAAAACCTTTTTGATGGACCTGTTCGCGTCCAGCTTGCCGCAAGGTGTCGCATTGCGGCGGCACTTTCATCGCTTTATGGGTGAAGTGCACGAGCGATTGCGCGATCTGGGAGAACGGCAAGATCCACTTGTCGAAGTAGCTGCAGGCATTGCGGCGCGTTGCCGCGTACTGTGCCTCGACGAATTTCTCGTCAACGACATTGGCGATGCGATGATTCTTGCCAATTTGTTTGAGTCATTGTTTGCGCGTGGCGTGACGCTCGTGACCACCTCGAACACCGCGCCGAGCAATCTCTACAAGGACGGTTTGCAGCGCGCACGTTTTCTGCCTGCCATTGCATCGATCGAAGCGCATTGCCATGTCGTCGAGATGATCTCCGCGCACGATTGGCGTCTGCGCGCGCTCACGCACGCGCCGGTCTATCACACACCACCGGGGGCGGAAGCCGAACGTGCACTGGCACGTATCTTCTCCAGCCAGGCGCAGGGCGACGTCATCGACGGCGGCGCGATCACGATCAACGATCGCTCCATTCCCGTTCGTAAGCGTGCCGACAACATCTTCTGGTTCGACTTCGCCGCGTTGTGCGACGGTCCGCGCGCCGTGGCCGATTACATCGAACTGGCCAAGACGGGGCCGGCGATCATCATCTCCAATGTGCCGCAATTCACTGTCTACAGTGAAGACCAGGCCAAGCGTTTCGTGCAGCTGGTAGATGAGTTCTACGACCGTCATGTCAAACTCATCCTGTCTGCTGCCGCGCCAATCACCGAGCTCTACGACGGCGAGCGCCTGCGTGCCGAATTCGGCCGGACCGAATCGCGCCTGATCGAGATGCAGAGCGAGGAATATCTCGCTCTGCCGCACCGCCCGGAGTAATCACCCAGCGCCCTTCTCCGCTGGCGGCACAAGCTGCTACCGTGAAGGCCTCGTTGACCGGCCCGGGAGTCGCCATGCTCAGTGTTATCGCCATCGCTTTGCTCATGGGCGCGCCGCAGGCCGCGACAACATCGGACGACACCTTCACCGAG
>NZ_DATHMR010000041.1:0-4456 GCF_035486915.1 Dyella sp. | reverse complement strand
CTCGCGACGTTCCTGTGGCTGAGCTTCGGCATGGTGTTGCTTTCGAGCCGCTGGCTGCGTGATCAGCGCATGAAAGAAGGAAGTCGCTTCGGCCTAGTACTCGCTTGGCTGGCGACATTCGTGCTGTGGTTTCAGGTGCTGATATCCATCTTTCCCAATGGACTGATGGAAAAGCTGGCGATTGCGCTGATACTGATTTGGTTGGGCTGGGCGTCGCGCCATTTGTTGCGCGCTGCCCAGCTGGAGTGACTCAAAGCATTAGATTGAGAACGCGCGCTTCTGGACGAGTTCGCAGACGGTCCGCACATCGCCATCCATCGCGCGGTCGCGATGCATGAAACTGACGTGCCCACGCAACGCATCGTGCGCTGTACGCACTGCCTTACCTGCGTGGAAGTCACCAACCTCGGCGAGCGCAGCAGTGAGCTGCTTCACTTCCTCGACAAATTGCGCGTAGTCAGCACTGTCTTCGCGCGGCGCATTGGCCACCTTGGAGGCCAAGGCTTGCCAGTTGCCGCGTGCAGCCAGGCGACGCGCGGCATTGAGCATTTCCTGACGGTAATCGAGCGCCTGCGCGGCAGTGTAAAGCTCAAGTGCCAGCACGTGACTGAGGTCTTCAGTCATTTCCAAAACGTGACGCGCTTCGTTCGCGCCCATCGACACATGGTCTTCGGCGTTCGCGCTGGTTGGCACCGAATACACGCTCGCCGGATGCGCACGCGTCGCCAGGTCGTTCACGAGCGCGGCCGCGGTGTATTGCACGATCATGAAGCCGGAATCGGTACCATCTTCGTTGCCAGTGAGGAACGCGGGCAAGCCGTCGCTGGTGGCCGGATCGACGAGTTTGTTGAGACGACGCTCGGAGATTGAAGCCAGCACCGGAATCGCCGCCTTCACATAGCTCATCGCCAGCGCCAGGGGCATACCGTGGAAATGGCCGGCGGAGATCACCTGCTCTTCGATATGTGTGGCGTCGGGGTTGTCCGGGAAGATCAACGGATTATCGGTGACGGCATTCAATTCGATATCGATCACGCGGCACGCCTGAGCCCAGGCATCGCGCACCGCGCCGTGCACCTGCGGCATGCAGCGCAAGCAATACGCGTCTTGCGGCTGATGTTTCTTACCGCCCTTGAACGGCAGGAAGCGGTTGTAGAACGCTTCGCGACCATGACGCTGATTAGCTGGCACCCAGTCCCAGCCAATGTCGAAACTCAGCGCCTGATCCTCCGCCGTATTCCACGCATCCGCGCTCCACTGACGGAAGCGCGGCACGAGGTGATACGGAATATCGACCAGCGTAGATCCGTTAAGCAACTCGCGCACACGCTCAGCAACCGACACCTGCCCCGGATGCGGACGCAAGGCATGCACTTCCGCACGCAGCGCACCGCTGCGGCCTGCGAAGGCATCGAGCGTCATCGATGCGGCGAGATCGGCAACATCGAGGAGATATTCGATTGTGTCGAGCGCAAGAACCGCGGTCGCCAGCATCTGTGCCGTGCCGTTGTTGAGGGCCAGACCTTCCTTGAACGAAAGGCGAATCGGTTGCAGACCGGCACGCTTCAACGCTTCGGCACCCGGCAGGCGCTCACCCTTGTAGAAGGCTTCGCCACCACCGAGCAACACGATCGCCAGATGCGACAACGGAGCCAGGTCCCCGCTCGCGCCCACCGAACCCTTCTCGGGCACCACGGGAATAACGTCCTGATTGAGCATCGCCGTCAATGCTTCCAGAGTGGCGACGCGAATACCCGAATGGCCGCGCATCAGCGTATTGATGCGAATGACCAGCATCGCGCGCACGACTTCGGCAGAAAATGGCTTGCCGACGCATACCGCGTGCGTGGTGATCAGGTTGTGCTGCAATTCTTCCAGCAACGTACCTTCAGGCTTGTGGGGATTGCCACCGGGCAATTTATCGCGCAGTCGATACGCGCCCAGCAACTTGTCCGCGTTACTGCCAAAACCCGTTGTAACGCCGTACGTCGGCTCGCCGCAACTCACCTTGTCGGCCAGAAAATCCGCCGCGTGTTGCACACGCTTGAGCTGTTCCGAATCGAGCCGCACGCCATAACCCTGGCGAGCCACGGCGATGAGTTGTTGACGGCTGAGGCTGTTGCCATCCAGCAGGATCGAGTTGCCAGTCATGCGTACTCCGCGCCCATGTGGGCAGATCTTGTTTTTGATCACGCCAACAGCGGGGAAACTGCTGGCGCATACCGCGAATCATGGTTAATAAGACTGGATCGCAACGCTAGCCGCGACCCTTCCACACCTTGTGTCAGTTGCTGATCTCTGCCTGCGCGAGCTCAACCCGCAACGTCTTGATCAGCTCGCTGCGAGCCACTTCGAATTGATCCTCACGACGCAGGTCTTTGACGGTTACCACGCCTTTTGCGAGTTCGTCTTCACCCAGCACGATTACAAAACGTATACCTGCGCGATCGGCATACTTGAACTGCTTGCCGAGCTTGCCGCCATCCAGCACGACTTCCGTAGCAATACCCGCGGCACGCAACTCACTGGCGACAGCGAGATAGGCAGGCAATTGCGCAGCATCCATCTGCGTCACGAGTACATCGACGGTGCTGCGTGCCGTGCCGATCAATCCGGCATCGCGCAACTGCCAGTACAGGCGCGTCAGGCCGATGGAGATGCCAACGCCCGGCAGATGCGATTTGGTGTACTGACCGGCAAGATTCTCGTAACGGCCACCCGAGCAGATCGAGCCGATCTGCGGATGATCGTTTAGCGTGGTCTCGTAAACCGTACCCGTGTAGTAGTCCAGACCGCGCGCGATGGAAAGATTCAGCGCGTAGTGCGTTTCGGGCACGCCGAAGGCATGGATCAGTTCCAGCACTTCCTTCAGTTCGTTGCGTCCCTGCTCCATCGTGTCGGGGCCGGGGCCAAGTGCGTCGAGCTTGCTCAAAGCATCCTTGAGCGAGGTGGAACGCACCTGTACGAAATCGAGAATTTTCTGTGCGGCTTCGGCAGTCAACGCAAAGCCTTCGCCGGTCAGCGTCTCGCGCACGTAATTGGCACCGCGCTTGTCCAGCTTGTCCACTTCGCGCAGCACCAGCGTCTGCTGCTCGGAATCGGTGACGCCAAGGCTTTCGAAATAGCCACGCATCAACTTGCGATTGTTGAGCTGGATGGTGAACGCGCCGATGTCCAGTTCGCGGAAAACGCTGTAGATCACGGCGGGCAATTCGGCGTCGTAGCGGATCGACAGGCTGTCCTTGCCGATGACGTCGATATCGCACTGGTAGAACTCACGGAAGCGTCCGCGCTGCGCGCGCTCGCCGCGATAGACGCGCTGCATCTGATAACGGCGGAACGGGAAACTGAGATCGTGTTCGTGTTCGGCGACGTAGCGAGCCAGTGGCACGGTGAGATCGAAGCGCAAAGCCAGATCGGGCTTCTCACCCTGCTCCATCGCACCCGTGGACTGCACAAAATAAACCTGACGCTCGGTCTCGCCGCCGGTCTTGGTCAGCAGCACATCCGAATATTCGATCACCGGCGTTTCCACCGGCAGAAAACCAAAGCGCTCATAATTGCGACGGATTACGTCGAGCATGCGCTGGAAAGCGATCTGGTCGAGCGGCAGCAGCTCGAGCACACCGGGCATGGTACGGGCCGGGGTAAGCGCCATGGAATCCTCTGCAAACGTTGTAGAAATGCCGCAACACGGTAGCCCGATAGCGTAGCAGATGGACCGCACTTCCCTGCCGTTTTCGGGCTTAAAGCCCCCCCGCCAGCTGCCGCCGGATGTTGCCAAGGTCACCCGGTCCCGATAAGATACGCAGCTCCCACGGGGTGTAGCTCAGCCTGGTAGAGCGCTACGTTCGGGACGTAGAAGTCGCATGTTCGAATCATGTCTCCCCGACCAATGTTTTCAATGAATTAGGCCGCCATCGTTTGGTGGCCTTTTTCGTTGACGCTGACACGCACAATCCGACGAATAAACTCCCCGCGTTCGACGCCGCGGTCATCGGCCACGCGGTCTGTTATAGGCCGGCCATCTCAGTTCACTCCTCCCACTCCCCAGGAGGACAGGATTTTTTTGATCCGTGCCGCGTAGTTTTCTCCGGTAGCGGGCGTTTCGGAGTGATACGCCGCCACGGCCCGCCAAGTGTTCCCATATTTGTCCATTTTCTGGCGCAGGTGCCACGCCGCCACGTAGGCGTTTACGCATGGATCGAGCAACTGGTGAGGTTTGACGCCAAAACGACCCAGCTCTGACAAGTGTATGGAATTGATGCCCATCATCCCGAAATCGACACTGCCGTCGGCGTTGTGACTCAGGACGGATGGTTTCATATGCGATTCCTGAAAGGCAATTGCCCTCAACACATAGGGATGAACCCGATGATAATTCGCCGCATCATCGATACAGTCCGCACGACAGGATCCGACGGCAAACAGCAGCAGCATGACGATCCAGGCGCGT
>NZ_DATHMR010000040.1:0-5542 GCF_035486915.1 Dyella sp. | reverse complement strand
CTCTTGATTGTCAGCCGACGCAAGCATGGCTTCGAACAGGTCGTCGATGGTCGTACCTTCCGGAGCGACGCTCAGTAGCGCTTTTAGACGTCCATCCAAAAGCAGCAAGGTGTAGCCGTGTATCAAAGACCAGCCGCCCACCATCTTGCCCAGTTGTTCGACCGATGGTTTATCGGCCGGTATGCCGCGAGATTCGGCCAGGATTTCCAGCAGATGCATACGAGCTTCCTTGAAAGAGGGACGGCTGCCATCCAATCGGTCGGCACGAAACATCAGCTGAAACAGTGCGGGATTGTCGATCGCGAAGGCGAGATAAGCGCGGGCGCCATCCCAGCGTCGAGCGCTTGGACCCTCAAGGGCGTCTTTGATGCGCCCGGCAAATCGTCGAAAACCGTCGGCGGCCAGATCGGTAAGCAACCCCGTCAGGTCTCCAAAGTGGTGGGATGGCGCGGCATGTGACACACCGGCTTCCCGCGCCGCGGCGCGTAGCGTCAGGGCGTTCAACCCGTCGCGTTTCAGGATCGTCTCAGCCGCGTCGAGAAGGGCTTCCCGCAAGGCGCCGTGGTGGTAGGGGGCGGTTTTCATGCCGCGCATCTTACCACTGTAAAAATATTTCTTGACAAGGGGTTGCCTCGCACCCAAACTATCTAGACAACGTAAAGATTGACTGCCTGCGAGGGACGTTGTTGGTGGCGCCATGGCGTGCCAACGACGGCTTCGGCGCTGGCTCAAGGGGTACCAAACCGAATGCCAGCCGGCCATCGTCGCCGGGGAGATGGGACATGTTTAGCGTTTCCAGCCAGCTCGAATCCGTGCCGAAGTCCGTGCGCCGTCATGTTTCGGCTGCGGCCCTCGATCCTTCGACGGTCGCTCGTGGCATCAAGTCATTCGATGGCCCGGTCGCCGTGGTGTGCCGGAGATCGGCAGGCGAAGTGGGCGAATCGGCACCGACACCGAATGCTTCGGTCGTGCTGCGCTTCTTCTTCGGCAGATGCCGGCTCAGCGTAAACGTTGGTTCGCAGTGGTATGACTGTGGCGAGGCCGTCGACGGCCTCGTTCACGTAAGCCGTCCAAATCAGTTGGTTCGAACCCAATGGCTTTGCGACGGTGAGGAACTCGTCCTTACCGTTCCGCACAGCTACTGGCGCGAACGTGTGACGGATGGCATGCGCGCCGTCATGACCCAGGGAAAACTGCAAAGGTACGCGGACCCTTTGTTGAAGCAGCTGGTCAGCATGTTGGTGACGTCCACGCTGGAAGGCATGCACGCGTCGTTCGCGGCACCGTTGATCGATACGATGTTGGCGAGAGTCGTCGACCTGTGCATCCGCTGCGCGGAGCGTAAAGCGCAAAACCCTCATCGGAACGCACTGCCCGCCTTTCGCGTGGAGCGTGTGGCGAACTACGTTCGGGAACATCTTTCCGAGACCATCACGCTGAACGATATGGCTGAAGCCGCGGGCATGTCCTCCATGCATTTCGCCGCGCTATTTCGTGAAGCGACAGGCCTGCGTCCGCATCACTACTTGTTGGAGCAACGCGTTCTGCACGCGAAGGAATTGATGACGCGCACGCCGTGGCCGCTCTGCGATATCGCGGCGGGTGCGGGATTCAGCACGCAAGCGCATTTCACCACCGTCTTCAAGCGAATTGCAGGCACCACGCCGGGGCAGTGGCGCTTTAGTCGCACGCCGTAACTGCTGTCGTCAGCTACCCCTCACTGCATTCAACGTCTCGTAGGCATCATCGACATGAAATTGATTCTTGGATTTCTACCCTTTCTCGCATTCGCGCTGATAAGCGCCGCGGGCTATTCAAAACTCGCTCTACTCGCAGGCGCCGTCATCGCCGGTGTCGGCATCGTGCGTGACGCAACGTCGCCGGGAAAAAAGCCGAAGACGCTGGAGGTTGGCACATTTATTCTCTTCAGCGCTTTGGCAATCGTTGCGTGGCTCGCTGGCGTAGACTTATCCGTAGCACTCGTGCGCATCTGCGTCGACGCGGGGCTCCTCGTCATCGTGCTCGCCACGATTGCGACAGGTAGACCTTTCACCTTGGAGTACGCCAAGGAACGCATTTCTCCATCGCAATGGACCAATGCCAGCTTTGTCGAAACGAACAAGGTGATCTCGGGAGTATGGGGCACTGCATTTGCAGTGGTGGTTGCCGCTGACATGGCGTTCTGGTGCCATGCGATTCCGGTCCATTCCATCGCAATCATCATCGGGGGTGCCTTGTACGCCGCCTACCGTTTCACGAACTGGTATCCGCGACATAAGCGCGAGCAAGCTGTAAGTCAGCGATAAAGCGAAGTCACATCTCGACTCTCTTACCCATGCTTTTAATACGTGAGGCTCTCACATGAATCGGAATATTTTGATATCGGGTGCGGGCGTCACCGGCCTGGCACTGGCTTACTGGTTGGATCGTGCGGGTTTCGCTGTCACCTTAGTCGAACGCTCTCCGGCATTCCGACGCGGCGGACAGGCTGTGGATGTTCGTGGTGTCGCACTGGATGTGCTTAAGGCCATGGGCTTGCATTGCGAAGCCGATGCATTACGAACGCGATCCAAGGGCATGTCCACGCTCGACGCCCATGGCAATGAAGTTGCGCGGACCGAAGAGCGCACCTTCAGCGCCGGCAGACTCGATAGTGACGATATCGAGATCTTCCGCGACGACTTGTGCGAGCTGCTTATGGGGGCGATGGGCAACCAGGTCGAATTCGTCTATGCAGATGGCATCCAGGCACTCAGTCAGAACGATCAGGAAGTGATCGTTACCTTCGCCAGCGGCATCGAAAGAACCTTCAACTGTGTCGTAGGCGCTGACGGCGTGTATTCCCATACGCGAAAGCTGTGTTTCAACGACGAGTCGACGTTCGTGAAACCGCTGAACAGAGTCTTGGCGTTTTTCTCCACCCCTAACCTCATCGATCTGAAGCATTGGCAACTCATTCACCGCGAAGCAAGTGTCGGTTACGTGATTTATCCGAGCCGCGATCAAAAGGAGCTGCGCGTTGGCGTCGGCTACGGCACGCTAGATGCGGAAGTATCCCGTCACGACATTCGCGCGCAGAAGGATATGGTGGCCTCAAAATGTGTTCGCTTGGGTGGCTTCTTTCCTCAGCTGATCGATTCCATGCAAGACACCACGCAGTTCTATTACAACGAACTGGCGCAGATACATATGCCCACATGGTCGAAGGGCCGCGTCGTATTGGCGGGAGACGCCGCGCACTGTGCATCCCCATTCACAGGGCAGGGCACCAGTCTCGCCTTGGTCGGTTCCTTTGTTCTGGCGCGTGAACTGATCCGCCATCCCGATCAACCGGCGCAGGCATTCGCCGCCTACGAAGAACGCATACGTCCCTATGTGCATATCAATCAGGGGCTGCTCGACCTTAACCGAAAAGAGCCGATTCCCGACGAGCTGATGACGAAAGCGAAGAACAGTATCGATCTGCACGATATGTTGAAAGAAGTTGCCTGACGCCGGGCCACACCTTCGAGGCGCCGCTGATTTCTGGCATTGAATGTCCGTTTTCAACCCCAAGCGGACATTTCAGCCGTCGGGCACTTCTGCGGACAAGTTATGCTTTAACGAACACACATGCGCGTTAAACCATAGTTTGGCCACGCCTTAAACCATAGTTTGACCGCGCCTAATGCAGCGTCGCTGAATTAATAGGTAAAATGATGACGAAGCGTTGTGCTAATTGAAGTAACAGACGTCATATACCAAAAACGGTGCACTGCAAAATAAAGACTGGGCCTGGGTGTGACCAAATCTTCGAGACATAGCTCGAAACACATCGGTGCAGACTTCGATGACTTCCTGGGAGATGAGGGAATTCTCGAAGAGAGTACGACCGTGGCTATTAAGCGCGTAATCGTCTGGCAGATACGGCGAGAAATGAAAGCCCAGAAAATCAGCAAGAGCAAAATGGTTGCAATGATGGGAGTCAGTCGATCGCATCTGGATAGCTTGCTCGACGAGAGTAACAGCCGTCTCACGCTCAAGATGTTGGCCAGCGTATCTATTGCCCTGCAAAAGAAATTGCGCGTAGAGCTGGTGGCTTAACTGGGCAGAAGCATTAACTTTTTTGGCAGCTCATATGTCCGCCCTCGATCCAAAGCAGGCGCGATGGATGAGCGCGGCAAAACTTATAGCCTGCCGGTAGTCCGACACTAAATTGCCATGTTATTGGCTGCTCCCGTCCCTGTGGTTGTGCCAACATGCTTTCCGCATAGGAGGCAGGCTTTGGGGGACGGATATGGGCAGAAGATGTTCAGCGGTTCTTACATTGCGATTGGTGGCATGTGCCGGTGCTTTGATACTGGCGGCATCTAGTACGGTGTCAACTGCGCCGGTCCCTTGCGCTGCGACGCCTGCACGATGCGCGGTGATCGGCGACAACAAGAGCGGCTACGACGACCCTTACCGCGTTTTCATCCGCATCCAGTCTGACCTTGACCGGGTCGCAGCCGGCCAACCACGACGCGCCGTTCCCGCGGGTGCCAGCCGCGATCCTATGGAAAGCATCGTGGATGCGTATGCGGCCTACCTGCAACATGACGACACACGCATGAATGAGGCGCTTGCCGTTGCCGTGAGTAGCGCCCAGCAGAAAATGCAGGACATGTCGCAGTGGCAGGCGCCGATATACGAGAAATACAACGCACACCTGGCTGATGCCCTCCATACGAGCCAACCGTTGCCGCATCTGCTGGCAGCGATCCGCATCGTGGACACCGCGCTGTACTTCGAGGCCGGCGGTTTAAGTCCTGCGCAACGGGACGACCAACTGGGCATGCACAGTAGTACCCCGCAACCGCAGGCCGGCCTGTGGCTGCGCCTGCCGTGCCGTACCTTGCATAGCCACGAGAATGATTTCGCGGCCAACGCGGATGCATTAAAAAACGTGCCTGGCCCCATGTTGGATTGTCCCAGTGACGACCAGGCCATCACGTTACTGGCCGAGATTGCGGACGCGCCGCGGTTGTTGAAACGGCATGAGACGCCTAGCTGTCCTAATGGCGTGGCACGCGATGGCAGATGCTATGCGGCCATCGCGCCATCCAAACCGTCGCCACCGGATCCGCGCGAAGTGGCTATCGCCAGCATGGCCACGCATCCGGATAGGGCCGAACCTGTGTTGAAGCAGAACGCTGAAAAGGATCTGCGCGGCGAGCTGGATTATGCATTGTTCCTGCACGCCTTCCGTCCGCGCACGCCAGCGCGCGATGCACAGATTCAACATCTGCTCGACGACGTACAAGCCAAGTCGTATGTGCATCAAAAGCCGATGGGCGAATTCCCGATCGCTGCCTACGACGATAGCGACGATTCGCTGGTGCCACGGATCATTCTTGCATCGATGGGTGAGGACCAGAGCGTGTTCCAGTACGCCATCCCATGCGATGTACTGAAGGCAAGGCCCGCGCTGGTGGCGGCGACGCAAGCACGCTATGGCAGCAACATGGACAACTTTCTGCCGCGCTCTGGTTGCGACGAAACCGGTAACCCTGCCGGCTATCCC
>NZ_DATHMR010000039.1:0-7632 GCF_035486915.1 Dyella sp. | reverse complement strand
GATATCGGCAATCGACAGATCGCCAAAGATAAAACCTTCAGCAGGCAACTGTGTTTCCAGATAATCGAGCGTCGCAGGGATATCCACCTCGCGCGCCTGCTGCACGATGCCGTCATCGGGTGTCTCATGGAAGATGTGCCGGCGAACGGCCAGCTGATAAAACATGCGCCAAATAAGCACATCAGCCAGTCGCGTATCCGCGTACTCCTCCAGCCAGCGTGCCTTGGCGCGCTTGACAATATTCGCGGGGTACAGCGATGGCGTCGGATATTTGTCCTCCAGATACTGGCAGATCACCGACGAATCGTTGAGTACCAGATCGCCATCGATCAGCACCGGCACGCGCCGCAGCGGACTGATACGAGTGAACGCATCATTGCCGACAAAAGGTGTGATCGGATCGACGACATAATCGACGCCCTTCAGCTCCAGACACACAAGCACTTTGCGCACATAAGGCGAGATGTAATTACCAATGACCGTCAACGACTGCGACATGCAATTCTCCCTATGCAAAGATCAGTTGGCAGGAAGCGGGGGCACCGGCGTAGGCGTGCCATTCGAATCGAGCGCAATCATCACGAAACGACCGGTGGTGCAGACACGGCGATCGCCCGTCAGCGGATCTTCCGCCGTCATCTCCACTTCAACCTGCATGGAACTGCGCCCGGTACCGACGATGCGTGCGACCAGTTCCACCAGTTGCCCCTCTCGAACGGGCACGCGAAAGCTCACTTCCTCCGAGCGCGCAGTGACGACCGTACGTCGCGCATGCCGCGAGGCGACAATAAAAGCCGCCTTGTCCATCCAGGCCAGCGCCTGGCCGCCGAACAGTGTCCCGAGATGGTTGGTGTGGTCCGGGAAAACCATTTCCAGCAGACGAGCTTCAGTCAAAGTGGCGGTCATGGGGGCAACGCGGGAAGAGTGGGGAGAGCACACACAATAAGACCCCCCGTCATCCAATGCCATGTCGCATACCTTTGGCAGGGGTGGACGGTGCCATGGGCAATTAACATGTAGGGTTGTTACAGTTTGGGGGCAGCCGCTGCGGCGGTTCGTTTTCTTATCGGGGAGTGAGCATGCGTTCGAGAATCGGAACGTCGCGCCTGTACGGCGCAATGGTGTGCGGGTTGCTGGCAGCGACTTCGTATGCGGGCAATGTAATGGCCGAAGGTCGCACGCTGACGGCGCAGGATTATGCGCAGGCCGAGCGCTTCATGCCTTACAACACGATGCCGCTGGTCGATCACGCGGTGCGTACCGTGCATTGGCTCGATGGCACGCACTTCTGGTATGTCGATCACGACGTGCACGGCGATCATTACCTGCAGATGGATGTGACGAGCGGCAAAGCGTCGCCGTTGCTTGATCATGTCAAGCTCGCCAATGCACTTACCAAAGCCGGTGCCAAATCGATCAAGGTCGACAAGCTGGGCATCACCGATTACCGCGTGGCGGCCGATGGTCGCGACCAGGTCGAAGTCGGCGGTACCACCTACTTGTGCAACCTCAAGGCGGCGGGCGAGTGCGTGGACAAGAGCACGCTCGTGAAAACCGGCAAGGAGCCGGGCGCGCTGTCGCCCGATCGCAAGCAGGAAGCGTTTATCCGCAACTGGAATCTGTGGGTACGTGAGGTTGCTACTGGCAAGGAAACGCAGCTCACCACCGATGGCGTGGAGAACTTCGGCTACGCCACCGACAACGCCGGTTGGAAACATACCGATAACGCCATTCTCGAATGGTCGCCGGATTCCAAGCAGATCGCGACGTTCCAGCAGGATCAGCGTCTCGATGGCGATATGTATACGGTCACCACCCGCGTCGGTCATCCGGAACTTTCGGCGTGGAAATATCCGCTGCCGGGCGACAAGAACATCACGATGATCGAGCGCGTCATCATCAACGTGCCCGAACACAAGCTCGTGCGCCTGAAGATGCCGGCCGATCAGCATCGCTCCACGTTGTGCGATGACGTCAGCTGTGGCGAGAACGGTGGCTGGGACGACGTGAAGTGGGCGCAGGACGGCACCACACTGGCCTTTGTTTCCACCTCGCGCGATCACAAGCACGAAACCTTCCGCATCGCCGACACCAAAACGGGCGAGGTGCGCACCGTCTTCCATGAAGACGTGGCCACGGATTACGAAAGCGGCAACGGTGCCGTCAACTGGCGCTACCTGCCCGATACGCACGAAGCCATCTGGTTCAGTGAACGCAGCAACTGGGGCAATCTATATCTGTACGACCTTACCGACGGCAAGCTCAAGCACGCCATCACCACCGGCGATGGCAACGTCACCGAGGTGCTGAAGGTCGATCCGAAAACGCGCACGGTATGGTTCCGCGGCGTGGGACGTACGCCGGGCGTGAATCCGTACTACCAGCAGTTCTGGAAAGTCAGCCTGGATGGCGGCGAGCCTGTACTGCTGTCGCCTGAGAATGCCGATCACACCATCACGATGTCCGAGGATGGCAAGCATTTCGTCGATAGCTATTCCACGACATCTGCACCGCCGGTCGCGGTGCTGCGCGATGCCAACGATGGTCACACCGTGGCGAGCGTGGCGAAGGCCGATATCACGCGTCTGCTTGCGACGGGCTGGCAAGCGCCCGAAATGATTACGGTAAAAGCGCGCGACGGCAAAACCGATCTGTATGGATTGATGTTTAAGCCCACGCACTTCGATCCGCAGAAGAAATACCCGATCGTCGACTACATCTATCCGGGTCCGCAAACAGGTTCGGTGTATACGTACGGTTTCATGCCCTCGCAGATCGACGATCAGTCGCTGGCGGAGCTCGGCTTCATCGTCGTCGCCATCGACGGCATGGGCACGCCGTGGCGTTCCAAGTCATTCCACGATACGTGGTACGGCAACATGGGCGACAACACGCTGCCCGACCAGGTGGTTGCGATCAAAGAACTTGCCCAGCGCTACAACTGGATCGATCTCGACCGCGTGGGTATCTGGGGTCACTCTGGTGGCGGCGATGCGACGGCCGATGCAATGTTCCGCTATCCCGACTTCTTCAAGGTGGGTTGGTCCGAAAGCGGCAACCACGACAACCGCGAATACGAAGACGACTGGGGCGAAAAGTGGCAGGGTCTGCTGGTCACCAATAAGGACGGCAGCACCAATTACGACAATCAGGCCAATGAAGATCAGGCGAAGAATCTCAAGGGGCGCCTGATGTTGGTGCACGGCACGATCGATGACAACGTACCGTTCTACAACACGTTGCTGGTTGTCGATGCGCTGATGAAGGCGAACAAGGACTTCGACATGCTGATGGTGCCGAACCAGCATCACGGTTACGCCTCGGCAACGCCGTACATCACGCGCCGCCGCTGGGACTACTTCGTGACCAACTTGGCCGGTGATACGCCGCCCAAGGAATACTCGCTAAAACCCTGGCCCTGGAAATAACCCTGCCGTCGCCGCGAGCTGCAGCTACTGCTGCTCGCGGCGGTCATCATCATGTTGCGCGTGTCGCCACGACAGGCGGTACCGCTGCGGCGCGCAAGGCCGGGCCAAGCACGGCGAGCTGACCGAGCAACCAAAGCGAGAGCGCGCCAACGCCCAGATAGAGCGGTGGCAAGTGCGGTTGTTCGTAATGCTGCATCAGTGCGAGATTCAGTGCATAGGCCAGCAATGATCCAAGCACCACGCCAGCGCCAACGATCAGGAAATTTTCGTTCTGGAAATAACGCAGGATGTCGTGCCGTGTAGCGCCTATCGCACGACGAATACCGATCGACCGCCGGCGCTGTTGCACCCAGAAGCTGGCGAGACCGGCAATACCCAGCGCCGTGACAAGCAACAGGCCTCCCGCTGCAGCGATCAGCAAAGAAATCATCGTCCGACTGCGATGAAAGTAGTCCGCACGCAATTGAGTGAACGTTTGCGGATGCCGAAGGATGCGGTTGTCGTCGAGACGGTTCAGTACATCGGTGGCTTCTTTCAAGACACGGTCGCGATCTTGCGGAGATGTGCGCATCACATAGGTGATGTCGTTTCCATCGGGCAGTAATGGAAACAGCGTAGCGTAGTCATTCTGCGCGCCGTCATGGGCATGAGGGCGCACCAGATGATCCACCACACCCACGATGCGAACGGGGCCGTTACCGGGGTAGATGGTTTTGCCCAGAGGTTCCTGGCCCGGGAAAAGCTGATCGGCCAGCGCGCGCGTCACGATGGTAGCCGGCACATGATCGATACCGGCCCAATCGTGCGCCGTATCGACGGGTATGTACTCGTTCGGCTGAAAATCGCGGCCTTCGATCAGGCGAAGGCCGAGCGTGGCCAGTTCACCGGGTGTGCCGTTGAAAGCGGTAGCCGTGATTTTTGCGGTGGCACTGGGCACCAGCGAAATGCCGTTGCTCCAGTCGTTGCCGTTGAAAGGCAATGCGTCCACAGCTGCCGCCGATTTCACTCCGGTGATCGCACTTAGTGCTGCGACATCTGCCTTATGGCGCACGAGCGGCTGTGCGTTCTGGTCCAGATCGGTGCTCTCGATCATTACCAGCTCATCTTCAGCGACGCCACTGAGTTGCCGCAGCTGGGATGTGCGATTGACGATCATGAACGCGACATTGCACACGATCGCGCAGGTCAGGCTGACCTGGATAACCAGCAGCAACGCCGTGAGTTTGTGTCGAGTAAGACTTGCGATGACAGGTGGCAGTGACATGGATCGCCTCGTCATTGTGTTTTGAGTTGCAAAGCAGGTGTGACGTGGCACGCGCGCCACGCGGGTAGCAGGCCGGCAAGTGCGCTTGCGATGACGGCGAGCACGAAGGTCGCAAGCAGCATGGCTGGATCCATTTGCGCCAGTTTTGCGTAACCATCCGGTCGTTGGCGGATCGTCCACAGTCCGAATTCCGCAAGCATCAAACCCAGCGTGCCACCTGCGAGACCGATCACAGCCGATTCAATGCCCAGCTGCAAAAAGATGTCGCGCCTGCGCGCACCCAGCGCGCGTCGCACGCTGATCTCGCCGCTTCGTCGCAGAAACTTGGCGAGCAACAGGCCGACGATGTTGATCATGCAGACACCAAGAAATCCGATCGCCAGCCACAGCTGCAATCGCAGATCATCCGGAACCACGTGCTGGCTGACGAGCCAATCCATCAAGCCAAAAAGTTGCGGATTCACCGGCCGCGGAAACCGGCCGTGCTTTTGTTGATCGTGCCAGTAGTCGGCCAAGTAATCGCGATAAGCGCGTACGTTCTTCCTATCGCTCAGCTGCACCCAGAATTGCAGCCAGGTGCAATGGTCGCTGGTGCGGTTGTCGCCGCCGTCTCCCCAGCAGGAGAATTGGCCATGAAAATCGAAGCCAAGCTCTTGCGCCGTTTGCAACGGCAGGAAGAACTGATCGGTGCTGCCGAAAGCGCGATCATCGATTCGCGCATAGAACACCGGTTGCGGATTCCAGTTGTCCAGTACACCGATGACGCGAAAGTCGGTGTTCTTGAAACGGACGGTTTTGCCGATGCCCGATGCGGCACCAAACAGTTTGCGATTGAGTTCGGTATTGAGCACGACCACGCGCGCATGTGCGGCATCATCCTGCGCTGTCCATCCGCTGCCCGCACGGAATACGGTGCCGAACATCGGAAAGAAGTCGGCTGTGACGTAGTGGCCGCTTTCAAAGAACGGCCGAAGCGTGTTTTGTTGCGGACGAACCGGCAGCGACGCGGCCGCCATTACCGCTTGCCGTTCGGCGCGGGCGGCGTGCAGAAGGTTCATGGCATCGACCCATGTCATGTCGGCTTCGGGCGTGGTGTTCGTGGACTTGGTGTCGTTGCTGACGGGCATCGGATCGATGAGCGGCACGTACAGCTGCGCGCTACGATCGGGCAGCGGATCGCCCGACATCACATGCAGCACGGTGATCATCGTCATGCTCGCGCCGATGCCAAGGCCAATCGCCAGTATCATCAATGTGGTGATGACTCGGCTGCGCTTTAAGCTGTATAGAGCGAGCAGAAGGTAGTAACCGAACATCGGTGGCCTCCAAAAAGAGCGCAAAATTCCCTGACGCCTGCCGAAGCAGGCGTGTATGTCGAGATGGATGTGTTAGGCGAGCGACGGGCGTGTGCTAAGGCAACGCCCGTTTTTTCGGGAACGTGTTATCGGCTGACAGGTTCTGCCAAACCTTTTGCCTTGGCCTTGTCCAGCAACTTGCCCATTTGCGCGTCGACCTTGTCGGACGCGTCCTTCTGCTTGGCATTCAGGTTTTGCATTTCGCGATCCAACTGTTGCTGGCGTTCCGACAAATCTTTTTGTTCACCGTGGATGTTCGCGTACTGGCGACTTATCTCCGCAGCTTCCTCATCCACGCCTGCCAGCTGGCCCGTCAGGCTCGCGCTGTCGGCCACCTTCTCCTCGGATGCTTCCGCTTTGGCGCGCAACGCTTCCTTTTTTGCTTCCAGCGCGGCGCGGTGGCCTTCTAGCTCAGCCTGGCGCCCAGCCAAGGCCGCCTCCCTGGCTGCCAATCCGGCTTGTTGCCCCGCCAGCGATCCTTGTCGTCCGGCGAGTTCACCTTGCTCGCGTGCCACGTCCGTCACCGACGAATAGGCGTCGCGTGCTTCCTGGATGATGTCCGCATCATGGATGACGTAACTCGTGCCTCCGCTGCGATACCAGAGCATCGGTACCGGCGGCTTGTAGTAGCGAGATGCGGTGCGGGAATCGGCGTCGCTGCCGTTCACGATGAGAGAGTCGCCATCGAAGAGCACGAAGCCGTACTTGGCGTCGGAGTTGATGTCGATATCCATGTGCCGCGCTCTGAATATGGGCGGTACGGGAGGTATCGCTGCTGCTTCGGGCGCGGCCGGCGCAGGAGGTGGAGGCGGCGGCAGCGGGGCAGCCGGAACAGGTGGCACTCCAGGCATTGCGGGCGCTGCGGGTGCAGCCGGCGCTGCTGGTGTCGGCGCGATTGCCGGAGCGGCTGGAGGCGCAGGTGGCGGTGGCGGTACGGGTGCGAATACCGCGCTATCCGTACTTTGGTTGGCGCTTGCATGAACGGGATCGGCTGTCGTCAATCGATACGGCAGTATGCCGATGAGCGCAACGGCCAGTACCCACATCCATCCGCGTGCACGCGATGGCGAACTGCTTGTTTGCTGCAGCATGATCATGCGTCTCTTCAAGTTGTTGAACGTCGGCGACGCGCCGGCCAAGCTGGACCGCATGGGAGAGGACACGCCAAGGCGCAGCAGAAGACGGCCGTAATCGCGCGGTTCGAGTTGCGGTTGTTTCAGAACGTGTGCATCGCAGGCCGCTTCGCGATTCAACGCGTATTCGCGCATCGCCCAATGCACCAGCGGATGGAAGAAGAACAATCGTTGCGCAATCGCCGGCACCCATCCAAGCCAGAGATCGCCGCGGCGAATGTGTGCCAGTTCGTGAGCGAGTGCCATGGCGGACTCGTCATCGTTCAGCGCATGTGTACTCGGAAAAAGAACGGCAGGCCGCCACATACCCGTCACTTGCGGCGAGGTGATCGCGTCCGAAAGTAGCAATGGCGGACAGTGACGCAGCCCCAGCGCGCGGGCCTGCTGCGCGCATAGCAGGCGAAGCGATTCATCTTGCATCGGCTTTGCTTCGCGCAGCAGCTGTCTGCTTT
>NZ_DATHMR010000038.1:0-23757 GCF_035486915.1 Dyella sp. | reverse complement strand
CGTCCCCGCATCGATGGCGTTCGTGCGCGACAACGCGGTGATCGCCGCGCTGCTGGGCGCAGCGATGTTGCGTTACTTCTATGTGCTGGCCGAGTGGCAGGCGCGATTGGCCGCTGTCGCGCACGCGCGGGTGGAAGCCTTGCAGGCACGCATTCGCCCGCACTTTCTGTTCAACAGCATGAATACGGTCGCTGCGTTGGTGCGCGTCGATCCGGTAGCGGCAGAACGCACGGTGGAAAATCTCTCCGAGTTGTTTCGCGCTGCGCTCGGTCAACAGGACACGCACCGCGATACGCTGGGTGAAGAATTGCAGCTGGTGGATCGCTATCTTGCGATCGAGCAGCTGCGTTTGGGCGAGCGTTTGCGCATTCGACGCGAGTGGGACGATTTGCCGCTCGATGCATCATTGCCTGTACTGCTGCTGCAACCGCTCGTTGAAAACGCGGTGCGCCACGGTATTCAACCGTTGGTCGAAGGTGGAGAAGTGATTCTGCGCGGCAAGCGCGATGGCGACATGATGCTGATCGAGATCAACAATCCACTTGCTGACACGCCCTCTACCGGCGGTAGCGGCCACGGTTTGAACAACGTGCGCCAGCGTGTTGCCTACCACTATGGTCCGCGCGCGATGGTGCAAGCGGGTCCACAAGACGGTCGTTTCGTTGTCACCTTGCGCTTGCCGGTGGAGGTGCGTCATGCGCGTGCTGATCGTTGACGACGAACCGCTGGCGCGCGCGCGACTTGCATCGTTGCTGCAGGAGTGCGGCGGTGTGGACGTTGTGGGCAGCGTGGGCGATGGCGAAGCAGCGCTTGCTGCGCTGGCCGATGTGCATCCGGACTTGCTGTTGCTCGATATCAACATGCCGGGCCTGGATGGCAAATCGCTCGCCGCCCGTCTGGCCAATCGCTCGCGCCCCGTGATCGTGTTCTGCACAGCGTACGAAGCCCACGCCTTGCATGCGTTCGATCTTGGTGCGGTGGACTATTTGCTCAAGCCTGTCCGTGTCGAACGTCTTCGCGACGCACTCAAGCGCGTGCAACAACGTCTCGATTCGCATCAGCGCGAACCCACTGGCTGGTTGCATGCGCGTGTGCACGGCGAACCCGTGCGCATGGCGTTGGACGATGTGATCTGCCTGATCGCCGATGAAAAATACGTGGTGGCGCACCGTCGGGCCGATCAGCTATTGCTGGACGATTCCCTGCGCCAACTGGAAGAAACGTATCCCGAACAACTCATTCGCCTGCATCGCAATTGCCTGGTGCCAGCACATCGGCTGGTGGGTTTGAAGACGATGGACGATGGCCGCGTGCTGGCGCGACTGGCCGGCACCGAATTCAGTCCCGAAGTGAGCCGCCGCAACTTGCCCACGTTGCGCAAGCTGCTACGCATGGGTTGACGGGTGCGCCACAATAGCGGCTACCGCTGTCCCCGGAGCTGTCATGACCCCCACCACCCTGCGCATCGCCACCCGCAAGAGCGCGCTTGCGCTGTGGCAAGCCGAACATGTCGCAGGGCTGCTGCGTGCCGAGCATCCAGGCATGTATGTGGAACTGGTGCCGCTGACCACACGCGGCGATGAGATTCTCGATCAGCCACTGGCCAACATCGGCGGCAAGGGACTTTTCCTCAAGGAACTGGAGGTGGCGATGCTGGAAGGCCGCGCCGACCTGGCTGTTCATTCCTTGAAAGATGTTCCTTCCGAGCTCGAACCCGGATTCACCCTGCCTGCGATCTTGCCACGCGCCGATGCGGCCGATGCGTTCGTCAGCAACGACTGCGCCGATCTCGCCGCGTTGCCGCGAGGCGCGCGCGTGGGCACCTCGTCGCTGCGTCGACAGGCGCAACTGCGTGCGGTGCGGCCGGATCTGGAATTGCTCGATCTGCGCGGCAACGTCGGCACGCGATTGCAGAAACTCGATGCCGGTCATTACCACGCGATCGTGCTTGCCTGCGCGGGGCTGGAACGCCTTGGACTTCACGATCGCATTCGCAGTCGCCTCGCTGCGCCTGCATGGCTTCCGGCACCGGGACAGGCTGCCATCGCTATCGAAGCGCGCATCGATCAACCGGATGTGCTCGAAGCATTGGCAGTGCTCGACGATGCCGACACGCGACTGGCCGTTACGGCCGAGCGCGCGATGAATCATGCATTGGGCGGCAGTTGCACGGTGCCCGTCGGCGCGTGGTGCACTATCACCGAGCATGGTTTGCATTTGCGCGGCCTGGTCGGCGATGTGTCCAGCGGCCGACTGGTGATTGCCGAAGCAGCGAGCAGCACCGACGGCGCAGTGAAGTTGGGCCATGACGTGGCGCAAGCATTGTTCGCGCAGGGTGCAGCGGCGTTTCTGAAGTCCTGATGCGCTTATAAAAAAACCCCTTCGTTCGCACGAAGGGGTTTGTGTTCCGACAAAAATAACGCCGCCGGATCAGAGGCTGTAAGAAAGATTGGTGGTTGCCAGCGTGTCGGTCTTGCGAATGCCCGGCAGCGCTTCGGTGTTGTGACGCACCTGGAAACCGACCTTGATCGCCAGCTTCTTGGTCATGCTGACGGCGAGGCCTGCATCGTTCTGCAGATAGGTGTTCTTGCTACCCGCTTCGGTCAGGAACGTATCTTCGAACGCGGTGTTGTCGGTGATGCGGAACTTGTAGTTCACCAGTCCGCGCGCAACGACTTCGCTCTGGCGTCCTTCCGTGTAAGGCACAGCGACGCCGTTGACTGTCACGGTGCCCGTCGCCGGTTGGTACTCGGTGTAACCCGGACCGATTTCGAACGAGAGCTGCGTGCGGTCGTTCTTCAGCGCGATATAGCCGTAACCGACCGACACGGTGCCCTGCCAGTAGTTGGCGCCGAAGTCGTCGTGGTCGTAGCGCGCTGCGGTCACGATGTAGCTGCGCGGATCGAGCTTGTAGCCGAACGAGGTACCTGCGTCGTAACGGTTCGCGGTGGTCTCAAATTCCTTCACCGTTGCGCCCTGCTGGTCGACGACGTTGACCTGACCCTTCGAACGCAGCGCATCGAAGAAGAAGTTGTTCTTCCACTGATCCGTTTCCTGGTTGAGGTTCAGTTTGACGTTCAGGTTCTGGGAACGCGAGTTACCGGTGGTGGAGGCAAAACCGATTTCGCCCGAACCAGTCCAGTTACCCGTGCTCGTCTGGGTACCGGAACTGGTGTCCTGGGCCTGGGCAGCGAACGTGGCCAGGGTGGCGAGCGCCAGACCGGTCATCAGAATCTTTTTCATCGCTGGGGGAGTCCTATTGTTAAAAAGCTGTTGAGCGCGCCACTTTAACGGCAGGGCTTGAATATCCGGTGAATATGAACGGGCGCCGTTCAGGGCGAATCAGGCGGTTTAGGGGGCATCGGGCTCGATCAAGCGCGTGACGGCCACGTCATAGAGCTTGAGCTCGATGGTCTTGCCGACCACGTAGGCCATCGCGGCGCAGAGCGACAGCCAGCGGCCCCATGGCAGGAGGGGAACGACCAGCAAGGCCAGGCAGGGCACGGCGCAGATCAGGGTGGCGGCCAGAAACCGGCGCCCCTGCAAATCTTCCGCGTGCCGCAAGCGCTCACCGGGCGTGGGTTTGCGTAGGGACTGCTGCCAACCCAATCCATCCGCCAGCCCCAGCAGCAGGGCAAGCATCAACAGGCCGATGGCCCAGGGCAGCGGTGCGACGTCGGCCCCGGTGAGATTGGCCTGGAAGATGACGCACACCCATAACCACAGACCGCCCCCATAGCAGGCGGACAGCACGCGGCTCAGCGGAATTTGCATGGTCACCCCGGCCTGCGCCATGCGGCGGGCGCGATAGCCATAGGCACTGCTGACCAGGCAGGCCACGCTGCAGAGCACCAGCGCCACGCTGATCAACCGCGTAGCCCAGAAGCCTTCATTCCCGCGCACCATCCCGGCCAGACCCAGCATGGGGAGGTAAGTCGCCAGTGCCAGCAGGGCCTCGCGAGTGGGCCGCAGCGAGTGACCGATCTGCCAGCCGTGCCATTCGGGCATCAGGGGCAGCCGCAGGCACGCCAGCAGGAGCCCGGCGCTGACAAACAGGCAGCCCAAAGTCAGCGGTACCAACGCTTCGCCGCGTCCGGTGCTGTAGATGCCCAGCGCCAACGCCAGGCCGAGCAGCATCCAAAGCCCGTAGCCGCACAGGGCCAGGACTTCCAGAAGCATGGGCGCCAACCCCACTTGCGGGAGTTCCAGGTCGCCACTTACCGATTGCGAAGTATTTGGGGGTATATGCATAAGGACCGGGGAAAGTCCGTACGCACGCTTGCGGGCGTCACGTACCATACCCATGCTACACAAATCCCGTTACCGAACGTCGAGATGGATCGCTACGAGCGCATTCTTACCCTGCACCGTCTGCTGAAGTCGGCCCACTACCCGGTGCCGCTGCCCAGACTGATGGACGAGCTTGAGTGCTCGCGGGCCACGCTGTATCGCGATATCGCGTTTCTACGCGACGCGTTGGGCGCGCCGATCGAAAGTGCCGGCGGTGAACATGCTGCATTCCGCTACGAAGTTGCCGAAGGCCAGCGCTTCGAACTGCCGGGCTTGTGGCTGACGTCGGATGAATTGGCCGCGTTGCTCGCGTTGAACGAATTGATCGGGCGCAGCGGACCGGGCGTGCTGGCCGGCGCGCTCGCACCGTTTAAGGCACGCATCGAACATCTGTTGTCCGATCGCGCCAGCGGCAAAGCGTTGCCGGTGGAACGCATCCGCGTGATTCCGTGGGGCGAGCGCAAACTCGATCAGCAGGCGTTTCGGATCACCGCCGGTGCAGTGCTCGATCGCAAGCAACTGCGTTTTCTTTATCGCGCACGCACCACGAACAACGAAAGCCGTCGCACGGTGTCGCCGCAGCGACTGACACACTATCGCGACAACTGGTATCTCGATGCATGGGATCACGATCGCGAGGCAGTACGCAGTTTCGCGGTGGATCGCGTTGTCGATCCGCAAACGCTGGAGGCTGCATCGGTCGACGTGCCGGAGCAGGATCTCAACGACGTTCTCGCTTCCAGCTACGGTATTTTCGCCGGCAAACCCAAGGCATGGGCGACGATCCGTTTCTCCGCGCATGCCGCGCGCTGGGTGGCCGACGAGCATTGGCATTCGCAACAAAAAGGTAGCTGGCTGTCCGATGGGCGTTATGAATTGCAGGTGCCCTATTCCAATTCACGCGAATTATTGATGGATGTGCTCAAGTACGGTCCGGACGCCGAGATTGTTGCGCCACTGCCGTTGCGTGAAGAGATGAAGATCATGCTGCAGCTGGCACTTGGCGGTTATCAATAAAGCCAGCCGCGATTGTGCGTTACGATACCTGTGATGCCACCTACCGATCCTGTTACTGACCTCACCGTTCCCAAAGAAGCCGCGCGCAAACCCACCATTGCGCTGGCACTCGGCGCAGGCGGTGCGAAAGGTCTGGCGCACATTGGTGCGATTGAAGAATTGGATGCGCAAGGATTCCAGATCGTCGCCATCGCCGGCTGTTCGATGGGCGCGCTGATCGGCGGCATTCACGCGATGGGCAAGCTGGATGTGTATCGCGACTGGGTATGCTCGCTCGACAAGTTCGACGTGCTGAAACTGGTGGATTGGTCGTTCTCGTTTTCTGGGGGCGGCTTGATCAAGGGCGAGAAGATCTTCGGTACATTGCTTGATCTCATCGGCGATATCACCATCGAAGAATTGCCGATTCCGTTCACCGCGGTGGCGACCGATATCGAGCGTGAACGCGAAGTGTGGTTGTCGCGCGGCTCCTTGTTCGAGGCGGTTCGCGCATCCATCGCCATTCCCACGCTTTTCCGTCCACACACGATCGACGGGCGCGTGCTGGTGGACGGCGCGCTTCTCAATCCCGTACCCGTCACGCCGCTGATTCGCGATCATGCGGATTACCTGGTGGCGGTCAGCATCGACGGTCCCGCTGAAAATGCGTCGCCGGTCGAAATTCGTGCGCCGGAAAAACCGAGGGCGCGCGGCATCGGCCGCCTGCTGGAAAAACTGCGGCCGGGCAACGGTGATCCGGAGAAACCGACCGAACCGGGCGCCATCGCGTTGCTCAATCAATCGATGGATCTGATGCAGGCCAATCTCTCGCGATTGCGTCTGGCCGCCTATCAACCGGACTTGCTGGTGCAGATGGCGCGCAACGTGTCGAGCGTCTACGAATTTTATCGCGCGCGCGAATTGATCGAACTCGGCCGCGAACGTACGCGTGCGGCAGTGGAAGCATGGCAACGCACGCCGCGCTAGCCCAGCGCTTTGGCCTTGATGTGCGAATCGAGATACATCTTTAGCGCAACCGCCTGATTGTGCTCTTCATCGCGTGCACCGTAGACCAGCGTTACGCGATGACGCTCGGCTTGCACGGCGAGCGGTTTCCAGAAGCTCGCGCGTGAATCGAGTTCACTGGCATAACGGTGACGGAAACATTCCCAACGTGCCGGATCGTGGCCAAACCATTCGCGCAGTGCGGTGGAAGGGGCGAGATCCTTGGCCCACACATCGAGTGCGGCGTCTTCTTTCTTCAATCCGCGCGGCCACAGGCGATCGACCAATACGCGATAGCCATCTGTTTTAGAGGCCGGTTCGTAAACGCGCTTGACGGCGATGCTCACGAGCGTACTTCCTCATGGGAACCGACCTCAGAGCATACGCCGCGAAAACGAAGATAGCGTGATGTCGTTCAGAGTTCTTCGACGCGCGTGACCTTGGCTCGGCGCATCAGCCACGACACACCGCGCAGATCGGCCACGCCGACCCACAGGCGATCGAGCATGCCGTATTTGGAGGTGCCTGCGGTGCGCGGGCGATGGCCGACCGGCACGCTCTGGCTGCGATAACCCGCGCGCTTGACCAGCGCGGGAAGGTAACGATGCATGTGATCGAAGTAAGGCAGGCGCAGGAAAATATCGCGCTCGAACAGCTTCAGACCGCAACCCGTGTCGGGCGTGTTGTCCTGAAGCATGCGCGAGCGCACCGCGTTGGCGATCTTCGAGGAAATGCGCTTGTTGAAGCTGTCGCGACGCGTCGTGCGCCAGCCTGCGAAAAGCTTGATCTCAGCATCGGCGGCATCGCGCGCGGCGAGCAGCTTGGGAATGTCGGCCGGATCGTTCTGGCCATCGCCATCGAGCGTGGCAATCCACGGCGAACGCGCGGCGCGCACGCCGTTCCACACGGCCGTGCTCTGACCGCTGCGGGTGACGTGATGCAGCACGCGCAATTCGGGATAGCTGGCCTTTTGCGCGTTCAGCACCGCACGGCTGTCGTCGCTGGAATCGTCGTCGACGTAGACGATTTCGAAATCCGCCTTGCCGCGCAGCGCCGAAGCGATTTCTGCGAGCAGCGGTGGAATGTTGTCGCGTTCATTGAAGACGGGCACAACGACGGAAAGTTGCGGCATGGATAGAACCTTGTGACGCCAATTCGGAATTTTAAAGCCCCTCTCCCTTTGGGACAGGGGTTGGGGTGAGGGTTCGGGCAGCGCGCGCTATCGAATTCTTCGACAAGACTTCATGTCGCGCTTCGAACGTACCCTCACCCCCGGCTCCTCTCCCACAGGGAGAGGGGAGTACGGGGTTCAACGCATCTTGCCGAGAATCCCTTCTAGCTCATCATTGCTGTGGTAGTGGATCACCAGCTTGCCGCGGCCGCCGCGGCCATGGGCCACTTCGACCTTGGTCGCGAAACGTTCGCCCAGCTCGCGTTCCAGCGCGTCGACGTTCGGGTCGCGTGCCGGGGCGCTCTTGGCTTTGCCTTTCGGCGCCGTCTGCGCTTTGCGGGCGGCATCTTCCAGCTCGCGCACGCTCCAGTTGTTGCGGGCCGCTTCCAGCGCCAGCGCTTCGGCGTCGCGCTCGGGCAGCGTGAGCAGGCAGCGGGCGTGGCCCATCTCCAGCTTGCCGTCGTCGAGCAGACGCTTGATGGAAGCGGGTAGATCGATCAGGCGCAGCATGTTGGAGACGGCCGCGCGCGAGCGGCCCACCGCATCGGCGGCCTGCTGATGCGTGAGATCGAAATCGTCGATCAGGCGCTTGACGGCATCGGCTTCTTCGAGGGGCGTGAGATCCTGGCGCTGGATGTTTTCGATCAACGCCATCGCCGGGACGGCGATTTCGGGCACATCTTTGACGAGTGCGGGAATCTCGCTGAGCTGCGCGCGCTGTGCGGCGCGCCAGCGGCGTTCGCCGGCAATCAATTCGTAACTGTTCTTGCCGATCGCGCGAACGACAACCGGTTGAATTAAACCCTGTGCGCGAATCGAAGCGGCCAGCTCATCCAGCGCTTCATCGTTCCAGTGACGACGCGGCTGATATTTGCCAGCCTGAATATGCTGGATGGGCAGGTTGCGCAGCTCGCCTTCCTGTTCGATCACCGACGGCGCGCCGGCGTCGCCGCCGCCGAGCAGGGCATCGAGCCCGCGTCCCAATCCACGTTTCTTCGGGGCAGACATGCTTACTCCTGATCCAGATGTGCCGAGGCTTCCAGCGTTTCCTCGGGTGCATCGCCGTGCATGGCATGCAATGCGGCGACCGCAGCTTGCGAGCCGCGTTCGCGGCGAATGATTTCGCCGGCAAGACCGATATAAGCGATGGCGCCGCGCGAGCTGCGGTCGTAGAGGTGAATCGGTTGACCGTGGCTGGGCGCTTCGGCCAGACGCACGTTGCGCGGAATGATCGAGCGCAACACTTTGTCGCCGAAATGCTGTGTGAGCTGCGCCGACACTTCGTTGCCGAGGTTATTGCGCACGTCGTACATGGTGTGCAGCAAACCTTCGATTTCCAGTTGCGGATTCAGATGCTGGCGCACCGCCCGCACGGTATCGAGCAAACTGGAAAGACCTTCCAGCGCGAAGTATTCGCACTGCACGGGAATCAGCAAACTTGTTGCAGCCGTGAGTGCGTTGACAGTGAGCAGATGCAACGTCGGCGGGCAATCGACCAGAATGGTGTCGTACTTGCTCGCAACTTTGTGAAGTTGTTCCTTCAAACGATTTTCGCGCGCGAGCGCGTCCATCAGTTTGAGTTCTGCAGCAGTGAGATCGCCGTTGCCGG
This sequence comes from Dyella sp., assembly GCF_035486915.1. GTDB lineage: Bacteria > Pseudomonadota > Gammaproteobacteria > Xanthomonadales > Rhodanobacteraceae > Dyella_B. The sequence goes on along the minus strand of NZ_DATHMR010000038.1, from coordinate 14,686 downwards.
GCAGCAAGTCGTAATGCGCTTCGGTGGCGACGATGGCTTTTTCGATCGGCGCTTCGCCCAGCAGCACTTCGCAACCGCTCGGCGTAGCGTCGTGTTTGTTCACGCCCGATGCCATGGTCGCGTTGCCCTGCGGATCGAGATCGACCAGCAGCACTTTGCGCTTCGCTGCAGCGAGCGCCGCGGCAAGGTTCACAGCGGTTGTGGTTTTGCCGACGCCACCTTTCTGGTTGGCGACAGCGATGATACGGGCCATGTCTCGTCCGGTACCGTGAGTGTTCGAAAGGACGGCTAGATTAGCAGCCCGCCCGTCCCAGCACGACGAGATGTCGCTGGGCCGCTTCCAGTCCCGGGACGGTGAGGGTGTGAATCGCGCGGACCTGGAATGCGCTGGGCACGCCGGGAAGTTCGTCGTCGGGCGACTTTCCCTTCATCGCCAGCCAGATGCCTTTGGGCGCCAGCAAATGACCGCCCCAGCCGAGCATGTCGGCAAGGCTGGCGAAAGCGCGCGCGGTGATGCAATCGAACTGGCCTTCGACCTCTTCCACACGCGATTGCTCGGCGCGAACGCCTTCGAGCTTCAGCGAACGGATCGCTTCGCGCAGGAAACGCACCTTTTTGCCGTTGGAATCGACCAGGAGCACCTGCCGGCCCGGCGCGGCGATGGCGAGCGGAATGCCGGGAAGGCCGGGGCCGGTGCCCAGATCGGCAAGGCTCTCGCCCTGCACGTACGGCAGGATGGCGAGCGCATCGAGCAGGTGGCGCGTAACCATGTCCTCGGGTTCGCGAATGGCGGTGAGGTTGTACGTGGCGTTCCAGCGCTCGAGCAGCGCCTGGTAATCGAGCAGGCGCGGCACCGCGTTCGCCGGCAACGTAAGGCCCAGCGCATGGATGCCCTGTTCGAGTCTGCGTTGCAGGGCGTGGCGCGTGGTCATCGGGCTTCCGTGGCGTGAATGGTCGATCAGTATCCGGATCGGCTGCGCGCTGCGCCAGCGCCGGACAAAAGAAGACCCGCCGGAGCGGGTCGATGCTTTCAGTTTCCCCTGGACCGATACTTCTAGGGCATCTGGCCAGTTCTTCTTGTAATCAGGCGGCTTCCAGCTCGACGCGGGTCACCATCACACCGCGCGAACGCAAATGTTTGTTGAGGCTGGACTTCAAACGCGCGGCAACTTCGCGGCGTTCGTCCTGGGTGTCTTCCGGCTCGGCGTGCAGTGCGTCGACAACGGTGCTGCGGATGAGCTGGTCGGCGTGTTCGATCACCGCATCGACGCGCTCAGGTTCGAGCACCTGCCAGTAAACGGTGCCGTGCATCGGCTTCGTTTCAGCCATGGAGGCATCGAAACTCAGCGTGCGGCCGCCCAGATCGATGCGATGTCCAACGCGATCGACCAGCGGCATAACGACATGGGTGCCCGCTTGGAGAAGGCGCACCGGCTTGCCGCGGCGATACAGACTGTGAACTTGACCGGCCGGCACACGCTTCACGGCAGCCGCCATCAAGGCGAGAACTGCGAAGAGAAGAGTGGTGGCTAGAATGGTCATATTATTTTTAAACAACCAGTTATGTGCGTTTTCTAAAAATTTTACGAGGCTTTATTCTACAGCCCCATGAACCTACTTAGATTAATCTTAATTTAACGACGGAACGTTGTACTTTTCAACCACCCTTCGTTAACGAGCGGCTGACAAATCGGAAGCATCAGCCGTGCCATGCGCGACGCCCAAAACAGATCGCCCCGCCGATATTTCTATCGGCAGGGCGAGGAGTTAGCTGAAGCGGGGGCTAGGTGGAACGCTTAGAACTTGCCGGCGCGGAAGTCGGCAATCGCTTCGTGGATCTGTTCGGGCGTGTTCATCACGAACGGGCCGTAGCGGGCAACCGGCTCCTGTAGGGGTTTACCGGCCACCAGAAGCACACGGGCTGGGGTTTCGCGTCCGGCGATGCGCACGCTATCGCCCTTGGACAGCACGGCCAGTTCGCTGCGGGAGAGCTTTTCGCCAGCAACTTGCGCGTCGGTTCCGTCGAAGACGTAGGCAAAGGCGTGATGGCCTTCGGGCAGCGAAATGTCTACGCCTGCACCCGGTTCGATGGCGATGTCGAGGTATACGGGCGCAGTCGCAACGCCGGAAACCGGACCCTCAGCGTCACCCAGTGCCCCAGCGATGACCTTCACCGTCACCCCTTCGGCCGGATGTACCACCGGAATGCGCGCCGGATCGATGTCCTGATAGCGCGGGTCGGTCATCTTGTCCTTGGCGGGCAAGTTCACCCACAGCTGGAAACCCCACATCAGGCCGTTTTCCTGCTGCGGCATTTCCGAGTGCACGATGCCGCGGCCGGCGGTCATCCATTGGACGCTACCAGGGGTGAGGTCGCCGCGGTTGCCCTGGTTGTCGCCGTGCTGCATGTGACCGGCGAGCATGTAGGTAACGGTCTCGAAACCGCGATGGGGATGCTCCGGGAAGCCAGCGATGTAATCGCCCGCCTGATCGGAACGGAATTCGTCCAGCAGCAGGAAGGGATCGAGCATGTCCAAACCTGGCTGCCCGATGATGCGCTTGAGTTTGACGCCCGCACCGTCGGAGGTGTCGGTGCCGCGAATGCGGCGGAGAATGCTGCGCTCAGTCATGGCTTGCTCCGGTAGAGAGAACTGTCGCCCATGATGGGCGCGCCATGCGGCGCACCCAAGCGTTTCCCTACGAACAGACTGTTTCCGGGAAGGCTGCGGCGGCCGCAGCCTTGCGTTCAATGCACCCAGTGCCCGCTGCGATGACGCGGCGGCGGAACGTGGTTGCCTTCGTTTTCCTTGGCGTGATTCAACGCATCGAGCTCCGCCTGCGTAGCCGGATGCTGATACCAGTACTGACCCACGGCAGCGAGCACGGACGGCAATTGCGCGAGGCAGTCGTCGTATTCGTCGTCGCTGAGTTTTTCGAACTCGGCTTCGGCGCTGAGGATGCCTTCGTCGACGGCAAGCGCCATCACAGGTCCGAGTATTTCCATCAGCGGCGGGTCGTCGGCTAGACGCTTTTCCCACAGGCCTGCGCGCAGGTCGATGCCGCGGCTGAAGCCTTCGCACCAACCCGCGGCCGACAGCACCGGGCCTGCCTCGGTTTCGACTTCGCCGAGAATCGGTTCGTACGCATCGACATCGAGTTCGGCACTGATCGAATCGTTGAGTTTGGCCAGCAGGGCCAGCACGCGGTTGCCTTCGGCTTCGTCATCGAAGGGTTCGTGCAGCACTTCGGGCAGCCATTCGTCGGGCAACACCCGCATCGGCCCCACCGCCAGCGCGGAGAGCAGCCCGTGCACGCCGTCGAGCAGCAGGTGGCTGTCCTGGGCATGCGCCCTGAGGTAGGTGTCGAGCTCGTCGAGCTCTTTGTCGTCCAGCGAGCTGGGCCAATCGGTCGTCTTGCTTGTCGTCATCAGATATCCAGGTCCACCGTGACCGGGGTGTGGTCGGAAGGTCGTTCCCAGCGGCGCGGTTCGCGGTCGATGGCAGCGGCCTTGGCCGAAGATTTCAGGGCATCGCTCAGCAGGATCAAGTCGATACGCAACCCCATGTTGCGCCGGAATGCCCCCTGCCGGTAGTCCCACCAACTGTAGTGGGCCCCGTCCGCTTCAAAAAGCCGGAAACTGTCATGCAAGCCCAGTTCTGTGATGGCTTTCAGTGCGGCCCGTTCAGGCGGCGAGCAGAGCACTTCCTCGCCCCACGCTACCGGGTCGTAAACGTCGCGATCGTCCGGCGCGATGTTGAAATCGCCCAGCACGACGAGTTTGGGATGGCGTTTGATCTCCTGCGCGAGGAAATCGCGCACGCGCTCTAGCCAATGCAATTTGTACGTGTATTTTTCATCGCCCACGGCTTTGCCGTTGACGACGTAGAGATCGACGATGCGCAGCCCGCCGATGGTGGCCGCGAGGATGCGCCGCTGCGGATCGTCGAGGCCGGGGATGTCGGTGACGACATCCTCGAACGTCAGTTGCTTGTCGTTGCGCGCGAGAATCGCCACGCCGTTGTAAGTCTTCTGTCCGGCATACACCGCCTGATAACCGGCGGCGGCGATCTCGTCGACCGGGAATTTCGGATCTTCCAGCTTGGTTTCCTGCAACGCCACGACATCGGGCTGGGCGTCGCTGAGCCACTGCGTCAGGTGCGGGATGCGCACCTTCAGCGAGTTCACATTCCATGAGGCGATTTTCATAGCCCCATTGTAAGGGATCGACATGACCGTCCCAGAACTAGGTCGCTCGTCATGGTTGACTTTGAGGCAAGTGTATTGTTGTATTAATACACATGGATGCCTCACTCCTCACCATTCAGCCCAATGCGCCGGACCCGATCTACCGGCAGATCGTGGATCAGCTACGGCGCCTGATCGCCAGCGGCCAGCTGCTGGCTGGCGAAGTACTGCCGTCGGTGCGCGATGTCGCAGGATTTCACGCGATCAATCCGATGACGGTCTCGCGCGCTTATGGCATGGCCGAGGCTGAAGGGCTGCTCGAACGCCTACGCGGCAAGGGCATGGCGGTGGCCGCCACGCGCAAGGCGGTGCAGAGCGAAAGCCAGCGCATGGCACTGCTGGAACCGCAACTGCAGGAGTTGGCGCGTCACGCCAACGAACTGGAACTGCCTGCCGACCTGGTGTTGCGTCGGCTGGCCAAACTGCTGGGGGATTGAATGAACGCCGTATTCAACGCCGTACACACGGAAAGCACGCACGAACCGGCGTCCCCGCTTGTCGCGCAGGGATTGGTGCATGGCTATGAAGGCAGCAATGCGTTGAATGGCGTGGATCTCACCATCGCGCCCGGGAGCGTGCTGGGATTGATCGGCCGTAACGGCGCCGGCAAATCGACATTGATCCGCGCCATGCTAGGTCTATTGCAACCGATGTCTGGTACCGCATTCATCTTCGGCGAACCGGCATTGAAGCTCAGCGATGAAGCGAAATCGCGCATCGCCTACGTGCCGCAACAGCCCGAAGCGCTGGCTTGGCTCACCGCGCAGCAGATGCTCGATTTTGTGGGGCGTTTCTATCCGCGCTGGGACAGCGCATTCGCCAAGTCGACGCTGGAGCGCTGGAAGATTCAGCCGAATCGATTGCTCGCCAAGTTGTCACCCGGCGAACGCCAGCGGGTGGATCTGATTCGCGCGCTCGCATCGCAACCCGAACTGCTGGTGCTGGACGAACCGGCGGCGGCGCTCGATCCAGTGGCTCGCCGCGAATTGCTGCGCGAACTCGCATTGCGCGCTGGCGAGGCGGGCACGACGGTGTTGTTCTCCACGCATATCGTGTCGGATTTGGAACGCGTGGCATCGGAAGTTGCATTCCTGCACGACGGCAAGATACTGCTGCGCAGCGGTGTCGACGACACGAAGGAGCGGTACGCGCGACTGTGGTTGCCTGCAAAGATATCGGCCGTTGCGCCGTCGCAAAGCTTGAGTCGCCGTCGCAATGAAGACGGAAGCCTGAGCCTGATCGTCGAACGCGATGCGGCCGGCCGCTGGCCTGAAGCATCCACCTTGCCGGGTGCGCGCATCGACGCACTGGGCCTGGAAGATCTTTTTGTGGAGATCGCCGAATGAACGCCGCAACACTGGTGATGGTGCCTTTGCGAGCCACACTGGCCAGCACGCGCTGGATAACGTTCGTGGTTTTGAACTTGATGCTGCTTATTCCCGTTGCGCTGCAGATAACTCAAAGCATGCCGAAGACTGCACTGCTGGCGCCTCTCATTTCGGGGTACGGCGAGTTTTTCGTTGGTCTCCTTTTTGTAGCGCCGTTTTTGTTGATGGCGATCGATACGCGCCAACTGCGCATACCCCATAGTCAGTCGACCATCATTTTCGGGATGATGCTTTATAGCGCGCTGTGGATAGCATTGCCGTCAATCGCACTGACCCTGGCAGGCGCAGACTTCGTTACGGTGTTGGCCATCCAGACCGTGGGCTTGCTGTTTGGATTGACGTTCGGTTTGTTGCCACGTGCGTTTCTTATCTTCGCAGGATTAACACCGACTCTTCTTAGAGCGATGCACATGCAGGCGCACCATCCCGGAAAACCCACCGTTGCGTTGATGTGGCTTGTTGCGTTGGTACTGGCTTTAATTGCAGCGTTTTGCTGGCGACGTCAAGTGCGCGTCGTTGATCCGTATGGTGAGGGCTTCAACAAGCCACTCGTGGTCAGATCGCGTGCAAGCTACCGCCATGGTTCGATTAACTGGAATGATTGGGCCGCAGCGTCGGGAAGTATTTCCCAAATGCGCTCGCTGCCGCGGTGGATGCTGGCCGTTGCCAACATCCGTCAATCCGGCCCTCAGAATCCTGTGCGCAGTCTGCGTATTGGGCTTGGTGGATGGCTGCTGCCGAAAACATGGCAGAGCACACTGCGCCAATCGGCGCTGGTGCTGGCTCCCATCGTTTTGGTCGTGGCGCTGATGTACGCGCGCATTCCGGTGCCGGCGTTGCGCCTGTCCCGTGACTTCGCATTCGGTGTTGTGGTTTGGATCACCGGCTTCGGAAGTATGTTTCTTGGTTTGACGACGGTTGTGATGCTGCAGCAACGCTGGAGCCGAACGCACGCCGAGTTGGCTCTCCTGGCACTCTTGCCAAGGCTGGGCAACGGTGAACGATTGAAAAGGTATTTGCTGCGCGCCAGCGTGCTTCCGACGTTTTTCTGGCAAGCCGCGCTTATCGCATTGCTTCTGGCAACAGCAGGTGTGCTACGGGCAAATGGTTTGAATGTTATGACGGCACTACTGATCCAGCTCATCGCAGTTGCCTTTACGCCGGCATTTGCATTCGCCATCTTCGGTGGCCGACCGCCCGTGCAATGGGTTGCGGGTCTTATTGCCGGGGTCACTTTCACACTGGTTGGCTGTGGCACCGCCGCCGCATCCGTTTTTGAGATATCCCGAACGTATGGCTCCATCATGGCCATATCGAGCACGGCGATCTTGTTTGCCATTCTGGCCTTTCTGGTGTGGCTAGGCGTGCGCGGCTGGCGCGGTCTGCAAGAGCGTCCGCACCCCTTCCTCGCCAACTGATCGTCGAGCTCGCCAGATGCTGTTATGCACATGGGCATGAGGGGCTCGAACTGCTAGCGTATTGGCTTATCCCTCATGTTTGCGGAACCCGCCGCCATGCTCAAACCCGTTCGTCTTGTTCTGCCTTTGCTGGCTTTAAGCGTCACGTCGCTGGCCATCGCCGACACCCATACCACCACTGATCCGCGCATCGGCGCCGTGCTGACCGATCTTGGAAAGGTGCGACAAATAGATAGCGTCGCGCTGTCGCCGGACGGGAAGCATCTGGTGTGGGCCGTGGACACGAATGGTAAGCCCGGCTTGGTGCTGGCCGATGCGGATGGCAAAAACGCACGCAGCATCGGTCTCGCCACCAAGCCTGGTGCGTGCAATGAAACGACGCCTGCATGGTCTCCCGATTCGCATCATCTGGCGTTTCTTTCCAATTGCGATAGCACGCTCAATGGTGTCGGCGGCAAACAGTCGGACATCTATGTGCTTGATATGCAGGGCTCGGCCAAGCCTGCGCGTCTGTCGCACCTCAGTGGTTACGTGAATGCACTGAGCTGGTCGCCCGACGGCAAGACATTGGCCTTTCTGTATGTAGAAGGTGCAACGCGCCGCGCCAGCGCGCTGGCCGCAGCAAAACCGATGACGGGCGAGATCGGTGTGGAAGGCATCGAAGTACAGCGCGTTGCTACGCTGGCCGTCGACGGGGGCAACATGCAGCAAGTGACACCGGCAGACAGCTACGTTTATGAATTCAGCTGGGCACCGGACAGTCAGCGCATTGCCTACATCGCCGCGCCGGCACCGGGCGACAACAACTGGTGGATCGCGCAACTTTATGTGCAGCCCGCACAAACTGGCGCGTCGCGCACGACCGTGGTCGATCCCAATACAGTGGGCGGTTCGTTGCACGGATTGCAGATCGCGTTACCGCGTTGGTCGCCGGATGGTTCGCACATTGCGTTTATCGGCGGGCTGATGAGCGATCAGGGTTCCACCGGCGGCGATATCTACAGCGTTTCCGCCCAGGGCGGCGCGCCCGTGAATATGACCAGCGGCATCACGGTGACGCCTGCGTGGTTCACGTGGAGTTCGCCGCAATCCATGCTGGTCGATCAGGTCAGCAGCGGCAAGGTGCAGCTCGCCGAATATTCCGTGCAAGGCGACCATGCGCAGCAACAACGTGTGCTCTATACAATTGCAGGCTTTACGGGTGATGGTTCCGCGTTGCTTGCGTTGTCGTTTTCAGCCGACTACCGCTATGTCGCCTTTGATGAATCGTCCTATGAAGCCGCGCCGGAAGTTCATGCTGGCCCGGTCGGGAGCGAAGCGCCGCCGGCCGTCACGTCCATCAATGCATCGTTGAAGCCTAGTTGGGGCAAGGCCGAATCCGTCGAATGGACGAATGACGGCCATCACGTGCAAGGCTGGCTGATTTATCCGGCCAACTACGATCCGCATAAACACTACCCGATGATTGTCAGCGTGCACGGCGGTCCTTCTGCCGCGCAGGTACCTTATTGGCCACAGGTCGGTTACACCGCTGTACCGTTCTCCACGCTGGGTTACTTCGTCTTTCAGACCAATCCACGCGGCAGCTACGGCGAAGGCGAAGCGTTTGTGCAGGCCAATCGCAAGGATTTCGGTTATGGCGATCTGCGCGACACGCTCGCCGGTGTGGACACCGTGGAAAAGATGGTGCCCGTGGATGATCACCGCCTCGGCCTGACCGGCTGGAGCTACGGCGGCTTCATGAGCATGTTCGCACCCACCCAAACACAGCGCTTCCGTGCTGTCGTGGCCGGTGCAGGCATCGCCAACTGGCAAAGCTACTACGGTCAGAACCTCATCGATCAGTGGATGATTCCTTTCTTCGGCGCATCCGTGTACGACGATCCGGCGGTTTACGCGAAGAGCTCTGCGATCAACTTCATCAAGAACGTCAAAACGCCAACGCTGATTGTCGTGGGCGAACGCGATGCGGAATGTCCTTCGCCGCAATCGTTCGAATACTGGCATGCGTTGCGCGCACTGGGTGTACCGACATCGTTGGTGGTGTATCCGAATGAAGGTCACCATTTCTACAACCCGGTCAACCAACGCGACGTGTTGCAGCGTGCGTTGAACTGGTTTGAGAAATATCTGCCGCCGTCGACGTAATGTTTATGCGCGCTCCTGTCCGTATCGATACGGACAGGAGCGCTTCAAAACAGCTGCCCTTGAGGCGAAGGCTTTCGCGGTGGCATGAATCGCGAGACATCCAGTTGCAGTTCGCGTGGCCGCCCAAAACCGTGACGGCGACACGCAACTTCGAAGCGGCGGCGTAAAAGTTGGGCGAAGACGCCCTGGCCGCGCATGCGTGTCCTGAAATCGCTGTCGTAATCGCGGCCGGCGTTCATTTGTTGCACAAGGCTCATGACGTGTGCCGCGCGCTGCGGTGCGTGAAGGGTCAGCCATTCGCGAAACAGCGCTTTCAGTTCGTACGGCAGTCGCAGCACCGTGTAACCCGCGTAGCGAGCACCCGCATCGGCCGCTTGTTCAAGCACAGCTTCCATATCGCGATCGTTTAGCGCTGGGATAATCGGTGCGACCAATACACCTACCGGCACACCGGCTTCAGCCAATGTCTTGATCGCTTGAAGACGCCGATGTGGGGCAGTCGCTCTCGGTTCCAATTTCGCCGCCAGGTGATTGTCCAGCGAATTCACCGATACAAACACCTGCACGAGATGCTCACGGGCCATCGGCGCCAGGATGTCCATGTCGCGCTCGACCAGCGCGTTCTTGGTGACAATCGTGCAGGGATGATGGCATTGCGCGAGGACTTCCAGTGCGGCGCGTGTCAGTCGCCATCGTTTTTCGATGGGCTGATACGGGTCTGTGCTGCTTCCGATATTGATGGGGCTGACGACGTAGCTTGGTTTTGACAGATCCGCGCGCAACACCTCCGCGAGATTGGTTTTCGCGCGCAGCTTCGTTTCGAAATCCAGGCCCGGCGACAAATTGAGATAACTGTGGGTTGGTCGCGCAAAACAGTAAATGCACCCATGTTCGCAACCCCGGTAAGGATTCATCGCTTGGGTGAAGTGAATGTCCGGCGAATCGTTATGCGTAATGATGCTGCGCGCCCGCTCTTCGGTGACTTCCGTTTTCGGACGCGGCCGCTCTTCATCCAACAACGCGTGTTGCCAGCCGTCGTCTTCGGCATGATGTCGTATCGTTTCGAACCTTCCCTCAGGATTGGAAGCGGCGCCACGACCTTTGATTGCGGAGGGAACATCTGTCATCTGCGAAGCATGCGCCTGTTGTGTCTCAACTGTCGCGACACTCAGGGCTGATTGGCTTCAGTCAGTTGTTGCGCGAGCCACTTCGCCATCGATGCAAGTGGATAATTTTGCTCGAGCTGGCGATGCATCTCGTCGAAAACCGGCGGCGAAATGGTCCAACCCAGCGGCAGCGGATAGTTGCCCGGACACAATCGCATATGCCACAGCACATCGCCGCTTGCGGGGTTGTCTGCATTGGTGTGCAGCGAAGCGAGCAATCGTGCACGCGCATATTCGCCACGCGCATCGCGTGTATCGAGGAGCGCCACAGCGGGCGCGGTGATTTCACCGTAGCTGGTGCGCTCTGTGGGGCTTGGTACACGCGGGCAGGCTGCCGAGTAAAGCGGCAGTGGATCGCTCCGATTATGCGCGTCGACAAAATCGTGAAGGCTGGGATCGTTGCTGATGTGCAGCACGATAAATTGCAGTGGCTGCCCTTGTTTGGCTGCGATCTTTCTTAGCTGCTGCATCACTTCAAGCAATGTGGTGGTGCCCGAATTTTCGAAATAGCCACCGTCCACAAGTTGCAATGACGCTGGCACCGGTGGTTGCATTTTCGCGGTTTGCAGCGTTCCTGCGGAACTCAGATATGTAAAGCGTGCGCTGTTGAGAACCACCTCACTCAAAGGTACACGCGGATCGAGCCACTGCGAACCATCGAATGCAGTGGTCCAGGGATTTGTCGCGTAGGGCCGAAATGGATCCTGCACCAATCGCCATCCCTGACCCACCGTCGTGCTGTTGAAGAACAGCGCCGGCACGTCGGTTTTCACGCTACCGTCCGCATGCTCGTAAAGCGCTGCGAAGGGCTGCGCAAAGGCCGACATGCCCTGTTCCTCGGCGGCTTGTTCCCAGGCTCGCGTGAGTGCGCGGCCGCGATCATCCAATAGCGCACCGGGCAGCCACCGCTGCGTGAAGTCGACGAACCACGCGTTCGCCATCATTGGCGCCAGGAAGTCGTGATTCAATGTTTGGTTGCTGAGGTTTTGTGCCGACAATCCGGTGTGAGGCGGCGTTTGCAATGCCACGACATATGTTGCCAGCCCAAGACTTCCGCCCGAGACACCACTTGCTGCGAAGAAATAGCGCTCGAACAACGGTTCGGCGCCGTTCGGCGGAGCGATTTGATCGATAAGCGCCGTGAAGCGGCTTAACACCATCGCGGTCCATGCGGCACTGCGAAGACCGCCGCCTTCGGTTGAGACGACAATGACCGGACAGGCACGCCGCGGCACGCAACGGTTGCGTAGCCACGCTTGCGCGTAAGCGTCGAAATCGGGTCTGGTTTCGGCCGGTGGCGGGGCGGGGCGTTGATGCGTGCTCATCGCCGGATACTGACGAACGCGATGATTGTCGTTCAGATGCAACGCATGCAGGCTGACCGCCATAAGCATCAACAGCGTAAGTAATGGAATGCCGCGTCGGTCGGCGAGCATACATAGAAACCCGCCGCTCATGCAGAAAAAGCTGCCTGCAATAAGCAGTACGGCAAGCGAACCCATGCCATCGAATTGACGTGGCTGCACGACAACCAGCGCCGTGATCAACACATTCAAAATCAACACGGCGAGGAAGATGCTCAAAGGCAAGGTTCCAAGGACCGTGATGGATTGAACACGTTGCTCGACGGCACGGGGTTCTGCGGCCGCTTTACGTGACGCGATCAGGATCGCCGTCAATTGTCGCGGGCCGATATAGAACACGATCAGCGCGATTGCTTCAATCAGCAGCCCCGCTGTTCGCCAATCGCGCCGATGACACTGCGCGGCGGTTGTGCATGTCGCATGTGGCGTACCTTGTAATGCGGCGAAGTAGCCGAAGAGCACCAGCAATGGAACGATGATGCCCAACACGCGTGGCAACCAACGGCGCAAGGGTGCCGCGCGAGGGTCTTGCAAGGACGGCCATCGCGGATAGGTCAACCGGTAGGCGTTGTGCGCCGTGTACCAGACGGCAAGGCCGGCCAGTGCACTGGTAATGAGCAACGAGACGTAGCGGATCTCGCTGGGGTCCGCCCACATGGCAATCAGAAACAGCTCTGCCGCCTGATCCACATTCGTAATGACGATGGTGGAAAAGGCAAGGACCAGCAGAGAAACACGGATGGGTTTGCAATGATCCAGCACGATCGCCAGCCAATCGGTGGCCGTCAGCCAGGCGAGGACCAGCCAGGCCACCGGCGACTTGGGCGAATTCTGGTCAACCATCGTCCTGCATCTCCGACGCCGCCTGATCGATGGTCCATATTATGCGTACACCGTCTCGGCCGCTGGGACGGTGTCACCATTGACGACGCTGTGCGGCGCTATGATGGCGTCCTTGACGATGCCATGCGATGGGACCTGTTATGCGCTGGTTATTGCTGCTCGCGACATTGCTTTCATGGTTGCTCTGCTTTACTCGACATGGACCCGGCGCGATGGCACTCTGGTTGTTCTTTGGCATCGTCGGTGCCATTGCTACCGCGTTGGCGTTTGCGCAAGCGCGCATCGATGCCAACGCGCAACCCGAACCACACCCCGATCTCATTCGTGAACAAGTGAATCGGTTGAAGTCTTCAAAACAACAATAATGCTGCAGTGCAACTTTTGGCGGTTTAGCCACCTAAACGCTACACTCGAACGGGTGACACTGGCGCGTAGGTGTCATGCAGTTTCCATCTGATTGCGCTCCCGGTGGACCGGTGAGCAGGAGGCAAGCATGTCAAAGGTCTATCCGGTCGATCCTGCATTTGCAGCGAAGGCGCGTGTGCGCAAAGAGGACTATGAGCGCCTTTATGCCGAATCGGTGAAGGATCCCGAAGGTTTCTGGGCCCGCATGGCCGAGAGACTGGAATGGGCCAGGAAGCCCACAAAGATTCGCGATGTTTCCTTTGATCCGAAGGACTTGCGCATTCGCTGGTATGACGACGGCAAGCTCAATGTGTCGACCAACTGCCTGGATCGGCATCTGGCGACGCGCGGCGACAAGACTGCCATCATCTTCGAAGGCGACGATCCTGCCGATTCGCGTCGCATTACCTATAAAGAGCTGCATGCCGAGGTATGTAAGTTCGCGAACACGCTGAAACATCTTGGTGTGGTCAAGGGCGATCGCGTTGCCATCTACATGCCGATGATTCCCGAGGCTGCGATCGCCATGCTTGCGTGCGCACGCATCGGCGCGATTCATTCGGTCGTCTTTGGCGGTTTTTCACCGGACTCGCTGGCCGGCCGCATTGCCGATTCCACAGTGAAGCTCGTCGTGACCGCCGATGAAGGGGTGCGCGGCGGCAAGAAGATTCCGTTGAAGGCGAATGTCGACGCCGCGCTTGAGCGGCCCGGCACGAACAGCGTCGAGACGGTCGTTGTCGTGCGCCGCACAGGCGCCGCGGTGCCGATGCAATCGCCGCGGGATCGTTACTATCACGTGTTGATGGAGGGTCAGTCGACGGACTGTCCCGCCGAGCCGATGGAAGCGGAGCATCCGCTATTCATTCTTTACACCTCCGGCTCTACCGGCAAACCGAAGGGTGTGCTGCATACGTCAGGCGGTTATCTGGTGTACGCAAGTCTTACGCATGAGTTGGTGTTCGATCTGCGCGATGACGACGTGTACTGGTGCACCGCCGACGTCGGTTGGGTCACCGGACACAGCTACGTCGTGTATGGTCCGCTGGCCAACGGCGCGACCACGGTGATGTTCGATGGCGTGCCCAATTATCCGGATTTCAGCCGCTTTTGGCAGGTCGTGGACAAGCACAAGGTGTCATTGTTTTACACCGCGCCAACGGCGATACGCGCGTTGATGCGCGAAGGCGAGGCCCCGGTCAAGAAATGCTCGCGCGCCAGTTTGCGATTGCTGGGTTCGGTGGGCGAGCCGATCAATCCGGAAGCGTGGGAGTGGTACTACCGCGTGATCGGCGACAGCCGCTGCCCGATCGTCGATACGTGGTGGCAGACGGAAACCGGCGGCATTCTGATTACGCCGCTAGCCGGTGCGATTGATGCCAAACCCGGTTCCGCAACGTTGCCTTTCTTTGGGGTGAAACCCGCGGTGGTCGATGCGGGCGGCGCTGTGCTCGAAGGCGCATGCGAAGGCAATCTACTGATTACCGATTCCTGGCCCGGCCAGATGCGCACCGTGTACGGCGATCACGAGCGTTTTATCGATACGTATTTCAAGGCGTATCCCGGCAATTACTTCACCGGTGACGGCGCGCGCCGCGACGAAGACGGTTATTACTGGATCACCGGACGCGTCGACGACGTGATCAATGTCTCCGGCCACCGGCTCGGCACGGCCGAAGTCGAATCAGCACTCGTCGCCAATCACAAAGTGG
>NZ_DATHMR010000037.1:0-14813 GCF_035486915.1 Dyella sp. | reverse complement strand
ACCTAAGCCTGGAACCTTGGATAGTGAGTCAGTCTTGCTGACTTCGTAAATGCCGCCCAAGACTACTGTCTGACCGTTGTCTACAAGAACAGCGGTATTGAGCGAACGCGTGTCGATGACCGGCACCTGACCGCTGCCTGGCACAGTGATGTAATGGTCGAGCGAGTCTTTGTTTACGTTGATGCTGAGGTAAACGCGACTGTCAGCAGTAATCGTCGGGGTGACCTTCAGCTCCAGCACTGCGTCCTTAAATGCGACGGTAGCTGTACCACTTGCGCCACCGCCAGCAACACTGTTCTGGTATGTAACATAGCCAATCTCCTGGCCTTGACGGATGTCTGCTTCCTGTTGGTTGGCCGTAATCACACGTGGACTGGAGACTACCTCACTGCGACCTTCCAGCTGAGCAGCGGACAGCACCAGATCGAGCGCGTAGTTCTTGCCAAGGATGGCTGCAGCAATCGACGATGCACTGCCGGTCGTCGGGGACGCTGGTAGGTTAACATTCAAGCCACCCGAGCCCAACGTGCTAGTAGTGCCGTTGTTGCCTTGCGCACCGTTGATAGCACTACCGACCTGCAGCACCTGGCCGCTTGGATTGGTACGGTTGCCACTTACGCCCCACTGGACACCGAGGTCGCGTTCGAAGTCATCTGTTGCGATGACGATTCGCGATTCGATCAGCACTTGCTGCACGGGACGATCAAGCTGCGCAATGATTGCACGCAGTTCGACAGTCTTTTCTGCCGTGTCGTTGATCAGAAGCGTATTGGTACGCTGATCGAAAGTGACACTACCGCGAGGTGACAAGAAGCCGCGATGCTGGGCGGCCTGACCGCCCGAGGAACCACCGGCAATGCTCTGCATGCTGCCAGTAGTCAACAGCTTGGCAATGTCCTGGGCCTTACCGTAACTGATCGGAACATAAGTGGTAACGAGTGGCGCTGTGTCTTCGGCCTTGAAGCGCGCGTCGGAAATACTCTGTTCGTAGTCGGCGAGTTCTTTCTGCGGCGCAATCCAGGTCACATTGCCGTTCTGACGCTTGTCCAGGCCCTTGGCGCGCAGGATCACATCCAGCGCTTGGTCCCACGGAACGTTATTCAATCGCAAAGTGACGCTTCCGCCGACGGTATCGGAGGCGACGATATTGCTCTGCGATTCGTCTGCGATGAGCTGCAACGCCGAGCGGACGGGAATGTCCTGGAAGTTGAACGTGACGCGCGTACCGGTGTAGACAGGCTGCTGATTCAACAACGGGTTGTCTGCCTTGGGATCATGCTTCTTGGGCGTCACCTCGACCACGTACTGATCGGCGGTCTGATAGGAAGACGTATCCACGTCACCGCTGAAAGCAATATCCACGTGCGCTCCGCCCGGCGTCGAGTGCGACGAAACGGACTGCACAGGTGTCGCGAAATCGAGCACGTTCAGACGCTGCGCCTGGCTTGCCGGCAACTGCACATTGTCGATGTCGACGGCGACGTTGCCATTCTGGCTGTGCATGTTGGCATTGGCACCAGCACCGTTGAAATTGATCAGCACGCGGCCAGCACCATTGGTTCCACGCTGGAAGTCGATGTTGGTGATCGCCGGCCCGTTCATGGCGGATGGAAGTGCCTTTGACGGGTCAACAGCAGAGGCTGTTGTCACCGGCTGAAGTGCGCTGCCATTGTTCACGACCAGCACGAGGCTGTTGCCTTCGACATGGGACTTATAAGTCGATGCTTGCATCAGTTCGATCACGACGCGGGTACGGCCATCTGCCGACACCGCCGACACACCGGACGTGGTGCCGACACCGATGTCCTGATGCCGCGAAGCGTTGTTCACGGTATCTGGCAAGTCGATGGCGATGCGCGGCGGGTTGTCCGTCGTAAAGACACGGGGCTGGGGCACCTGACTGCTGTCGAAGTTCAGGTGAAGCTCCACCCGACCCCCCGGAAGGGATTTGTAGGTGATGTCCTGAAGCGTGGTCGCCGCGGCGGCACTGGCCCACGTAGCGGCGCCCAGCATGATGACGGTCGTCAGGCAACGGCTGGCCAGGTGCATGGCTCGGCTCCGGACTGGTTTGATTGATTTGGTCATTGCATCAGCCCCTGTATTCCTATTTCGTCGCGTTCGCAGCGAGCGCGATGCTGGCTGGACGTTCCATCCAGCCGCCGTTGCCGTTGGAAACCAATTCGACCAGGTCGACCTTGTCACCACTGATGCCAGTGATACGGCCGTAGTTCTGGCCCATGTATTCATTTGCATGGACGCGGTGAATGACGCCCATGGGGTCCTTGACCAACGCCTCCATGTTGGCGCCCGAACCGATGCTGCCAACCATCTTCAAACTATCCAGAGAGAAAGCCTCTAAAGGCTGTCTCGCTCGTCCTTCATCCGGTCGCGGCCCGTTGTTTTCATTTAGTTCGTCAGCGCTCGGACTGAACGGATCGCGTTTGTCCTGGTCGTTGTAAATGAACGTCTCGAACGTCTTGATCACAGGAAGTGGCGGTATCGGCGCTCCCCGCTTGGCCTTCTCCTGCGCAACCCAATCGCGCAGATCAGACATACCGCGTGTGCAGCCAGCGAGCGTTAATGCTACGCCAGCGAGCAGAAGCAATTTGGCCAGATGCATGGGCTTCTTGGCAGTCATGATTTTCATTTCCGCCCCCCTGGCTTCTTGTTCTTCGCTTTGCCAGCAGTGTCACCCGTCTCCGAATCATCGAGGTATCGGTAAGTTTTTACCGTACCCTGCAATACGAGAAGCTGATTTGGGCCAGGCTCGGCACCCTTCTCAGGTTTGTTTAGCGGGGTGAGAGAAACATCATGCATGGTCAAAATCACCACGCGCGGTAATGAAGCGACGCCACTGATAAACGTACCAAACTGATGATAGGTGCCAATCATCTTCAGCTGGATGGGTTTTTCTGCGTAGAAATCTTTTGGCACTTCCACGCCTGGCTGGAACAATTCCTGCTGAAGACCGGCAGAAAGCGCAGTTTGAGAGACATCCACCAGCAACTCAGGCATTTCTGTTCTGCTGGGCAGCTGGCGCAGCAATTGACGCAGCATGTCTTTCATCTCGTCGAGCTGCTGCTGCAATGCTTCCAGATTGACGGACTTTGCCTGCTTCTCTGAGAACTCTTTCTTCAGCTGCTCCTCTTTGGAAGCAAGGTTCTGCAACGTGTCCTGCTGCGGGTTGATGATGAAATACCAGCCAGCCAGCACTATGACTACGAAGAGCAATACTTTGAAGAAATTTTTTACCGACTTCGGCCAACCGCCAATGTTGTTGCGGTCCAGATTCTTCAAATCATCGAGGAGTTTCATTACTTGGCTCCTCCCTTGACTGGCGCACCTGATGGATTAGGTGTCTGCGAGTTCGTCGTCGGCACAGTCTGATTGGTCTGGGGAGCCGTCATATTGACTGGCGAATTCATCAAAGAACCTGTGCTGCTGGATGCAGCCGGCGATGTGCCGAGCCCGCTGCCATCGTCCTGTTTGGGACGCTGCAAGGCGACAGTCAGACCAAAGCTATAAGGCATACGCGATGCATCGTGACTGTTTTCAGTCTTGCTCAGATCGGTCGGCCCCATCCATGGCGAGGCCTCGATGTTACGCATGTATTGGGCGACGCTGGCGTTGGATTGCGCGACACCGCTCAGCGTCATCTGATCGCCAGCCTGCTTGATGGACGTCAAGCGGGCGCTGCCGGGAACGGTCTTAACCAATTCGTCGAACAAATGGACCATTTGGGAGCGATTGGCCTGCAACTGCTCAATGATCTGTTTGCGTGCAAGCAGCTGCGCACGAACCTTTTCCAGATCGTCGATCTTGGTCAGGCGTGCATCCACCTGCTTGATCTGATCCTGCAGGTAAGCGTTGCGATCGTTCTGATTGTCCACGCGCATGCCCATCCAGATGTTCCAGAGGACCATGAAGCCAATCGCAGCCGCGGCTGTGATGGCAAGCTGGACAAAGAAGTCGCGCTCACGTTGTTTGCGTGTCGCAGCGCGGTGCGGAAGTAGGTTTATGCGTGCCATCAGTCGAAGCTCCTCATCGCGAGGCCGACTGCAATCATCAGTGCCGGAGCATCCTGAGTCAGCGACTGCGCCTGCACGCGATTGGAAAGCGACATGCGCGCCAGCGGGTTGGCGACGACGCACGGCAAACCGAGTTGCTCCTCAAGCATCGCGTTGATGCCGTCGATGGACGCGCAACCGCCAGCCAGCACGACCTGATCGACCTTGCTGTACTCGCTACCGGCGTAGAAGAACTGCAGCAAGCGGCTGATCTGCTGTACCAACGATTCCTTGAACGGCTGCAGTGCTTCGGCTTCGTACGACTCCGGCAAACCGCCCTTGCGCTTTGCGCGGCCCGCTTCCTCGTAAGAAAGGCCATAGCGGCGCATGATTTCATCGGTAAGCTGCTTGCCGCCGAAAACCTGCTCACGCGAATAAATGGTGCGCTGGTTCTTGAGTACGGAGAGCGTGGTCATCGTTGCGCCGACGTCGACGACGGCGACAAGCGCGTCGCGACCCACGTTCAACTGATCGGCGATCATCGTGAACGCGTTTTCCATCGCGAACGCTTCGACATCGATGATCTCGGCGGTAAGACCGCCCAGATCGAGCGCCGCAACGCGCATATCGACGTTTTCCGTGCGCGATGCCGCGAGCAGCACGTTATTCATTTCGGGGTTGTCGCGCACCGGGCCCAGTACTTCGAAGTCGAGGCTTACTTCCTCGATCGGATACGGGATGTACTGATTCGCTTCCACCATGATCTGGCTTTCCAGATCGTCTTCGGAAAGCTCTGCAGCCATGGGAACGATGCGCGTGATCACCGCTGATCCGGCAACAGCAGCCGAAGCGTGCTTCACCTTCGCACCCGAGCGCGCAAGCGCCCGGCGAATGGCTTCGCCAACGGCTTCGACCTCGACGATGTTCTTCTCGACGACTGCGTTAGGGGGCAGCGGTTCGATCGCGTAATGTTCTACGCGATAGCGCCCGCCGGCTTGGCTGAGCTGCAGCAGCTTGACGGCCGTCGAGCTAATGTCGACACCGACGAGCGGCGGCTTCTTGGGTGTTAAGAGCCCCACGATGATTCCCCCTTGACCCCTGGTGCTTCCGCCTATGGTTGGCGGGATTGCCGGGCCATTAGATCGAAAAATTAACGCAATAGCAACGGCCTACGCGATCTTCTTCGAGACTTTTGGCGTGATGGGCGACACATTTGAGCCAACCCGCCAGATGTCGCGATTAAGGTTTTGATAATCCGTCACTCATGTTGCACATACTGCTACATCTATACTCTGAGCTGTTTTGACTCAGGTCTCGCTACACTCACATGACGCGAATTCTCAAGGCCCTCCTGCGCTGGGTCCTTATTCTGGGCTTTAGCGGACTTCTGCTGATTGCCTTAGCCGCAGGGGTTGCTTACTGGCTGGTCGCTCCCCGCCTCCCCTCGGTGGCGGTGCTTAAGGACTACCACATGCAGGTCCCCCTGCAGGTCCTGACCGCCGACGGCAAACTGATCGCCACCTTTGGCGAGACCCGCCGTATTCCCGTCTCCATCGACCAAGTACCGGACATGGTCAAGCATGCCGTGCTGTCCGCCGAGGATGCAGACTTCTATACCCACCCGGGCGTGGACTGGCGCGGCGTGATGCGCGCGGGCTTCCATGTGGTGGCCTCGGGCGGCAACAAAACACAGGGCGGCTCCACGATTACACAGCAGGTGGCGCGCAACTTCTTCCTGAGCCCGCAGAAGCTTTATTCGCGCAAATTGATGGAGATGTTCATCGCACTGCGCATGGAGAACGAGTTCAGCAAGGATCAGATCCTGGAGCTCTATCTCAACAAGATGTTCCTTGGGCACCGTTCGTACGGCATAGCGGCCGCCGCGGAGTATTACTACGGCAAAAAGCTGGATCAGCTCACAATTGCCCAGTGTGCGGCCATCGCTTCGACCTTCCAGCTGCCCTCGGCGGTCAATCCGCTGACCAACGTCCCGCGCCTGACCGCGCGGCGCAATTGGGTGCTTGGCCAGATGCGCGAGCACAAGTACATCAATGATGCCCAGTACACCGAAGCTATCAACACGCCGGAAAACGCGGCGCCGCACGAGCAGCCCATCCAGGTCGATGCACCGTATCTGGCTGAAATGGCTCGACTTCAGGCACTGGATCGTCTCGGCAACGACGCACTGACCGAGGGTTACGTCGTCAAGACCACGCTGATCAGCACCCGTCAACTTGCCGCTGTGGCAGCCGTGCGCGATGGTCTGGCCATCTACGATCACCGCCATGGCTGGCGCGGCCCGGAAGCCCATGAAGAGCTCTCCGCGGATGCCGGCGAGTCCGACTACAACAACATCCTTTCCAGCTATTCGGATGTGGCCGGATTGGTCCCGGGAGTGGTCACCCACGCCACGACATCGGAAGCCGAAGTGTTCCTGCTCGATCATCAGACGATAAAACTCGGCCTGGATGCCATGAGCTGGGCGCGCCCGTATATCAGCGATAGCCACGTGGGCGCAGAGCCAAAGGCCGTCGACACGGTGTTGAAGGTCGGCGACGTCATTCGCGTGATCCGTGACGACAAGGGCAACTGGCAGCTTACGCAGATTCCGAAGGCGCAGGCCGCGCTGGTGTCGCTCAGCCCGGAAGATGGCGCGATCCAGTCGTTGGTCGGCGGTTTCAACTTCTCGCGCAGCAAATTCAACCGCGTCGTGATGGCTGCTCGCCAACCGGGTTCGAGCTTCAAGCCGTTCCTGTATTCAGCGGCGTTCGAGCGTGGCTTCACGACCGCTTCGATCATCAACGACGCGCCGCTCGCATTGCCCGATCCATCGCAACCCAATGGACTCTGGACACCCAGCAACGATGACGACAAATTCGCCGGCCCCATGCGACTGCGCGAAGCGCTGCTGGAATCGAAGAACCTCGTCTCCGTTCGCTTGCTTGATGCCATTGGCGTGCGTTATGCCCGCGAATACATCACGCGCTTCGGTTTTCCGCTCGATGCGTTGCCGAACAATCTGTCGATGGCGCTCGGCACCGCTTCGGTATCGCCGCTCAGCATGGCGCGTGGTTACGCCGTGTTCGCCAATGGCGGTTACCTGATCACGCCCTACTTCGTCAGCGAGATCGACGATCGCGATGGCAAAGCGGTGTATGTGGCCAATCCAGCGCGCGCCTGCAACAACTGCCAGGCTCGCCTGCTGCAAAACACGCCACCGGCCCCGCCGCCGGCCAGCATGCTGACCAACGGCGTATCGGCAAGCGCCTCTTCCAGCGCGCCGGCTGTCGCGGCCAGTGTGGCGACCGCAGGTGAAACCGTGCTGCCCGCAGACGCTCACGGCGGTGAGGCAGCGCCGGTGCTGGCACCGCACGTCATCGACATCCGCAACGATTACCTCATCACCTCCATGATGAAAGACGTGATCACCAACCCGCTGGGCACCGGCTACGCGGCGAAAGTGCTCAATCGCCCGGATCTGGCCGGCAAAACCGGCTCGACGAACGATCACCGCGACGCTTGGTTCGTCGGCTTCAACGGCGATCTGTCGACGGCGGTCTGGGTCGGTTTCGACGACTTCGGTTCGCTGGGCAAAGGTGAATTTGGCGCCAAGGCGGCGTTGCCGATCTGGATCGACTACGTCGGCGAGGTGATGAAGGGTCTCCCGCAAAACAGCCTGGCCATGCCGCCGGGTATCACCACGCTTCAGATCAACAACCAGAGCGGCCTGCCGACCGAAACGGGCGATCCGGGCGCCATGTCGGAGATCTTCAAGGTCGAGGACATCGACCGCCTGCACAACATGGCCCAACAGCAACAGCAGCAAAACCAGGATCAGCAGCAGGCTAACGACATTTTCTAATTTTCCGGTAGTCTTGCCTCGACGCTGCAAGAGAGGGCCGGGGCATGGCACGAGGTGAACACCACCGCATCCACGCACACGACCGTGTACAGCGCAATCGGTTACGCGTCGCACAAGAAGCGGCGCGCCTGATGAGTGAGCACGGAATTCGCGACTTCCACCACGCCAAACGCAAAGCCGCCGAACGACTAGGCGTACTCGACGAACAAGCCTTACCGCGCAATCACGAAATCGAAGAAGCATTGCGTGAACATCAACGGCTGTTCCAGGCTGACAGCCAACCGCAACTCCTGAGGGCTCGACGCGAAGCAGCGGTCGACGCCATGCGATTCCTTCAACGTTTTGAACCGCGCCTTGTCGGTGCAGTACTCGAAGGCACGGCCGATTCGCACTCTGCCGTGTGCCTGCACGTTTTTAGCGACGATCCTGAAGCTGTCGGTATCTACCTGCACGAACATGGCGTGCCGGTTGAAACTCAAACGCGCCGTCTTCGCATCAGCCGTGAAGAACAAGCCGAGTTTCCGGTACTGCTCTTTGCCGCTGACAACCTACCGTTTGATCTGACCGTGATGCCGCTCAATGCATTGCGGCAATCGCCCCTCAACCGCATGGATGAAAAACCGATGCGACGTGCATCGCTGGCATCTGTGGAAATCATGCTCGCGGAGGAAGATAACGAGCAGGATGACTTCGAACGCAAATTGGCAGCTGCGCTACGATAATTTTCCACTGCGCCTGCGTGCAGCCAACCGATGTGGCACGCAGGCGCTCCACCTTTAGATCGCATCACTCGACGAATTGCTGTCGCCGAAGTCAGCGGCGACTATTCATTTGCTTTGGACGCGAGATGGCAAAATTTTTCGCACAAGACGCGCATCGCAGCGTGTGATCGCAGAATCCACGATTCACACAAAATCGACTAAAACACGAGCGTGACGCGAGCGCCGAGAACCAGGCCATTTTGTCCGCCGACACCATTCGCATTACGAACGTATTGCATCACAGGCATGAACGATGCTGCTTGGCTGATCTGGAACGTATAGTTCAGCTCGATGGGATATTCGTTGCCCTGCACGGGAATGTGCAGCGAAGAACCTGCCGGCAGCGCTGCATCGTATTGGCGCTGCGCCGCAGTCACTTTACCGTTTACATGATTACGCCCAATAGCCACGCCCAGGCGATCACTGGGACGCGAAGGGAGCAACCCTGTCCACCAGAAGCCTGCAGACACCAACTGATCCAACGTGCTGATATCGGCATCGGAATGTGAATAGTTGAAAAATACACGCAAGCCATTCGCATCCGCGCGACCGACGAGTTGCTGCTCGCCTCGGAAGTAATAGCCATTTTCGCTGCCAACCCGCGGCCGGGGGAGTAACGTGTAATCGGCGGGCAATCCATCCGCGCCAACAACATAGAAATAGCTTGAGCTGTTGTGAAACGCACCGGCGCGATAATCACCGTCGAGACCATCGCCAAAATGGGGCATGTACTCCACCTCACCAAGGGTTTCCTTACCCGTGCTCTTGCCACGGGTAATTAGGCTGAGGCCTTGATCACGCCTACGGTTTTGTGGATTGACGTCGTAGACGCCGTACTTGAAGCGCCACTCGCTTGCTGGCTTGAATACCGCTACGGCACCGTAATTGCTGAGCGGGTTCGAATACCAGCCGTTGCTGATATATCCGGGTAACGCGCCACAAAAGCTCAGGTTTTCGAATGCACACGGAAACGAAAAGAAATCGGCGGTAGCGTAAAGACGGCCAAGCTTGATGCTCATGTGATCATCAAACAAATTCTGTTCCAACGAGAACTGGGTCAAGCGCGCCACGGAGCCGTTGCCGTGAATGGCCTGAAACTGCATCAAAGTAGGTAACCCGGCTTGTTGGTTGAGTTGATCGCCGTTGCGGTCGACGATTTCCAGACGAAATGTCGCTCCCTTCCAAGACATCAGTTTGCCAAGATCAAGGTAGGCACCGAAACGTATCTGATCGGTATAAGAGCTTACCTGGCGCTTGCCACCCGTAATGTTGTGAGCGAAGTCACCCATGTACTTCACACTGACGTCAACACCCTTGTCATACCACTGCTCGCGCAGACCATCCCAACCGCCAGTCAGATAATTATTTTCACTAAAATTTTGCGCGTGGGTCGTGGTGCTATATGAAGCGACAACCAAAAAACCAAGCGACAGTGCTGCTCCGGCCATCCGTTGCATGTGTGAAGCTCCAATGATCCATCTTCAAATTTGCCCTGGCTTCCCGGCTGGCACACAAGCCTTTAAGCCAAAAGCCATAAGGAGCCGTCAACGCTACCAATCTTGCCTCGATTGCCACATGGCACAACGCAGCAAAAAAATATCGAAATTTTTTGATCAATTTTTCATTGGCCAACGACCGATCGAAACAATATTCGCTAGTGAACCCGTGACTGTTGTCGTGTAAAACATACGGATATCAAGGCATTTATCCACATCTCGCCGATTTATACCGTGGCGAAAGCGCAGAAGCATGGAATGAGCATGTGCAATACCCGGCACTCATACGGGTAAACGCCTCTCTGCTAACAAGGCACCAAGCGCCTTTATTTACAGCTTCAGACTACATGGAATGTTGGATTTTTCCTGACATCCTTTTTGTTCAAAAAAGCAAAATGGAAGAATCCAGAATCACATTGCAGAACGCAATGTGAAGACAAACACAGCAACGTGCTCGGTATAGGAAAATCATCTATGAAGGAAAATAAAATTGCAGTCGTTGTTATGGGTGTTGCAGGTTCGGGCAAATCCAGCATCGCTACGGCGCTCGCCATGAGGCTGGACGGTTATTTGATCGAGGGCGATGCATTTCATCCGGAAGAGAACGTAGCGAAAATGAAGAACGGCGTGCCGCTCGATGACGCCGATCGCGCCGACTGGCTCGATCGGCTCGCCGAGGAACTGCAGTGCGCCTATGGCGAACACAAACGTGCGGTTTTGGCGTGCTCAGCGCTCAAATACCGTTACCGGCAACACCTGCGCCAAGCCGTCCCAGCGCCGGGCTTTGTCTTCCTGGATTTGCCACGCAACATCGCCGAGCAGCGCGTAAGAGAACGTAGCGGCCACTTCATGCCGCCCATCTTGATGGAAAGCCAATATGCAGCTCTGGAGCCACCCGTTGGAGAGCCATTGACGTTGATCGTCGACGCAACGAAACCGCTAGCTGACATCGTTCATGCGGCAGCCACATGGTATGAAGCGCTCAATCGCGAGCCCGGCTGACGCTAGGCAGCCGATGCATTGACAAGTTGCATACACGCTACCCAACTTGGCGCCAAATGGCGCTATCTAAGCGCCATTTGCCCCAGCCTTTTTCTCGACCGTATTCGCCACTGTGGTGTTACGCAGCAAACAGAGATACCAACACCGACGTACCCGCCCGGGCATAGAAAGGAATGCTTTCCAGCGGAGCTCGCGCGGTAATCCATTGGCCGCCTTCAATGCGTTCACCGTCCATGCCGACCCATGTCTCGCCTTCGGGCAGCCACACCTTTCGTGAGTTTTGGCCTGCATGGAGGATAGGAGCAACCAAAATATCCGCGCCGAACATGTATTGATCTTCCACCTGCCAGCTCTGCGCTTGCTTGGGGAAATCGTAGAACATCGGTCGCATGACGGGATCGCCGGTCGCATGAGCATTCGCCATCAATGTTTCGATGTAAGGCCGCAATCTTTCTCGTACCAGCAACCAGTGACGCATGATCTGGAAGTTTTGTTCTCCATAACTCCAGATTTCGTTCGGCGAACCGCTGTCACACTGCGGAATGCCATCACGCCACATGTCAGAGGGCTTGATTTGTGGCTCGCGATAGCCGTGCAAGCGGAAAACCGGACAAAAAACACCCCACTGGAACCATCGGATGAGTAATTCGTGGAAGGCGGGATCGTTGACGTTGCCACCCTGAAAGCCACCGATGTCCGTCGTCCACCAGGGAATGCCCGCTAGCCCCATATTGAGACCCGCCGCGAGTTGGTTGCGTAACGCGTGAAACGAGGAATGGACGTCGCCGGACCATGCAAGCACTCCATAACGTTGGCTCCCGGCCCAGACGCAACGCACCAGATTGACGATGCCGGTTTCGCCTTGTTGGCGCAGGCCATCGTAGAAGCCTTCGGCAAATTTGCGCGGATAGATGTTCCCTACTTCAAGTACCGGTCCCAAGTGATAACGATAATTGTCGAAGTCGTAGGCGCGATATTCCGGCTCGGCTTCGTCCAGCCAGAAAAGCCGTATGCCGAGGTCGTAATAATTTTGCTTGACCTTCTCCCACACATAACGGCGCGCATCCGGATGCGTGGCATCGAAGAAAGTCGTGTTGCCCATGAAGTCCAGATTGACCGACACGCCGCGTTCGGTGGATACCAGATAGCCTTTGGACTGCATCTCCACATAATTGGAGGTACGGCTGTCCACCGTGGGCCAGACCGATACCATCGTCTCTATCCCGAGCGACTTGAGTTCGTCGATCATTGCCTTGGGATCGGGCCAGTCTCTGGGATCGAAACACCATGTCCCCTGATTGGGCCAATGAAAGAAATCGATGACAATCACTGACAGCGGCAACTGGCGCCGTTTATATTCACGGGCAACATCCAGCACTTCCTGCTGCGTGCGATAACGCAACTTGCACTGCCAGAAACCGGTCGCAAACGAAGGCATCATGGGCGCCTTGCCAGTTGCTTCTGCATATTGGCGAGTAATTTCGGCAGGCGTATCGCCTGCAGTAATCCAATAATCCAGCTGGTCGGTAACTTTAGCCGTCCACTGTGTGTGGTTTTTGGCAAAGCTCGCCTCGCCGATCGCCGGATTGTTCCAGAAAAATCCGTATCCAAGACTGGAATGCATGAATGGAACGCTGGTCTGGGAATTACGCTGCGCGAGCTCCAGCGTGCAGCCCTTCAAATCCAGCCACGGCTGCTGGTATTGACCCATGCCGAATATTTTTTCGCCCGCCCGGGATTCGAAACGGACAGTAAGCTGATGCTTTCCTCCAGGTATCGGCTTGAATTCGCGCGCCTCGAACTTTAGTGCGCTTATATACTTGTCTTGGCCCTTCTCCACGCCACCGATACCCACCGTCGTGCGCTGACGCCAAAACTCTTCCAGCAGCAACTCACCCCGCGCGTTATAGAACGCGAGCTGACCCTTAATGTTGAGCACGGCCTTGATGTTGCCGTTGACGATCGACAACGATTCCTTGCCGCGGACAATATCTGCTTGGTAGGGATGCGGTGGCAAGAGTGCCCAGTCTTCGTCCTTGAATGTCGGCAGGCAAGAGGCGCGAACGCGCAAGCTGTTTCTGCCCCATGGTTCGATCAGCAGCGTTTGCCGATTGAAACGCCAGCCAATACTGTTCTCGTTGTCTATCAACTCACTCATCGTCATCTCTTCACTTCATGCGTCACTGGGCAGGGCGCGAGTGGTCACCGGCAGGTCAGGCAATGGCCTGTCATCGAGCCTGTACCAGCGCAGGACGACCACGCCGAGCAGTGCAACAAGGCCGGGAACGAACGTAAACAGCGCCACGATGCAATGCATCGCCACGGAATTCTGTGTAGTGGCATTGGCCACGTAACCGCTCAACCCTAGCGCCCATCCGACTACTGCACCGCTGATGGCCATTCCCATCTTCAGCACGGCAAGCAGCGTGGAAAACATCGTGCCGTCCATGCGCTTGCCTTGCACGCGTTCACCGTAATCGGCGACATCCGCCATCATGACCCACATCAAAGTAAGGGCGGCCTGATAGAAGATTGAAACGATAAAAGTCGTTACGACAAAAAGTATTACGGATTTCGGTTCGAAGAAGATGGCGATACTCAAAATTCCGGAAATCACCGCGCAAAGGGCGAAGGCCTTCGCCTTGCTGCGCTTTAGCGTCAAAGATTTGGACAATAGGCTCCCCACCGCTTTGCCTGCAATGTGAGCACCAAGCAACCATTGAAAATAATGGGCATCACCTAGGTAGTAGGTGGCGAAATACATCATGGCGCCAAGGCGTATGACGCCGAACGAAATGTTGGTGAGTACCAGCAACGCCACCACGCGCCATTGATCATTGCGCAGCAAATCGCGCAAGTCGGTCAGGAAATTGTCGTGGCCGGCTTTTGCCTTGATGCGCTCACGTGTATTGGCAAAGCACACAAGAAACATCGCGATAGCGAGAGTTGCCATAACACCCATCGCCCAGCGGTAGCCCATCAATTTATTGGCTCCGCCAATATATTCAGCCAACGGCATCATGAAGAAGGTGGACAGAGCTCCGCCTAACGTCGCAAGGAAGAAACGATAGGATTGCAACGAAATGCGTTGTTGATCGTCCCCCGTAATGACTGCGCCAATGGAGCAATACGGGATATTGATGGCGGTGTACATCAACATCATGAACGAATAGGTGATGGACGCGAATACCATTTTCCCGCTGAGTGAAAGCGAAACCGGTACGGCGTACGTCAACATGCAGCTCAAGCCAAAGGGAGCTGCGAGCCACAAAAGATAGGGACGAAATTTTCCCCACCGTGAATGGGTGCGATCCGCCACGAGTCCCATGGCCGGATCGATAATCGCATCTGCCGCGCGCGCCAACAAAAACAGTGTTCCCACAAACGCAGCAGGAAGTCCTACCACGTCGGTGTAGTAAAAAGTCAGAAAGATAATGACATTGTCCAATCCGATATGGCTTGCCATGTCGCCCAAGCCGTAACTGACTTTTTCTTTGATGGAGATAACGGCATTCATCGACCGACGCCCGCCAGTTGGCAGCACGTTTCGTATCGAAACATAGAACGTTCAAGGCGTGAGTCGCGACAAGCGACAAGGTGGACTGCAGACGAAATTCTCTTCACGAGTGTTCTTCCTTGAAGCAACATCCAGGGCACAGATATCGTGCAGCTATTTATCTGCAAA
>NZ_DATHMR010000036.1:0-30075 GCF_035486915.1 Dyella sp. | reverse complement strand
TGACGAAGGCACCGACCTGCGCACTCGATCGCTGCACATCGCCGTCGCCCGCGTCGAAGCGCACCGGCACTTCGATGCCATCCATGCCTACCCAGTCCAGCGCGCCAGCCAGATGCGGTTGCACCTGGGTAGCGACATCGGGCATCGGGCGGAGAACTTCAGGGGAGTTTTGCAAAGAGAAGGCAGCATTCACCGCTTATTTCCTTCGGGGGATTTTTTGACGACAAAAAAGGGGATCAGTGATTGACGTTCTGCGTGTCGTGTAGCGCAGCGACGGCCGAGGCGGCGTTCACCTGCAGCATGCCATTGGAAACCTTGCTACTTCGAAGCAGCACATCATGCACTTGCTGTGCGTCTAGCCTGGGTTTGAGCGAAAGCATCAACGCAACAATACCGCTGACGTGTGCGGCTGCCATGGACGATCCCGATGTGAAGTCGTAGCCGCCACCGGGTTGTGTCGTCAGAATGTCAGTGCCTGGCGCGCTGACAATGCCCGCTGGCGCCTGGGATGTTCCGCTGACACGCACAACAATGACGCCGGGCGCACTATCCGGAAATCCATCGAGATTTCCGCTTGGCGGCAATGCGGTCACGATAATGCGCCCCTGATCCAACAGCTGATCGAGCAATTTATCCAGCAGTGGATCGGCAGGGCCGCCAAGACTCAAATTGACGATGCGTGCATCGGTATCGATGATCGCCGCCAGCGCCTTGGCCAGCGTGAATGTATTGCAGCGCGCACCGGCATCCGCGGTGTCGTACCAGCATGCTTTGTACACGCTGAGTGTCGCTTTCGGCGCGATGCCGACGATGCCTTGATGGTTGTCGGCGTCGGCCGCAATAATGCCAGCCACTTCGGTGCCGTGACTGTCGTGATTGAACGATGCGGCGCTGTCATCCACCAAATTCTGCATATCGTGGATGCGGCCTTTCAGATCGGGATGCGATGTGTCCACGCCAGTGTCGATCACGGCAATGTGCACACCATCACCCTGACTCACCGTCTGAGCAATCGCGGCATTCGTTTCGACGAAGCCACGCTGCAGATTCACATACGGATCGTTGTAGTGGGTTGAATCGGGCGGTGTCGCGTCAGAGTAGACGGCATAATCGTTCAGCGGTTGCGCGAGTTTTACGCGACTGTCTTTGGTTAGCCTTTTCAGCAAGTCATCGCGCGAGACGCCCGGTGGCATTTCCAGGACGACGCAATAAACATTGAGCGCCTTGATCGGCCAACCAGACACTTCGCGCAGCCCATAGCTCTGCTTCAACGACGTCAGATCGGAAACGGCGCGCTGACCTGCGCCATAGAAACTGGGCGGCGTGTAACCCAACAAGGTGGAACCGGCGTGCGTCGCCGGTGGTTCGACCGGGTTCGCAACGGCCAGCACGATGTCGCGCTGGCTATTCATCGAGGACACACTTGTTGCTGCAGGTTCAATCGCGCTGGCGTGGTTGTTCGGGGTCGATATCACGGGAGATTGCACGCAGGCAGACAAGGCCAGCATGGCCATGACGAGCATGATGAAGCGATGTTTCATGGTGTGGAAGCGATGGGCTCCGCCAGTCGGATGCCTCGCGTGGCACGCAGTTGCTGCACGGTTTGCTCAGTGTTGGACGGGTTGTTCACGAGTGCAACGGTATAGGCACCCACGTCATTGGGTCCAGCCACTACCTGCAAGTGCAGCGTATGCAACAGCGCGTCCCAGTCGGTCAGCGTCATGTTTGCATCCGGCACGACGCGGATCGCACCTGCGCCGACCGGTGCCGCTGGTTGACTCAACGTGTGATAGACGGGCCTTTCGCCGGAGGAATACAGCTTTGCGCCGAGCGCGCCGATACCGATGGCCTGGATCAACACGGCCGCCACCAGTCCACGCGCCAGCCAGTTGCCGGCACGCATGCGATAAGGCGTTGCATCGTGCTCGGATGCATCGATACGATTCATCAGATGCTGTAACCCGGCATGCGCATCGACCCGAACGTCGGTCGGCAACGACATGGCAAGCCGCAGGCGGTTCTGCTGATTGAATTCCGCGCGGCACGATTCGCAATGCGCCAAGTGACCTTTCAGCCACTCGCTTTGCTCGGGCGCGGCACTTTCTTGCAATACCCAGGGCATTGCCTCCCAGGCGCGGAGGCAATCCTGGCTGGTATCCATGGGAAAGGTCATGGCACGTTCTCTTTCAAAGTGATGGAATCTCCCGCCAACGCTGGAAGTACGTTGCGCAGCTTTACGCGCGCATGGAACAGGCGCGCTTTCACGGTACCGACCGGACAACCCATGATGGTTGCGACATCCTCCAGCGTGTGGCCCACGCCGTAAACCAGTTCGATCACTACGCGCTGATCGGCAGTCAGGCGATCGAGGCCTTTGGCCAGCCAGTCGCGCAGTTCGCGATCTTCGTCCGGATGCGTCGACGGTATGCGGTCTTCCGGTATGTTGTCGTCCTCCACCGGCTCATCGCCACGCTGCCGCAATGCTTTCAGGCCGCAGCGATAAGCGATGCCCATGATCCATGTGGACACGCGCGAGTCGCCGCGAAAATCGCCCGCTTTTTGCCACGCAATCCATAGGCAGTCGTTGATCACTTCCTCGATCACGTCGGCACGGCGGGTCAACCGCGACAGGAAGCGACACAACCTGCCGTGGTAGCTGTGATACAGCGTCGCCAGCGCAACACGGTCCCCGGCCGCCATGCGCTGGAGCAGCATGCGGTCGTTGGTATCGGCGTCAATATCTGCTTCGTTCATAGGGCTCGGAGGGGTCATCCGATGGCATCGGTCGGCGTCGTAGGTGCCTTATCGGTGCCGGAAGGTTGCCCTTTGGATCAAAATGACCAGGAAATCGTGCCCACCCAAGGGGATGCAACCAGGTTGCCCCACTGCCGGTGTGACCCCGGGTCGGCGGCGACGCGATCGAGCTCCATCCGCCACGGCCCGTAGCTCCAGATTACGCCCAGTTGGCCATAGCGGTAGACGCTGGCGTGGCCATAACCGTTGGGACCATACGGGGAAAGGAGGGATTGGGCGACCCCGACCCCAGCCGAAACCGAGAAATGCCAGGCCAGCGGCCAGTGGAAATTCACATCCGCAGCCCCGCGCGGCTGGTGTTCGTCGCCGTTGGTAAGGCAGATCCCGGAGAGCCCGAAAGTAAGGATGTCGCGGTAAATCCAGTCGACGCTTGCTTCGCTCCGGTCAAAGTACTTGGCGCGCGCGTTCCCAGGGTAATCGTAATAAAGCACGCTGCCGCGCATCTGCCACTCATTGGAAAGCGACCAGTACTTGGACACCTGCACCAGCGCTTCGGAGACCTTTCCCGGCGACCGGATTTCCGTCGCCGCCGACGCACCCAGCGACCAGCCGCTGGGCGATGTCCATGACAAAGCGCCTTGCACAATAGGCGTGGGCGGCGACACCGCCAGACCGCGGTCGACCAACTCCGAGCTGATGCCGACCGCGCCCGTGACGCCGGATGTCTGCGCATGCAGCGGTAACCACATAAGCATCGTGACGAAAGCGAGAACGAGCGACGCCAGCCGTGCGCGATACCGGCACGACGTCATAGGCGCACGTGAAAGACAACGCTCCACCATAGCTCTACTTAGTCAGATGCAGGATCGCTGCCCCGTAGATAATACTCCGGGCTTATAGTCGATCTGCGACGACAAGGGAATGTCATCAAT
This sequence comes from Dyella sp., assembly GCF_035486915.1. Taxonomy (GTDB): domain Bacteria; phylum Pseudomonadota; class Gammaproteobacteria; order Xanthomonadales; family Rhodanobacteraceae; genus Dyella_B. The sequence continues at coordinate 26,389 of NZ_DATHMR010000036.1, read as the reverse complement.
GCAAGGTGCTCAGATATGCGATGAGATCGTCCAGTTGTTTGGGATCGGTCAGGCCGTCGTATTTCATCTTGGTACCGGGGTTGGTCTTTTTCGCCGGTTGCGACAGATAGCTGTGCAGTTTGTCCGCGGTCCACACCCAGTGGTCCTGCTGCACCGCATCCGAATAATGGTAGTCGGCAATGCTGCCCGAATTACGCCCCACGATGCCAAACAGGCTCGGACCTTTCTTGTTGCGCCCTTCCTTCACGCTGTGGCATTCGGCGCATTCCTGTTTGAAAACATCTGCACCGGCGCCAGGATCACCGGCAAAGGCAAAAGGGGAAATCGCGATTCCTCCGATATACACGCTTGCGGCAACCATACACCGCAGGAAAGACGCTTTCGATGACTTGCTCACTTGCTGACTCCTGTTTACGTTTTTAGAAAGCCACGCTTGCTGTCAGTGAGAACGCATTCAGATCATTCGCGTTCGTGACCAGAGCACCCGGACCCACGCCAAAAATGTTCAAGGTGCTGCCATTGAATTTGCTGAAGCGGAACCACGTCGCGGAGAGCTTCAGGTTTGCGATGGTCGTAAACGAATCGTCCTTGCCGAACGGCGTCCAGAACACCGTCAACAAATTGCTCGTGGTATCTGGAACACCGTATGGCTGATAGCGAACAATGTCGCGCGATCCCGTATCCACCATATGCGAGAACTCGATGCCGTAACTTTGCTTGAACGTGTAGGTGACGGTGAATGTCTGATCGTGCACAGCGCCATGCGTAAGCGCCGTCACGCCGGGAAATGGGCTGGGCGGCAAGCTGCCATATCGCCGTTGCTCAAGAATGTTGACGTAGGCCACCTGCAGGATGTTTTCCCGGTTGCCGAGATACTGATACGTCAGGTCGTAACCTAGGTCGGTGAGACTGTCGCTGGGTCCGGAGCGCGGCAACTGTCGCTTGGTCGTCAACGCGACGATGCCAGCGGAGAAAAACTGTTTCTTCAAATCCTTCATGTATGCGAAACGCGCATACGCGGTATCGCTCAGTTTTCCGGGGTCGCCGGAGAGCGGGTAACCGAGATTATCCTGTTCGGACAACGGCAAAGAGTTATACGTACCGAGCTCACCGTACCAATCGGAATCGTAAAGCCCGTACATGGTCGCACCGATAACACGATCGGCCAGTGCGTCCGGACTGGACGGATTGAGCAGCGTGCCCGTCACGCCGGGCGGCCCCAGTTGCGTCGCTGCCGGCAGATCGGAAATGACATCCGAGAAGCCGGGGTTGTTGTTGACGCTGACGCCGAACGTGGCTTGCTTGCTGCCAAGATTCAGATCCTTGGCAACAAATCGCAGATCGACGTCGCTCAGCTTGGTATTGAATTTGCTGTCGCCTTGATTGTCGCTTTCAATCTTGACGTAGCCGCCGATGTTGTCCGTGATGCGTCCTGCCAGATACAAATCCGCTTCGGTCAATTCATTGGTGCTTTGGCCACGCGAGGGCACGGAACGCGTGCCCGTCAACTGCATGGCCGCCGGGATCTTGGTGCCATTGCCATCTGTATCGGTATAGCCATTGAGCTTAAATCGCATGCCGTACGGCGTCAGCGCGGGACCGTATGCACCGGCGTGACAATCCGCGCACGCCGATCCAGTCTGCCGCGCATACGCGGGCGTCGCCTGGGCGCTGGTGCTCATCAACAGCAGCAGCACAGTCACACCGAGCCACGCGTAAATAACCTTTGCCCGGCGCGCCATGTGCCGGCTCAGAAAAGATGACATGCAGTCTCCTTGCCCAGATCCAATGTGGTCATAAACAAACGAGGCGCACTCATGGGCGTCGACGTCTCGGCAACATGGCGCGCAGCGTGCTGTCGCGCACAACGTAGTGATGCCAAAGTGCAGCGCCGATATGCAGCAGAACAAGCCCGAGCAAGATCCACGCTGCATCGATATGCCAAGCCTGCAACTGATCGGCCAGGTCGTCGTCCGCTTTCACCAGGGCGGGCAGCGTCAGGCCAAATAGATGGACCGGCTTGTCTTCGGCGTTACTGGTTGCCCAGCCCAGCAGCGGCAGCGTGAGCAGAAGTGCATAGAGTGCGATGTGCGTCAACGTCGCGGCGATGCGGACGAATCGAGATTTGATGTCCGACGAAAGCCTGCCGAGCCGGAAGCGAAGCACCACGCGTACAAAAAACAGAATAAGGACGAACAAGCCGAAGTGTCGATGACCTTCCAGCAACCACTGGCGCACTGCACGACCGTCGACTTCGTCCCGTATCAAGATCAGGGCGGCAGCGAAGCAAACACAAAGTACGGTGAGCCAATGCAGGACGACCAATGACCTGGGGCGCGCGACATGCTGCGGCTCGGGTGAGCCCGACGATACGTTCGACCGACCTTCCAAGTCGCGCAGGAAAGTCACGTCACTGCCACGCTTTGGTTGAGCTTTGTTCTCCCATCCCATATCCAAGCTGCCTTTGCGTGCTGCCGATCCATGCGCTCCATGCGTGCTATCACGAGGAGCAAAAACGGCCTAGTGCGCGTGGGTGCCAGCGCAAGGATGAAAGGTTGCGCCGCAGCGAAGGCGAATACGCGCGCAATTCCATAGTTTCTGTCCCTTAGCTGACACGGAAAAGCGCCCTTCGCTTTTCCTTGCGGCCGTCGCAACAACCTTTCGTATGCAGCGCGGCACTCAGTTACGTGGGTCATTTCCACGCATTCACAGCCTGGCTAAAACCATGGAAATCGAACGCATTTCGTTGCAAAAGCATGGCGACCATCGCGGCATGCTGATCGCGTTGGAAGAAAATCGAAACGTGCCCTTCGACATCCGGCGCGTGTATTACCTGTTCGCAACAAAAAACGACGTGCATCGCGGGCAGCATGCGCATCGCCACCTCAATCAGATGGCGGTGGCGTTACGCGGATCTCTGACCATGCTGCTGGACGATGGCAATGGGCCGGTCGAAGTTGTACTCGACGATCCGACGCAAGGATTGCTCATCGGCAGCATGGTGTGGCGCGAGCTCTACAACTTCAGCGACGACTGCGTACTGATGGTTCTGGCGGATCAGCTTTACGACCCGGCCGATTACATCACTGACTATGCGGCGTTTCTTCGCGAGGTGAGGGGTATGTTGTACCTGGAGGACATGACTGCATGCGCAGGCGGCTAGTGCTTATCGGTGCGGGCGAGTTCGCACAGATCGCCTGCGAATATTTCGAACACGACAGTCCGTACGAGGTTGTCGCTTTCAGCGTCGAGCGCGAATACCTGTCGCAACCGGTCCTGGCGGATCGTCCCGTAGTGGAATACGAAACATTGGAAGAGACGTATCCGCCGCAAGATCACGACGCTTTCGTGGCTATACCGGCCAGCCAGCTCAATCGTCTTCGCACGCGGCTCTATCGCGACGCCCGACGCAAGGGCTACCGACTCGCCACCTATGTGAGCTCGCGCGCTTTTGTCTGGCGTAATGCCGAGGTGGGAGAGAACTGCTTCATCTTCGAGAACAACGTCATCCAGCCATTCGTCACTATCGGTAACAACTGCATTCTGTGGAGTGGAAATCACGTCGGGCATCGCACCGTTTTGCGCGACAACGTGTTCGTGGCATCGCATGCCGTTATCTCCGGTTACTGCGACATCGGCGAGAACTGTTTCATCGGTGTCAATGCGACATTCAACGATCACGTCAAAGTCGCAGAAGACAACGTGATTGGTGCGGGCGCACTGGTTACTCGCGATACCGAGTCAGGCCGCATCTATGTGGGATCGCCCGCGCGCGCGCTCCCGGACAAATCCAGTCTCGCCGTGAAGCTTTGAATCGTATGCACACATGGAGCAAGAAGGGATTGGTCTTCGACACTGCGCGACATGGCGTGGGCGGGTGGATGCGTCATTCAGCGCTGACCCCCACGCCGTACCGCATCAGTGACGAAGTGATCCGTGTCTACGCAGGTTTCCGGGATGAGGACGGCGTAAGTCGTATCGGCTATGTGGATGTGCTCGCGGACGATCCTGCATCCGTAGTGGGCGTGAGCCAGCAACCGGTACTGGATATCGGCCGTGCCGGGTGCTTCGACGATCATGGTGTCATCCTCGGCGATGTCATCGATGGTCCGGATGGCCTATACCTGTTCTACGTCGGCTTCCAGCGTGTCGCGAAAGCGAAGTTTCTGGCATTCACCGGTCTTGCCTTGTCGCACGACGGCGGCCTGCATTTTCGGCGCGTGCAGGACACTCCGATTCTCGATCGCGCGCACGGCCGCAGCACCATCGGTGCGGTGCATTCGGTACTGCGAGAGAACAATCGCTGGCGGCTCTGGTACGCCGTGGGAGACGACTGGGAAAACATCGATGGCCGTGTCTACCCGCGTTATCACATTCGTTGCGTGGAGACGGACGATCTGAAAAACATCCCACGCCATGATCATATCTGCCTGCGCCCGCGAGGCACGGAATATCGCATTGGACGTCCGCGCGTGCATCGATTCGATGACCGATATGTCATGTACTTTACGCGCGGCAACACCACCGGCGAATACTTCCCCGGTGTTGCCTACAGCGACGATGGCGTGAACTGGGAACGTCACGACGAAGACTTAGGTATCTCGCTATCCGACAGCGGCTGGGATTCGCGCACCATCTGTTACCCGGCGATGATCGAACACCGCGATAAGTGGTTGATGTTCTACAACGGCAACGACATGGGCATGGACGGCTTCGGCGTCGCCGAGATGGAACGTGCCAGCGTAGCGGGCGATGCTCATGTTTACGGTTAGGCCCTATGCGCCGTCCGATGCCGGCGCGTGGGACGCATTGATCGGTCGCTCCCGCAATGGCAACTTTCTGCATCGACGCGGCTACATGGACTATCACGCGGATCGCTTTGTCGATACGTCGCTCGTGATCGAGCGCGACGGCGACATCGAAGCTGTCTTTCCTGCGAACCTGCGCGGCAATGAGGTTATCAGTCATGCCGGACTTACCTATGCTGGCCTCATTGCAACCCCTGCACTGCGAGCCGAATCGACACTGGCCGTCTTTCAAGCGGTGGGCGATCACTATCGTGCGCTGGGCGTCGAACGCCTCGTCTACAAGGCGATTCCGCATGTCTTCCACCGCTGCCCGGCAGAAGAAGACCTGTATGCATTGCACCGATTGGGAGCCAAGCTGAAACGTCGCGATATATCGTCGGTAATTTCACTGCAGGCACCCTTTCACTTCAGCGAAGGTCGCAAGCAGTCGATCAGCAAGGCGCGCAAAGCCGGCGTACGCATTCAGGTGGGCGACGATGTCGCCGAATTCCATTCCCTGCTGACCGAGGCGCTTCGCAAGCACCACGCTGTACCGACACACAGTTTGCAGGAGTTGTACCTGCTGCAGAAACGCTTTCCTCAAAACATCGTTTTGCACGAAGCGCGCGTGGGCAATGCGTTGCATGCCGGCGCGCTCGTCTATGACTTTGGCAGGGCTGTGCATACGCAATACATGGCATCGTCCGAGGACGGGCGTCGCTCGGAGGCGCTCAGCTTTCTTTTGGCTGAGCTGATCAACAGCACCTACGCAGACAGGGAGTACTTCAGCTTCGGCATTTCATCGGAAGAGGACGGAACTCATCTCAACGGCGGACTGATCGCGCAGAAAGAGTATTTTGGCGCGCGCGCCGTCGTGCACGACTTTTATGAATGGGTGCTCCGATGAACGTCCCATTCCTCGATGCAGGGGCGATCAATGCACGTTACGCCGATCAGCTCAAGGCGGCAGCCGCGCGCGTGATCGATTCTGGCCGATACATTCTGGGTGAAGAGCTGGCCGCATTCGAAAAAGAATTTGCTTCGTATTGCGGCGTGCAGCACGCCGTGGGTGTCGGCAATGGGCTGGATGCCTTGTCGTTGATTCTCCGCGGATACAAAGAACTGGGTGTACTCAAGGAAGGTGACGAAGTCATCGTTCCCGGCAACACCTTCATAGCGACCATTCTGGCCATCACCGACAACCGGTTGATACCCGTACCGGTGGAACCGGACCCGGTCACCTTCAACATCGATCCGATAAGTGTGGAAGCGGCGATTGGCCCGCGCACCCGCGCGATCATGGCCGTGCATCTCTATGGCCAGTTGGCGGATATGCCGAGGTTGGCAGAGCTGGCGTCACGGCATGGCCTTCTTCTGATCGAAGACGCTGCCCAGGCACACGGTGCGGCGAGGGAGCTGCGCAAGGCGGGCGCATTCGGTGATGCGGCCGCTTTCAGCTTCTTCCCCGCAAAAAACCTCGGAGCACTGGGTGATGGCGGAGCCGTCGTGACCAACAACGACGATCTGCTTCAACGCATCCATGCACTACGCAATTACGGCTCCGAGGTGAAGTATCAGCATCTCTATCAAGGCATCAATTCGCGGCTGGATGAAATCCAGGCCGCGATGCTGCGCGTGAAACTCGCCCATCTCGACGAAGACACCCGGCAACGTAGGCGCATCGCGCTCCGCTACCGCGAGCTTATCCGGCATCCGCTGGTTCGACTGCCTGAAGTGAGCATTGAAGAAAGCCACGCATGGCATCTTTTCGTCGTGCGTTCGGCGCATCGCGATGCGTTGCAAAAGCACTTGTCTACGCAGGGTATTCAGACACTGGTGCACTACCCCATTCCGCCACATCGGCAGCCGGCCTATGCAAGCCTGCAACACGTGCATTTGCCATTGACGGAACAATTGCATAAGGAAGTGCTCAGCCTACCCATGGGACCGACCATGAGTAGCGACGACGTCGACCGTGTAATCGCCGCGTGCCAGTCATTCGAGCGCGATGCATGAATATCGTGCGCACCGGGTTCTATACGGGCATCGCCACGGCTTCGCGCCTGCTCGCGGGCTTGGTCGTCATCAAGCTTGTGGCGTGGTTTGCCGGTCCCGCAGGCGTGGGCAAACTGGGGCAATTCATGAGCCTGATGTCGCTGCTCGCGGTATTGGCCGGCGGCGGTATCAGCGCAGGCATCGTGAAATACGTGGCGGAATATCGCGACGATGCGCGGCGGCTGTCACGCTTGCTGGCTGCTGCGCTTTGGTACGCGCTGTGTGCCTCCTGCGTGATGGGATGCGCGGCGCTAATCTTCAGCCGGCAACTTGCCGTGTGGTTGTTGGACGATCCTCGCTACGAAAACCTCATTCGCATATTGGCGGTCGCACAACTTGGCATCGCGCTGATCAATTACATCCTGTCGGTGATCAACGGCTTCATGGATGTCAGGCGCCTCGCGCTCATTCAGGTAGTGGGATCGCTGCTCAGCGTGGCCATGGTTATCGGCCTGTCGCGCTGGCTCCATCTTTACGGTGCGCTGCTTGCCCTGGTTGTCGGGCAGGTCTTGACGCTTGCAGTGGGATTGCCGGCATGGTGGCGCAGCCCTTATTTCCAGCGAAACATGCTGCGCATGCGCTTCGATCGGGAAATGACAACGCGCCTCGCTGCATTTTCGTTGATGACGTTGACGTCCGCGTTACTCCCACCCTTGGTCAACATCGTTGTACGCAACCATCTCGCCACGCAGTTCGGATGGGAACAGGTCGGTTATTGGCAGGCGGTCAGCAAGGTATCCGATGCGTATCTTTTATTCCTGACCACCGCGATCAACATTTACTACCTTCCAAAACTGGCATCGACGCACGAGCGCAAATCGCTGGTCATCGAACTTCGTAGCGCTTACCGGTACCTCATACCGGCAGTCATCGTTCTGGCGGCGCTCGTGTATCTGCTGAGAGACGACGTGACGCAATGGCTGTTCAACGCCAATTTTGCTTCCGCCAATCCGCTGTACGGGCCTCAATTAGTGGGTGATGTATTGAAGGTCGCTTCGTTTGTTCTGTCCTATCTCATGCTTGCAAAAGCTATGACGCGGCTGTTTGTCGTCTCCGAATGCGTGTTCGCTGTCAGCTATCTCGCACTGGTCTACGTCTTCACCGCGTCCTTTGGGCTTATAGGAGCCATGTACGCGTTCGCCGTGAATTATCTGCTCTACCTGCTATTCAACATCGGTGTGGCACGGCGCTATCTGGGGGCGATATGACAGCTGACACGTTGCCGCTGGTATCCGTGCTCATCCCCGCTTACAACCACGAACGTTTTGTGCAGCGGTGCCTGGACAGCGTGCTGGAAGATCCATATCCGTCGAAGGAAATCATCATCATCGATGACGGATCGACGGACGACACGAGTGCGAAGATCGTCGAATGGATCGCCGCGCACAAGCATGAATTGCATATCGAGTATGCGCATCACAGCAATCGCGGTATCGCCGCAACGCTCAACGAGCTGGCCGCACGAGCGCACGGACAATACCTGCGACTGGGTGCGAGCGACGACTACCTGCTTCCCGGCGGCATGGAGGCACAGGTTCGTTACCTGCAGATTCACCCGTCCAAACATGCCGTGATCGGCGATTGTGTCGTTGTCGATCAACAAGGGAATCGATTGCACGACAGCGGCATGCGCGATCTGCACGGTGCAAACAAGAAGCTTTACAGCTCGACCGAAGGTATACGGCGTGCGGTAATCAGTCAGTGGGCCGTCGGTGGTCCCGTCGCACTGATTCGAAAGAGCGCGCTCGACACGGTGGACCGCTGGACCGAAGGCCTGCGCATCGATGATTGGGACTTCTTCCTGCGACTTGCTGCGCGTGATGCGCTTGGCTTTATCGACGTCAGCGTATGCGCCTACCGTCTTCACGGCGCCAACCTGAGCAAAACGCGACACCGAGCGACACGGATTGTGAACCTGATCGAGTCACGGCGAGTGGCAGTGCAGCGATCGCGGCTGTTCCAGGAGCCCTACAAGACATTGCTTAAGGCGCAATCGCATTTCATCGGGGCGAAGATCGCATTTCTGCAGCGACGGATCAGCCCGTTGTTATTTCATATGACTGCTTACATGTTGTTGATAGTCATTTCCAAGCTAAGGCAGCCCGCCGGCCACGTTGTGCTGAGGAAGGCATGAGAAAGATCCTGCGCCTTCCATCGTTCTATCTGGGCATACCCATTCTTCTGACGTGTGGGTTGACCTTGTTGACCTACGATCTGCCCGCCGGTTACACGGAAGGCATCTTTGTGCTCGCCGCGACAGCGATGGCCGTCGTTGTGTTTGACGCATGGACGGGTGTACGCATTCCACCGATCGCACGGTTCAGATCGCACCGCTATGTCGGCACCAGGGAAGCCTTCGTCGCTCTTGCCTTCTCCGCCGTCATTGTCGTTTTCTGTGTGCTGGATATCGCGCTGTTTCCGATACCGCTGTTCGACAATCCTTCGTCGTACGCCACGATGGAGGGAGGGCGCGAGCACATACGCCACATATCCAATTTATGCTGGATACTTCCCCCTGTCGGGATGCTCTGCGTGAGAAGCAGATGGCTACGCAATCTGCTTATCGTCATTGGCCTGATATTTCCCGTGGTTGTCATTGATCGAAACAGGATCTTTGCGACGCTGTATTCCTTCGCGCTTGTCATCCTGTTTCGCCGGGATACGGCGAAGCCGCTGCCATGGAAGACCATTATCTTTCTCGCGCTGATTGGCGCAACGGCTTTCTCGGTACTCGGCACGCTGCGCTCGGGTACCCTGGACACGGTGGCGCTACCCTTCAACAGGGCATACCACGCGGCACCACAGGGCGTGAAATGGCTGCTGCTCTACATGAGCGCCGGCCCGTACAACTTTGGCGCCCTATTCGCGAAGCATTACAGCAACGCCAGCTTCCTCATCAATCAACTCGTACCGCTTAGCGGTTCTGTCGCAACAGCTGGAACGGATATTCCACTGGATGCGTCGAACATCAACGTAGGCACAGAATTCCTCCCATTTCTGATGGCGGCCGGTCCGGCCGGTGCCGTCATCTCCGTGGTGGTGTTGTACGCCATGCTGCTCTGGAGCGTGCGACTTCTGCGACGCAACGTTTCGCTGTTCCACCTGCTGATCTTTCTGCGCATGTCTTACGTATGCGTCATGTCGCCTTTCGCACCGCAAGCTTACACGTGGTCAAACTTAAGCTTTATCGCGCTCTGCCTGCTGCTTCAGGTTCTTGCTGCATGCCTTCCGAGCCGGAACGCCTCGCAAACGCATGTCGCGCATGGTTTGGCGTCCTCTACCCACCGACCCTTCCTTCGATAATATCCTTATGAACTTCACATCCGTAGAACAAGACGACGTCTATCTGATCGATATGTGGCGTGTTCTTGTGCGTGAGTGGAAATGGTTCGTTGCGCCAATGATTCTTGTCATAGCGTTGACGTTCGCATACCTGCACGCCGTCAAGCCGCAATGGGAGGCGACGGCCTGGATACAAATCGGACAGGTCGACACTGCGCCGATTGGGCAGGATCCCAAGGTCGAGCCGATGATGCGTGTCATCGATCGAATGCAGATGATTCCGTTTCAGAACGAGGTTGCCCGAAGTATCGGCCTATCTCCCGACTCACCCGAAGCCCGACTTTATCGTAAGAGCCTAAAGATCGAGCCGCTCACGTATGAGGGGCCACTCGTGAAGCTACGTGTTCTCGCCACGTCGCCCGCGCTTGCGCGGCAGTGGGCGTCGGCAACCGTGGTGCAGCTGCAAACGGTGCATCAGAAGCTCGAATCAGTATCTTTGACACTCGCGCGAGAACGCCTGGACGAAGTGCAAACGGAATTGCAGCGCGCCACTGCTACGCGCGATGCGTTACAGGCAGCGTCCTTGCATGATGGATCGAGTGATGCCGGCAAAGGTACGCAGTCGTCCACGTTGACGAGCGTGCTTCTGGCAAGCCGAAATCAGGAAATCCATGATCTGCAAATGGCGCGAAGCGAGCTCATCACCCGACTCAGCCCCGCCTACACCTACGAAACATCGCTGATGTGGCCGGTCTACGTGCCCGACCATCCGGGGTATCCGAATCCGGTGTTGATCCTGGGCGCGGGCCTATTCGCAGCGATTTTTCTCGGAGCGCTCTGCGCTATCTCCAGAAACGCGTTGCGACGTAAGAACTGATCGCTGCGGCCAGCCATATTCAACCAAAGGCTTTGGAACGAGCACTCACGTAACGAGCACCGAGCCCGGTTGGGCGGAGAATTACGTGAGTAGGCCTTTGAAGCTTGAAACCGGGACACGCGTCGTTGCGCTGGATGACGCGCAGCTCCTGGAAACGCAAAAAGCGTTCGACAGTGTGGCCGCCGACTATGACGGCCCACGCGGAAACAACGAACTCATACAGCGTATGCGCGTCACGCTGTGGGATACCGTCTCTCGCGAAGTCCCCGCAGGTCGGCGCCTGCTTGATCTTGGTTGCGGTACGGGCATCGACGCCTTTGAATTCGCTAGCCGTGGATACGAGGTCGTCGCCAGCGACTGGTCGCCGCAGATGGTGGAGCGTACACGTGCTCGGGCCGCAGCAGGTGGCCTGGAGCAGCGTGTCGAGGCCAAGCACGTTGGCATTCACCAGCTCGATCAGATCGACGATCGGTTCGATGCTGTCTATTCCAATTTCGGTCCGCTCAATTGCGCGCCGGATTTGAACGCTGTCGCGACACAGTGTGAGCGCCTGGTGCGCCCTGGAGGCTTGTTGATCTTTTCGGTCATAGGCCGGATCTGTCCATGGGAGCTGGCGTACTACACGTCCAAGCGGCGTTTCCGGCGCGCAACGGTACGGGCCACACGTGGCGCCACAGCCGTTGGCATGAATAACCACACGATCTGGACCTACTACTACCTGCCCCGCGAATTTTATCGCGCCTTCGCAGACAGCTTTTCATTGGAAAGCTATCGTGCCCTGAGCCTGTTCATGCCGCCGCCTTATCTGGTGGATTACTACCGCCGTCACCGCGCGGGCTGTGACCGCCTGGGCAAGCTCGACGATCGCTTCGGCGCCCTGCCGGTACTGCGCAACATGGGCGATCACTTTCTCATCGTGATGCGGCGGCGGTAACACCATGCATGCGCTACCGGCAAGAACGAATGCCAGCTTGTGCCATGCAGGTGTCGTTGAGCCAGAGAGTGTTTCGCGCGCACCGCTAGCGATACGCGCGGGACAGATTGACGCATCGATCGCCGCATGGGCGTATCGAATCGACCTGCGCGATCACCTTATCTTTCCCGGCTTGATCAACGCGCACGACCATTTGCATGTCAACACGGTTCCACCTCTGACAGACGGTGCGCCCTTTCCGAACAGCTACGCATGGATAGAGGCGTTCCAGGAGCACTTTAAAAAGCCGGAGGTCGCAGCGGCACTGCGCGTGTCCAAGTCGCTTCGCATGCAGCAGGGTGGGCTGAAGAATTTGCTCGCGGGCACCACATGTGTCGCCCATCACGATCCGTGGCACCCGTCGCTGGATGCAACCGACTTTCCGGTTGCCTTGCTACGCAACTATGGGTGGAGCTATGCATTGGGCTGGCCCGAATACGGACCGCCGGTGGAACAAAGTTTTTCGGCAACGTCTCCCCTCCTTCCGTGGTTTATTCATCTTGCCGAAGGTACGGATGGCGTCGCGCAGTCCGAGCTCGCGCAGCTTGATCGACTTGGATGTCTCGCTTCCAACAGCGTGTTGATACATGGCGTTGGCTTGAGCGAGACGGACATCGAACGCGTCATCGAAATCGGCGCCTCCGTCGTATGGTGCCCGGCGAGCAATCATGCACTGCTCGGCCGCTCGCTCGCTCCAAAGCGTCTTTGCGAGGCCGGCCGGTTGGCCTTGGGTAGCGATTCACGACTCAGCGGTGCACGCGATCTTCTCGACGAACTGCGCCGTGTCATCGACAACGCAGGGTTGACGACCCGTCAATTGCTGAGTCTTGTCACCACGCACGCTGCATCCGTGCTTCGCACGCCATCGCGAGGACGCCTCGTGCCAGGCATGCATGCGGATATGGTGATTGTCGAGGACATCGGCGGCGATCCCATGCGAAGCCTGCTCGGCATCGAGCGCAGTCAGATTCGCGCGGTGGTCCGCGATGGCGTTCCGCACATCGCCGACCCCGACTTCGCCGAGTGGTTTGCGGTAACGGGCATTGAAACGGAGCGAGTCACGCTGGACGGCAAACCGAAGCTGCTTGCCAGGCATCTCGCCGATCCGGCGCTTATCGCGCTCGAGCCAGGCCTTGCGCTCGTCAACGATATGAGCGACGAGGAACACGAACTCGTATTGGAAGCGAGGTATTGCTGATGCAAACGCCCGTCCTCGCTCCGGCCAGGGCTTACGCACTCTGGGCTTCTACCTATCCAGCACGTGCGCACAACCCGGTGATGCTCGCCGAAGAGCGCGCGATGCTCGCATTGATGCCGGGAAATCTTGACGGCATCACCGTGCTCGATGCCGGTTGCGGTAGCGGACGTTACATGTTGCATGCCTGTCATCGAGGAGCGTTCCGCGTGACCGGCGTGGATCTGTCGCCGGAAATGCTGGAGCGCGCAAGTGAAGAGCTGAGCACCTACCGAAGCAACGCCGATATCGAACTGATGCAAGGCTGTCTTACAGACCTGCCCGTACCCGATGCATGGGCGGACCTGACCATCAGTGGTCTGGCGGTAGGGCACGTCGAAGATCTCGCGTCGGCACTCGCGGAAATGAGTCGGGTAACCCGCCCCGGAGGCGTGGTGGTGTGCAGCGACGTGCATCCGATTGGTCACGCGCTAGGTTGGCTGCGCGACTTCAAGCACGACGGCGAACGCTACGCGGTACGGCATATCCCGCATCTCTACAGCCGCTGGCACACCGCCTGTGCGACTGCGGGATTGGCGATCGAGCAAGTGTTGGAACCCATGCTCGATCACGCCGACATTCCCTCCGGCGCGCACTTCGATCGCGCTGCGCTGGAAGTCCCCGTTGCGCTGGTTTTCCAACTGAGACGAATCCCTTGAGTCCTCTTCTATCGACGCGCGCATGACATATAAGCCGAACACTCTGCTAATCAATCCGACGATTACGTCGCGCTCGAGCGCGCGGTTTCCGTTGTCGCTGCTGCAACTTGCTGCGGCGCTGGATCGTACGGGTAACAGTCGGGTCGTCGATGGCAATGTCGATCGCGATGTCGTGGGTGAAACGCTTCGTGCATTGGCGAGCGAACATGTCGATGCGGTCGGCATCAGCGTCATGGGCGGCCCACAGATCGCACCGGCCATCGCGGTGTCCGAAGCGGTGCGAGCGCACTTCCCCGAGAAACCCATTATCTGGGGCGGCTACTTTCCAACGCTATATACCGACACGGCGCTGACTGCGCCCTATGTCGACTACGCGATACGAGGGCAAGGCGAAGAGAGCTTTCCCGAGCTCGTAGCGGCGTTGAGCAATCCGACGGACGAAGCGCTGGGCAAGATCGGCGGACTGTCATGGAAAAGCAGTGACGGCATCCGGCACAACCCGAATCGCCGCTTCTCCATGGCCGATCCGGGAGTCGTACTTCCCTATGACAAGCTTGGCGACCCGCGTCGTTATCTTGCACGCACCTTCCTTGGCCGGCGAACCGCAGCGCACCAGGCTTCCGTCGGATGCCGCTTTCGTTGCACGTTTTGCGGCGTCGCTGCCATGTTTGGCGGTGCTACGGCGCTGCCTTTTGCAGCGCGACTGGAGCGCGATCTGCGCTATCTGAAATACGAACTGGGCGCGGACTCCATTCAGTACTTCGATCACAACTTCTTCGACCGCGAAGAAGACATGATTCCGCTGCTCGAAATCATGGCGAAGCTGGAGCTTCCGTGGTGGTGCTACGCGCGCTCCGATGCGCTGCTGAATCTGTCGGAAAGTTCGTGGAAACTGGTTCGAAAGAGTCGATTGCGCATGGCTTATATCGGCGCCGAATCACCCAGCGGACAGATGCTGAAGGAAATTCGCAAAGGCACACGGCCGGACCAGACATTGGAGGTTGCCGAGCTATGCCGACGGAACGGCGTGATTCCGGAGCTTTCTTTCATGGTTGGGCCTCCTGAAAACACCGAAGAGGAAACCGAACACACTTTTGAATTTATCCGCGAATTGAAACGGATCAATCCGCAATCGGAAATCATCGTCTACGTGTATACGCCGCTACCCGAGGGCAGCAAACACGAAAAGGACCGCGGCAAGCGGCCTTCTACGCCATTGCTTGATCTCGATGGCAATCCCATCGTCTTCCCGAAGACACCTGAGGAATGGACCGAGCAGCGCTGGGTCGATTACGCCTGCCACGCCGATGCGCCCTGGCTGACCGACCAGATGCGCCGCCGCATTCGCGACTTCGTCACCGTCCTGCGTTGTCGCTTTCCCACCGCGCAAGATCTGCGTTCGCCGCGTTGGGCCAAGCGTACGTTGAGCGCTGCCGCGGCGTGGCGTTACAGCTATCGCAAATACAACAAGCCATGGGAACTTGAATTGGCCAACCGTCTTGTGCGCCTTCGCATGCCACAGGTTTCGGGGCTATAACGAATGACGGCCTTGCACGTCGCGCAAATCAATTTCGTACCGGTTCCCAAAGGAACCAGCGGTACAGATGTCTTTGCGCTGTGGCCTTCGTTGGCCGATGTTGCCGAAGCGGCCGCCACGTCGGGCACACGCATTTCGGTTGTTCAGGTGGCGACGAATGCCGAACAGCTTGAACGTAATGGCATCAGCTATCACCTCACACACAGCCCCGATGACGAGGCATTGACGCGTCGAGCGAATCGCTTCGCTAGCCTGCTTCAGGAAATCAAGGCAGATGTCCTGCACGTACACGGCCTGGATTTCGCCGAAGATGCATTCGCTATATCGAAGCACTTACCGAACCTGCCCATCCTTTTCCAGGATCATGCCAATCGACCGCCACGCTGGTGGCGACGGCCGCAATCGAGACGTTGGTACGGCGCGGCCTCGGGCGTTGCCTTTACGGCAGCAGAGCTGGCTGCACCTTTCATAAGGACGGGTCTGCTTCAACCCGACTCAAACGTTTTCGCGATACCAGAATCCACCTGTCGCTTTACGCGCGGCAGCCGCGCGCGTGCGCGCGCGGAAACAGGTCTTCATGGCGACCCCTGCATTCTGTGGGTGGGTCATCTCAACCATGGCAAGGATCCGCTCACCGTGCTCGATGGTGTTGCGCGAGCCGCCGAAGCGTTACCAGGTTTGCAACTGTGGTGCGTGTTCGGGAACGCACCGTTGCTGGCCGATGTGCAACGTCGCGTCCATCGCGATCCGCATCTTGCTGGACGCGTCCATCTGCTTGGACAGGTACCCCACGAACGTATTGAATGGTTGATGCGCGCGGCGGATTTCTTTGTATCGGGCAGCCACAGCGAAAGTTGCGGCTATGCGTTGCTGGAGGCTATGGCGTGCGGCGTAACGCCAGTGGTTACCGATATTCCATCGTTTCGTGCCTTAACCGGCGATATAGGCCAGCTTTGGCATTGTGGCAATTCGGACAGTCTGACGGAGGCATTGATCAGTGCCGTCGCGAATCGTCCATCGCCCGAACGGATAAGAGCACACTTCGACAGCACGTTGTCGCCCACTGCCCTGGGCCGCCAATGGGCGGAGGCTTACGCAACCGTGATCGACACACATCGGCGGAGGGCGACATGAAGATCGCGCTCGTCCTTCCAGGCGGCGTTGACCGCACGGGTGAATACCGGGTGATCCCCGTGTTCCTCTCACTGATCCGGCGACTCGCCCAGGCGCATGAGGTGCACGTCTTTGCATTGCGGCAGGAAGCGCAAGCCGATTGCTGGCAGCTCGCCGGCGCCACCATCCATAACATTGGCGACGGGAGAACGCGCTGGCGGGCCATTGAAGCGATTTGTGCGGAGCACGCACGCTCACCCTTCGATTTGATTCACGCGATCTTTTCAGGATCATGCAGCCTCGTGGCAGTGGTAGCAGCAAAGCTGTTGCGGTTACCCAGCATGGTGCATATCGCCGGCGGCGAACTCGTCGCATTGCATGAGATTGGTTACGGCGGCCGGCGCAAATGGTGGAGCCGATTGCGCGAAGCGTGGGTGTTGCGCAAGGCGGACATCGTTACAGCGGCGAGCGCGCCGATCATCGATTCGCTGCGCACGCTGGGTATCCAGGGGCGTCGCGTGCCGCTGGGCGTCGACCTGCGCGTGTGGGCGCCGCTGGCACCGCGCGCAAGGCAGGAAAAGCAAGCTCACCTGATTCATGTCGCCAGTCTCAATCGTGTCAAGGACCAGACAACCCTTCTGCAGGCGCTTGGCGAGCTTCTTGGAGCCCGATTGGATTTTCGAATGGATATCGTCGGCGTGGATACCCTCGACGGCGAGATGCAAGCGCTCGCAACGCGGCTTGGATTGAATCATTGCGTACGGTTTCTAGGCTTCCGAACGCAAAGCCAGCTGCGGCAGATTATGCAATCGGCAGATCTGCTCGTGATGTCGTCGCTGCACGAAGCCGGCCCCTTGGTGTTGCTGGAAGCCGCCGTAGCCGGTGTACCCACGGTGGGTACGAATGTGGGTCACATCGCCGAATGGTCGCCGGCAGCAGCGCTGGCCGTTCCCATCGGCGATCCGGATGCTTTAGCGCGAACCATCCACATGGTATTGGCGGACGAATCGCTACGCCTGCGCGTGGCCAGCGAAGCGCAACGCAGAGCGATCACCGAAGATGCCGACTACACCGCACGCACATTCGAAGCGTTATATCGGCAGCTATTGGCGTCGTATCGCAGCGAACGGTTGAAATCAGCGCTGACTCGCTAACACAGGCGATTCCAGCGCGGTGCGAACCACATAGAGTGTATCCATGCGCGGTATCGGTTGTGTCAGCCACATAACCATGCGTCGGCGTTGTGGCAGCGTTACCCAACGCTGCTCCTGCAACCACGCCTGGGTGCGCACCATATCCGCACGCTCCTTGATCATCTCCGCATCGGGTCTGATACGACGGCGCACATAACGCCACGCTTCTGAAAGGCTATTGGACCATTCGAGGCCGGGCGCTGCGTGAAGCCACAACTCCGAGCACGAAAGCGTGGTCAGCGTCTGATGTTTTGAAACGGTGCGCAACCACGTAGGACAGTCTCGCCCGGCGCGATCGAGTACCGCATTGGGAATCGCATGTTTATAGTAGCGGTCCACCAATTGCAACGTCGGGAAAGCCCACCATGCCGACTCGTCGCCTTGTTCGCCCCACAGCTTGTTCCAGTCTTCTGCCGACATGCGCGTTGCCAGCAGCGATATGTCGTTGAGGTGCAGAAGCCGCGCACTTCGATTGCATAAATTGCCTGAAGCATGCAGGAGCAGATGACTCATCATTGCCCCAAGCGACGGATAGGCATTCAAGCCGGGTTTTGGATCGCGTGGAAAGATGCGCTGCGTGATATCGATCGTGGAAACCGGCAAACGCTCGTGAATATGCGTGTGCAATTCGATATTGATGGGAGTGTCACGGTGTTCGCCAAGACTGAAGCACGGCTCGCCAGTGACCGGTTTGAATACACGATGTTTCCACTGCGTAAACGATTCCTCGTAACCCAGTTCGCACAAAAGCGCCGACGCGGGGGCTACATCGTCTTCTCGCACAAGCAAGTCGATGTCGGCCATGGGTCGTTCCCCGGGTGCATAAAGCCCCATGGCGTGAAGCGCCGAACCTTTTAGCGGTACGACAGCAATAAGCGCCGAACGCGCTTTCTCGTCGATCTGTTGCAATAACGAAGCAATGCGCCGATGCCGAAGCTCGACATGTTCACGCTGTTTGGTAAGGAACGCCTGCCATCCCGCGTGTTGCCATTGCGAAAAGTGACTCAGCAGTGGCGACACGCCGTGAGCGGCCGCCGTCGCCATGGCGAGCTGCCATTGGAGTTCATTCCAGGAGGGCGTCGGATTGCCCGGGCGCGACTGCGCAAGTTCGCGGGCCAGCGTTTCGGTGGCGACACGCAGGCCAGCCTTAACCGTTTTGAGCGGTGGCAGCATGATGCGGCTCCCGTAAATGCAAAGCGGCGGTGGGGTGTTCGGTGCGGTGAGCGCGCTCGACCGCGATCAATGCATCCCATCGCGTATCCAGTTCGGTAAGCGCCGCGGTATAACGATCCGGCTCTTGCGTGTGCTTCGATTGCTGGATCGTGACTTGCTCATGCAGGAGATTGCGTATTTGCCGATAGAAATCGGAATCGTAAGCGCCACGGAACATCATCGCCAGGTCGTCGCTGTCCTGCCAATGCGTCTTCTGACCAAGCTGTGCCTTGACCTTTTCGTAAAACTTTGTGCCCGGTAACGGGTATGAAACGCTCACGCCGATATCGTCGGGTGCCGCTCTGGTGATCAGCTCACGCGTTGCGAGAAGGTCATTGAGCTGTTCGCCAAGGTATCCGAGTTGGATGAAGAAGCCGACGCGGATGCCGCGGCTTCCCAAGCGCTCACGCGCTGCGATCAGTTCCGCGACGTTCGTGCCTTTGGTCATGGCATCCAGCACGCGCTGACTGCCGCTTTCGGCACCGATCCATGCTTCGGCGCATCCGGCCTTTTGCAAAGCATCGGCCATGCGTTCGCTGATCAGGTCGGCGCGCGTCTGGATGGTGAACGGAATCGATCCATCGGATTCATCCAGATGATGGGCGAACTCCGCTACCCAGTCGACGTGAAAGCCGAAGATGTCGTCAGCCATCCAGATGTGATCGGGCTTGAAGGTATGTTTCAGATACGTCATTTCCGCAGCCATGTTCTGCGCGCTGCGTTGTTTGTAGTGATTTCCCCAAATGGGTTTCGCACACCAGTTGCAGCGGAACGGACACCCGCGCGATCCAGCCATGTTCAGGCTGAAATAGCCATGGCGATCCATCCACATGGCACGATACTTTTCGATATCGATGAGATCCCATGCGGGGCGAGCTACCAATCGCGGATCAGGTGGCTGCACGCCGATGCGTGTGATGTGCGTTTTTTCGCTCAACACCGAAGCGACGCCCGCCATGTTCGACACCCAGTTTTCGTTGTCGATGTCGGGGTTGCGTTCCAACCGTTCGATCAATGCGACGAGCGCGGCAATGCCCTCGCCAATGAGCACAACATCGGCACCCGCCGCAAGAAACGCGTCGGGCTGATCGGAAGCGTCAGAGCCCGCAACGATGACGCGAGCACCCGCAGCGCGTGCTTTGGCAATCATTTGGCACGCGGCTTCGCGCATGCGAGCCAAGCACATCTTGGTTAGGAAGTTGAAGTTATCTTCATAGAGCACCACGACATCCGGTTGCGCCGAATGTAGCGAAGCGTCGTAGTCCTCAACGCCATCGGCCAGCATCGCATCGAATAGCGTGATGTGGTGACCCATTTGCCGCAGCAGTGCGGCAACGTGAATCGTGGCCAGTGGCGGGTAGGGTTTGCCACGTTCCCATTGTTTTCGGTCGTACGTGAGTAGATAGGAATGGCCGACCTGAATTTTTAGCATTGCGAGAGCGCCTTGAGCGTTACCCTGGATAGCCATGCAACACCGTCGCCGATAGCCCAGTCGCTTCAGCGTTCTTCGTTGCATGGCAGTAAGTGCCGTCAGGCCGATTTGCGGTTGCTTCTTGCAACGATCCGGTCGCACTTTTCTAGAAAAAGTGCGAGCAACCTTTGGATTGGAACAAGGCACTCACGGGCAAAACCATGAGGATTAGCCGCGTGCCGGATTGTGTAGAGTTGGAATCCACCCGGCTAAGCGCTCCGGACAATAGCGATCGGGACGATCTTGTGGCCGATCCCTTTTTCGAGCGATTGGGTACTACGCGTTCTGTCAGCAAGCAGATACTCGGCGGCCGGTTTTTCTTCAGCAGCCAAAGCGACGCACTGCTGGATCTCGTGGAGACGACCTACGGTGGCTTGCCCGGGTACATGCTGTCGGCTGCTTCATCCGAATTTCACGTCGAGCTACGCCTTGTACGCCGTAAAGAGCGTGCCACGCATGTACCACCGCTTGTGCAGATGCAGTCTGGAGCGGGACTGCTGTGCGGTGTCATGGATGCTTCCAATTACGTTGCGTTGATGCCGGCTCAGCGCAAGGCGTTGATCGTGGCGTCCGAAGACATGCTGATCAACCCCTATCATCTGCGATACGAGCTGATTGAATTCGCCGTCTTTACACTGGCTACGCGCGGCATGGATCTGGTCCCGCTGCATGGTGCATGCGTAGGACAGCATGGTCGTGGCCTGCTCCTGCTGGGTGCAAGTGGTTCGGGTAAATCCACCCTGGCGCTAAACAGTTTGCTGCACGGCCTGGATTTCCTGGCAGAAGATGCCGTGTTTGTGCAGCCGGACGATTTACTCGCCACCGGCGTGCCCAACTACCTGCATGTCAAGGCAGACGCATTGCCTCTCATTGAAGAAGAGTACGTACGACGTTGGATATGTTCGGCGCCCGTCATCCGCCGGCGTAGCGGCATCGAAAAGTTTGAAATCGATCTGAGGACGAGCCTGGGCCGTCTGGCCGAATCGCCCATGACATTGAAGGGAGCGGTGTTTCTATCCGCTGAACAAGCTAACGGGTCAGCTGCTCTGTTGAGCAGACTATCTGCCGATAAAGCCGTTGCACGACTTACCGCGGATCAACCTTATGCAGCCAGCCAACCTGGCTGGCAAACCTTTCTGCAACGAACGGTGCAGGCAGGTGTGTATGAATTGCGTCGCGGCAAGTATCCAAGAGCGTCGGTCGATGCACTGTTGCCTCTACTCGCATGAATCGCCGGGCAACCCTGCGTATGAACGATTGCACGACTGAAACGAGCTGCCGGTCATGACGGCCGCTTCATCTTCATCCAAACACCAATGGGGTTTGTTGGCGCAAACGCTCGATCAAGTAAGTTTGGCGAAGGTCATCGCGTACGTCATGTTGTCTTTAGGCAGCGCACTGACTGGCAGCCTCGCCGCGGTGCTATTGGTCCCATTGGTTCAACCCGGACATTCGTTGCCGATCGTCTCCAGGCTGTTTCATGTTCAGGCGAACGTCTATGCGGCTGCGGCTCTTTTCGCGGCGGTGACAGCGGCTTTCGCGATCTTGCGCTGGGCTACAGCTCGTTTGGCGGCCAGCCTGGCAAGTTCCTATAGCTTGACCTTACGCCAACGTGTTCATGCAAAGCTTATCGACGCCCCATTGACCTCTCTGGCGGATGCTACGTCTGCAGAGATCGCCAACGTTCTTACTTATAACGTCGAAGTGATTACGCAAGGCTTCAATGCGCTGTTGCTGCTTCTGGCAGCAGGCTTTACGTGTCTCATAAGCATTGGTTTCGCGTTGTGGTTTTCGCCACCACTCGTACTCGCCGCGCCGTTGCTGGCGGCGTTCGGTTTGGTCGCTGCACGTATCAGTAGCCGCGAGCAATCGCTTGTCGGCCGTCAGTATGTGGCCGATTTGACTCGGCTCTTTTGGCATAGCGAAGATTTCCCGCGGCGTCTTCGCCATGTTCGTTCTTTTGAACGCGAAGCTTCCGAGAAGGCCAGTTACGGTGCGATCTCCGCACAATTGGCCCGTGGTTATCGTCACCAGCTGGACATCATTGCATCAGGCAGACTGATGCTCGAACTGCTGGCGGCGCTCGGTGTCGCCTCTCTCTTCATTCTTGCCTATCGCTTGCACGGTGTTGATCAATCCTCCTTGATCGCCGTTTGCCTGTTGTTGGGCCGTTTATTGCCTTACCTGGTGTCGACACGTCAAAGCTTCCAGCAATTGCATGTGGCGGCCCCCGCATTTGAGCTTTGGCAGCGGTATATGCATCTGGACCCGGTACACGTGTCGGTCCAGTCTTTTCAGGAGACACCTAACAACGACACGTTGTTTATCGAACGCATGCGAATAACGCCGCCGTCGATGGGTATTGAGATCCGTCATTTGCCGCTGGTTCCTGGCGAGCTCACCTTGATATGTGGCGATTCCGGTATCGGCAAGAGCAGTCTGGTCGACGTACTGGCCGGCATGATGAAACCGGAGGCCTTTGTAGCGAGCGTGCAAGGTCAATCCCTCAACTTCGATGAATATCGAGCGCGCGTGCGAAAAGGCGCGTACGTCGGCCAGAGCGTGCGCCCATGGCAGCACTCGATACGGGACGTTCTGCTATGGGCAGCCCCGGACGCAACCGACGAAATGCTGTCTTCCGCGTTGAACGACGTCGGTCTGGACAAACGGTTGAATGAATCGCGCCACAAACTCGATACGGCGCTGAATGATTCATCGAGCCGTCTCTCCGGAGGTGAGTTGCAGCGGCTGCTACTGGCCCAGGTCATCCTGAGGAAGCCCTATCTGGCGTTGCTGGACGAAGCCACAAGCGCGCTGGACGTCAAATCGGAATGGGAGGTGCTTTCTGCACTGAAGCGTCGCCTTCCGCAAACCATCATGGTTGTGGTGTCGCATCGACACGGCATGGCGTCCATCGCGGATCAGTGCCTTACCATCGATGAGAGTCGCGAGGCCACAATTGTCCGGACAGATGACGTAAAACGCTCCGCTGTCCAGAGTTAAGCCGTCATTTCTACCCAGCGATCGGCGGCGCAACCTTCCAGGATTCAATTGTCACTCACTCGGACAAGACCCCTTCAGTCTGTGTTTGCGGGTCGCTAAACGCGCGTCGGCGATATGCATACTGGAGAGCAGTACCACACATTCATTCTGAACTCGAAGCAAGATAGGCTTGTGCGCGAGAAATTTCAGAAAATGGCGCTCGATCTGCTGGCCAAAGGCGCAGATGTTCTGGATTTTGGCGCCGGCACCGGGATTGACGCGAAGACTTACGCGGCCAACGGCCACCCGACTTTCGTGTACGAGCCGTCGGAGGCGATGCGGGAGTATCTGGAGTGTCACTGCCGCGACGAAATCTCCCGCAAGACGATTACCACAATAGGCTCGCCGCTCGCTTGCAAGGTGCAAGCTGTCACCGCGAACTTTGCGGTGCTCAACCATATCGCGGACCACCGATTGCTTTTTGAAGAATTCTCGCGCGTGGTCCATCGCGATGGGTTTGTCCTGATCAGCATGCTCAATCCCTATTACCTGGGCGATGCACGGTACGGCTGGTGGCGGTCCAATCTCATTAACCTCATGCGACACGGGCGCTACGCGATTGCGAGCGAAAGCCGCATCCATCGTTTTACGCCGCGTGTCGTTGCGCAATCGGCAATGCCTTATTTCCGGCTGGAGCGCGTCACTCCGCGCGGGTTCGGATTGGCCACTCATCTCTACATGTTTTTGCTATTTCGGCGGACTTGACATGTGGAAAGATTGGATCAGACCGTTCGTGCGTCCGCTGCCGCAATGGTCCACGGTTGCCATTGCTCCCCCGTCGCAGGAGGTCATTGCAACCTTGCATGGGAATGGCAAGTCGGTGGATGTCACGGCGGATCACACCGTGGCGTCGCTGAAGCCGTTGGTGATCGCGACCAGTCTCGATGCCGGTCAATCTCCTGTACTTGAGTACACCGATAGCGCCACGCGAAGGCGTCTGGGTGTTTTGCATTTGGTTCGGATGGCACCGATTACTGCCGAGGGAACATCCATCGCGCTTTACAGCGTTGCAGCTGGCGAGCATTACTGCCTCAGCTGGCTGCGACGTTCATGGAACGCGTGGCTTCAGAACCGGCTGATGCTGAAAAGTCGTGCTCCGCATCACCTTGCGATGGAGCCCGCCGCAGTACAGCAGCTTATGACCGCGTATCTGTATCCGAGGCCCGTCGTCCTCGTTTCTGTGCGCGCACTGGGTCACCAAAATATCTTCCCGATGGATTTGATTGGCCCGCTGGAGCGCAGCGGACTTTTCTCGCTTGCGCTACGCAGCACAAATGTTTCAGAACCCATTATGCGCGAAGTGCGCCAAGTCGCTCTGTCCAGTATTCCGGCTGCGATGAAAAACGTCGTTTACAAGTTGAGCGAGCATCATAAGCGGCCGCCGGATGACTGGAATACGCTTCCGTTTCCTATGCGGCCGTCGCGCGAATTTGGCGTTCCTGTCGTTTCTTCAGCGTTGCGTATTCGCGAGTTGGCTATTGTGCATAGCCAGGTTATTGGCTCGCACACGTTCTTCCTTTGTCGTATCGCCTCCGATGAAAATTTGGCGGAAGGTCTCCAGCTGCATCATACGGCGGGCTTTCATCAAGCTTATCGCCGCAGGCGAAGCGTGCCGTTTGCAGAGGTTTAGCCGGTTTCAAAGTGAAACTAGGAGGCACGCTCAAGAAAGCGCGGTCTCAAAGGCATTCGCAAATGAAGCAGCCACTTGCGCGCCCAGGTGGAAATCGGCGCTTCGACGTAACGAAACGTTAGCCACGCAACGATCACTGCAAGCGCAGGACGGGTTACAAAAAGCACGATATTGGCTGCGTCGTGACCCATAGCGGTGGCACCGACAACGCGCTGTACGATTTCAAAGACGTAAACATGAACCAAATAGAGCGAGTAGGAAATATTTCCCAGCCATACAGACCACGCGGGGACCTTTAGCGCGCCCGCCTTTGCGAGCATGGCGGCACCGAAGAACAAGATGGCCATGGCCGCCCCCCACCCTTGCGGGCCGAAGAAGTTCACCATGCCTATGCGATGCCATCCCGCCAGCAACAGCATGGATAACACTGCCATCGTTGCGCAGATCGCCCTGCTCCGCTCGATCTTAA
The DNA here is from genome assembly GCF_035486915.1 of Dyella sp. Classification (GTDB taxonomy): domain Bacteria; phylum Pseudomonadota; class Gammaproteobacteria; order Xanthomonadales; family Rhodanobacteraceae; genus Dyella_B. The sequence goes on along the minus strand of NZ_DATHMR010000036.1, from coordinate 855 downwards.
AATCGGAGACATAGATCCATCCCGCGATCATGCCGATGATGAAATCCCACACGATGGGGTTGATGGCAAGGCTTGCATACCTGGACCACTCCACTAACGGTTGAGCGGCCACATTCAGATTGTAGTTCCCGCGAATGAGCGGAATAGCTATCAAGGTCAAGGCAAACCATGCTGCCATGACGACATAGCGCCAACGTCCAAACAGCATGCACGCCGCGAACAGCAGATAAAAATAGCACTCAAAGCACAACGTCCACGCCACACCCACGGCCATCTGAAAATAAATACCAGAAGCGCTTGGATTGTGCGGAATGAAAGCCAGCCCTTCCAGATAGGGAAACAAAATGGAAGGGTCAAGAAAGCCATGTAAGCCGTGTTCCAGCACGAGCGCTACGGGCGTTATCGCGGCGAACAGTGGCCATATTCTGGCTGCCCGCTTGGCAACGAATCGCCATGCGTAAGCTTTGGTTCCGTCGAAGTTGCGAGTGGTGAACATCATCAGAAATCCGCTGATGATGAAGAATAGATCGACGCCCATGCCCAACGGCAACAGTACGTGATTGGCGATGACTTTCCCCGACGCAGTGTCCATAAGCACGCTGCGGCTGTGCACCATCACGACCATGAACGCCGCGACGCCCCGCAGCGCCTGAACCCATTCCAGTTTGTTCTCTCGCACCACCATCTTGGTGAGTGCCTATTTGTGCCTATTTAGGTTGAGTGGGTGCCGCACTTGTCGAGCGAGCGCGCGAAGCACCATCAATCACATCAAAGTGCCTCCGCAACGAAGTGATGGCGCACTTAGCCATAGCGACGGTCGCTGGTCTGGTGCCGAGTCCGGAGGGGGATTCTGCG
>NZ_DATHMR010000035.1:0-11904 GCF_035486915.1 Dyella sp. | reverse complement strand
CACAAACGTGCCGCGCTTGCCATGTAGCACACCTGTTACACGTTCCATGGCGACATAGCCGGCCGAGCCTTGCACGCCGCCCATGGCAGCGATCATCTCGCCAAGGCTCGTCGCCTCCAGATCGCCATGAAATTGCTTATCGATGGTCTGCCGCCCGAGATTGGCCGACTCGATACCGGGTGCGGGAGGTTGCGGGGCGAGCTTTACGTCGAAAGGTCCAGTGGCCTGCATGACAGGATTCTCCGATTGGCTTTGTGGCCGCGACATTAGTACAACTCTCATCCACAATAATTGGAAAAACGCGACATCCCTGGACAGATCGATGACAACCCACAACCTGAGTCAACCTCGCGGAGTTCTGCATCAGCGCCTGAAACAGGGCGAGTTTCAACATGTCCGCCGTGCACCCTCGTGGCGTCTGTCCGGTTTGATCGAACACTATTGGTACGTATCGTGGGACTTGCGCGATCTACCTGCGCAAACGCAGGAAACGCTGCCGCACCCCAATGTGCAGTACGTGATCGAGCCAGGACTGACAGCTATCTACGGTGTACACACGGGCCGCTTTACCCGCGTGCTCGAAGGGCTCGGCCGCGTGTTCGGCATCAAGTTCAAGGCCGGTGGTTTTTTCCCTTTCTATGGTCGACCCGTGTCCGGCTTGATGGATAGTTCGCTCGACCCCTCGACGATTTTCAGCAGCTCCGCCGGCGATTTTGAAAAGCATATTTTTGCCAGCGAGGGCATCGATGCGATGGCCGAGGCGGCAGAACAATTGTTGCTCACGCACTTACCTGCCGATGATCCCAACGTAGTCCGTGTCAGTACGTTGGTCGCCACGGCCGCAAACGAGCGCAGCATTACATCGGTAGAAGAACTGGCGTCGCGCGCAAAGCTCACCAAACGCACGCTGCAACGATTGTTCGATCAGTACGTCGGCATAGGGCCGAAGTGGGTGATCAATCGATATCGGATTCATGAAGCCGTCGCACAGCTCCAAGCGGGCAGGCCCATCGATTGGATGGAACTGGCATTGGCGTTGGGCTATTTCGATCAGGCGCATTTCATTCGGGATTTTCGCCAGCTGGTGGGATCTTCGCCGTCGGCCTACATCCGCACTCAAATTCGCGCCCAAGCGAATGGCGCATAGGCCGCGCTTGCCAGCAAGCAAGTAACACGCAGACGGGCATCCTGGTCGCTGCCCGCCCCCGTAAAACCCAAAAATTTACGCAATCCATACGGGGTCGCAGACCTGCGATACCCCGATTTTATGTGTCCGCCTGCACTATGGCGCCCCATGAAAACACTCAATCTTCGCATGGCATGCATGATAGCGGCGGCGTTGCTTTTCGCCGTTTCCGTCATGGAGCTTGCGCACCCCACCGCCGCTTGTGCCCTCGCGAAACTATTGTGCTACACGCAAGATGCACGGTTGGCGGATGTCGCTCACATGTGGCGCGCTATAGCGCTTGTCTCGCTGTATGTGTGCGTGCAAAGTTCTGTGCGCGGCTTGAAATAAACGCATCGGCATTAACGACGAAAGCAACAGGATGCCTGACTGGCGCCGAACCTCAGCTACGCCGCATTCCGCCTGCCCTGCACGCAGGGCAGCGGGTGAAATCAACGCGCCACGACGGTTCGAAACTAGTCAGCACAAGATCATCCAAGTCTTGTAAAAAAAGCGGCGCCTTTGCGCCGCTTTTTTATTGCATCCGAACGAGACGCGCCGAACCTCAGTCACGCCTTGTGATAGACCTCGGCACCCTGCTCGCGGAATTCGGCAGCTTTCTCGGCCATGCCTTCGCTGAGCGCCGCGTTTTCGTCCACGCCGTGCTCGGCTGCGTAATCGCGCACGTCCTGCGTGATCTTCATGGAGCAAAACTTCGGACCGCACATCGAACAGAAGTGCGCGGACTTGTGCGCATCCTTTGGCAATGTCTCGTCGTGGAATTCCTTGGCCTTTTCCGGATCGAGGCCGAGATTGAACTGATCGTCCCAGCGGAATTCGAAACGCGCCTTGCTTAGTGCGTTGTCGCGCACCTGCGCACCGGGATGACCTTTCGCAAGATCGGCGGCGTGCGCGGCGATCTTGTACGCGATGATGCCGTCGCGAACATCCTGCTTGTTGGGCAGGCCGAGGTGTTCTTTCGGCGTGACGTAACAAAGCATGGCGGTGCCGAACCAACCGATCATCGCCGCGCCAATCGCGCTGGTGATGTGATCGTAGCCGGGTGCGATGTCAGTGGTCAGCGGCCCGAGCGTGTAGAACGGCGCTTCGTGGCACTTTTCCAGCTGACGCTCCATGTTTTCCTTGATCAGCTGCATCGGCACATGGCCGGGGCCTTCGATCATGGTCTGCACATCGTGCTTCCACGCGATCTGCGTGAGTTCGCCCAGCGTATCGAGCTCGCCGAACTGCGCGGCGTCGTTCGCATCGGCAATGCAGCCCGGGCGCAACCCGTCGCCGAGACTGAAGGATACGTCGTACGCCTTCATGATTTCGCAGATGTCTTCGAAATGCGTGTAGAGGAAATTTTCCTTGTGATGCGCGAGGCACCACTTGGCCATGATGGAGCCACCGCGCGAGACGATACCGGTCACGCGTTTGGCGGTGAGCGGCACGAAACGCAGCAGCACGCCCGCATGGATGGTGAAGTAATCCACGCCCTGCTCGGCTTGCTCGATCAGCGTGTCGCGGAACAGTTCCCACGTAAGGTCTTCGGCCACGCCGCCGACTTTTTCCAGCGCCTGATAAATCGGCACGGTACCAATCGGCACCGGCGAATTTCGGATGATCCACTCGCGCGTTTCGTGAATGTTCTTGCCGGTGGATAGATCCATCACCGTGTCGCCGCCCCAGCGGATCGACCACACGAGTTTTTCAACTTCTTCGGCGATACCCGACGACACCGCGCTGTTGCCGATATTCGCGTTGATCTTGGTGAGGAAGTTGCGGCCGATAATCATCGGCTCGCTTTCCGGGTGATTGATGTTCGCCGGAATGATCGCGCGGCCGCGCGCAACTTCATCGCGCACAAATTCCGGGGTGATCGATTTGGGTAGCGAGGCACCGTACGCTTCACCCGGATGCTGCGTGCGCAGCGCACTGTTCTGCAGCGCTTCGATGCGCTGGTTCTCGCGAATGGCGATGTATTCCATTTCCGGGGTGACGATGCCGCGACGTGCGTAATGCATCTGCGTGACGTTCGCACCGGCTTTGGCGCGCAGCGGTTTGCGGATGTGGCTGAAGCGCACTTCGTCGAGCTTCGCATCTGCAGCGCGTTCGCGACCGAATCGCGAGCTGAGCCCTGCAAGCTCTTCCACATCACCGCGTTCGGCAATCCAGGATGCGCGCAAGGCCGGCAAACCGGCAGCGAGGTCGGAGTTGTAATCGGGATCGGTGTACGGACCGGAGGTGTCGTAAATGGTAATCGCCGGATTGCTTTCGCCGCCGAACAATGTCGGCGTCTGCGCCTGGCAGACTTCGCGCATCGGCACTTTCAGATCGGGGCGACTGCCCTGCACGTAGACTTTGTGCGATCCGGGAATCGGCCGCGTCACAGCTTCGGAGAGATCTTGCGCGGCGCGCACGAGTTCGGAGGGCAAGGCATTCATCGGCATTCGTCCTTCTAGTTATCCGCACGAATGGTGCGAAGTTCGTGCGATACATCCGCACGGGAACGAAGCGACGGCGCCAACGCACGATATTCCGTGCGGCGAAGCTCCCTACACCGGTGCTAACCGGATCAGGTTCGAAGGGTGTCTCTCAGCCGACTGCGGTCGGCACCCCCGCTTCCAAGGTGCTATTTGACCACGAAGCGGGGTTATAGACGAGTGTAGAGCTCAGTGCGGGGCGTAAGCGCGCAGGAACATGGCAACGCCGGCACGGGCGTTTTCTTCCATTTCCCTGGTGTAGGTCTGCACGCACTCGGCGCAGCCGAACATGCGGCGCATCATCATGTCGCCCTTGATCAGTGACATGAATTGCATGGCGGCACGCGGCACGTTGTCGATATCGAGCTTGTGCGCGTCAACCGCTTGCTGCAGCAGGCGTTCCATCAACCCACGGGTACGCATCGGGCCTTCTTCCCACATCAGCTTGCCGTAACGGGGATTGCCCTGGCGGCAATCGCTGAGAATGGCGCGGAAGGTTCCGACGTTCTCCGGATCGCAATCCAGCTTTGCATGGACCAAGGCGACGCGATTGAGGATCTGGCCAACATCCGCGTCGGGATCGAAGCTGTAGATATCTTCCGGCAGAAGATCCTGGATGCGCGCGCGGATGACTTCGCGGAAGAGATTGTCCTTATCACCAAAGTGACTATAGACGGTGAGCTTGGACACGCCTGCTTCGGCGGCAATGGCGTCCATGCTGGTGCCGGCGAAGGCGTTGCGGATGAACAGGGCTTTGGCAGCCTCTAAGATCGCCGCGCGCTTCTCCATGTCTTTCGGGCGACCGGGCCCGTGAGCTTTGGTGAGCGGGATCGAGTTCATGGTTGCACCTTCACAAATCAGTCTACCCAATTTATTATACGGGACGGTTTAATTATTTCCTGAATGATACCGAATATTCGTGCTATGTGTGAAACGACTCCTGAACTAGCGCTCACCACCCCCTATCGCCAGGCCCAGCGCCTGCTGGCCGACTGGCTGGAGAGGGACGTGGTCGGCGCGCTGCGCGAGGTTTTCGCGGTGCGCGCGGCGCTAGCGGGCTTGAATGGAGTCGAACAGCACAGTTTGTCGCGTTGGCTTGCCTGGTTGTGCGTGGCGGCGGCCAGCCGCGGCGAGTCGATTCTAGGACGCATTCGGCGGCTGGATTCAAGCCTCGGAGCGAGCACTGAAAAAGCTCTTTCGCACCTCCCTGCGGGCATGGATTTTCAGACCGTGCGCAGTCGTCGAAAGAGTGCGTAAGTGTCCGCGGACACAGCTATTTACATGACTTACGTCAGATCATCGCGATGACTTCCGGCACTTCGTACAAACTGGCTCAACCCGCAGGCTAACCATTGTCGAAACAGGGGCTAAACGCGTATCCTTTTTGACCTTTTTCGATCCCCAAAGGCTTGTTTCCAGATGGCGATGAACTTCGATCAGGCGCGTCAAAACATGGTTGAGAACCAGGTGCGCCCCTGGGAGGTGCTGGACGGTCGCGTGCTCGAAGTACTGGGCCGCGTACGCCGCGAAGACTTCGTTTCGCCCGCACACCGCCAGCTGGCTTTCACTGACATGTGCCTACCCATCGGCCACGGCGAAGTGATGATGAAGCCCGTCGTTGAAGGCCGTGTGTTGCAGGCGCTCGGTTTGAAGCCCGAAGACCATGTGCTGGAAATCGGCACGGGCACAGGCTTCCTCACCGCTTGCATGGCGAACCTCGCCGGCCATGTCACCAGCGTGGACATGCATGCCGACTTCACCGCCGCCGCGGGCCAGCGCCTACAGGCCGCGGGGGTCAGCAACGCACAGCTGGTGACGGGTGAAGCCGTCATCGCCTGGCAGCCACAAGGCACGTTCGACGCCGTGGTTGTCACAGGCGCCGTTCATCGTATTCCCGACCGTTTTCTTGGCTGGCTGAAACCAGGCGGCCGATTGCTCGTCATTCGTGGCGACTCGCCGGTGCAGCACGTGATGCTACTCACCCACGAAGGCAACGGTCGTTACCACGAAGAGAGCTTGTTCGAGACGGATCTCCCGTACCTCGCGCATGCTGAACCACCCCGCCGTTTCGTTTTCTGATTCCGCTACCCCGAAACCCCACGAGGCAAACCATGCGCTTGAAGCTTCTGACCCTTGCCCTGTCGTTGGCTGCAGTCTCCCTGCCCAGCCATGGCGAGGATTTGCTGGATGCATACCGTCAGGCGCGTGCGAACGACCCTGTACTGGCCCAGGCTGACGCCACCCGTCTCGCTGTCCGTGAAGGTGTGCCGCAGGCGCGCGCGCTGTTGTTACCGCAGATCAATGGCAGCTTCGGCCTCCAGCAGCAAAGCGTCAGCGGGTCCAGCGGAGCGAGCCAGCTGGAAAGTAGTGGCCAGGGCAGCTCGGGCGACATCGGCAGCCACATCCGTACGCGCAATGTCGGTGCAGAGGTGGATCAAACTGTTCTGAACCTTGCCGACATCGCCAACCTGCAGGCGGCACATTCGACGGCGAACGCACAAGATCAAACGTACGACGCCGCTGCGCAGGATCTTTTCGTCCGCGTCGCGACCGCCTACTTCACCGTGTTGAGCGATGAAGATCAGGTGACCTTCGCCAAGGCGAACGAAGAGGCATTGCGCGTGACCTACGATCAGGCCGACCAGCAATACAAGGTCGGCATTGCCGCAGTGACCAACGTCTATCAGGCCAAGGCGCTGTACGAGGCATCCAAGGCCACCACCATCAGCGATGAGAACACGCTGGCCAATGATCGCCAGGCGCTGACGGTAATTACCGGCCAACCGACAGGCGACCTGAAGAAGTTGCGCGAGGACGTGCCGCTGGACCCACCGTCCCCTGCCGACCCGCAGGCCTGGGTGGATGTCACCAGCAAGAGCAACCCGAACATCCTGTCGGCGCAATACTCCGTTGATGCGGCCGAGCACAGCGTCAACGCTGCGCGCGCCGGCCATCTGCCGACGATTTCGGCAAGCCTGAGCCGCGACAAGAGCACGTCATGGGCCGAGAACGGTGGCTACAACCCACTGGGCAATGGCCGTTGGGGCAACACCATCGGTGTCACGCTGTCGGTGCCCATTTTTTCCGGTGGTCTGACCCAATCGAAGGTTCGCCAGTCGATCGATCAACGCGACGAAGCACAGGATTCGCTGGAATCCATTCGCCGCCAGTCGATCCAGAACACATTGAACTTCTACAATTCCGTCGTTGCCGGTATCAGCGAAGTGAAATCGGGCAAGTCCTCGGTCGAGTCGGCACAGGAAGCGCTCAGCGCGACCAAGGCCGGCTTCCAGGTCGGTACGCAGATCATGCTGGACGTGTTGAATGCGATTCAGGTGCTGACGCAGAACCAGAGCCAGTATTCGCTCGCTCGCCATCAGCTGGTGCTCAATCGCCTGCTGCTGAGGCAGTCCGCCGGCACGATCGATTACAAGGACATGGAATACATCAACTCGTTGTTGCAGTAATCGCGCAACATGCATCAAAAAAAGGCCGGGAAATCCCGGCTTTTTTTGTTCGTACGTTTTATTTTTGCAATGTCATTCCTGCAGCATGCGATCGATCAGCTTCATCACGCGCCCCACCGCGCCTCGCTCACTGTCGAACACAACACGCGCCTGCTGCCCCATGTGAGTGCGCTGCTCGGCGTGCTGCAGAAGCTCGAGCACCTCTCCACCTAACGCTTCACTTTGCAGCACGCGTTTTGCACCACCGCCACGAATCAGCGTCAGCGTGATTTCTTCGAAGTTGAAGGTATGCGGCCCCACCAGCACCGGCTTGGCCAATGCTGCGGGCTCCAGAACGTTGTGACCGCCGATGGGCACAAGACTCCCACCGACAAACGCCAGATCGGATGCCGCAAAGAACGGCATGAGCTCACCCATCGTATCGATCAGAAACACCTGATGTGCCGCACCGGGAACGCGCTCGGTGCTGCGCATCGCCATCGAGAATCCAAGGCTTCGCACCGAATGTTCGACCAGACGAAAGCGCTCGGGATGTCGCGGCGCGATCAACAGTAATGCATCCGGAAAACGCTTGAGAACTTCGAGGTGAGCTTCCAGCACCGCAAGCTCTTCACCTTCGTGTGTGCTGGCGGCAATCCACACCGGCCGCAGATGTCCCCATTGCTTGCGAAACATTGGGCCACCTTCGAGCGCCGCGATCGGCACCGGCATGTCGAATTTAAGGTTGCCACTTACCGTGACCATTGCCGGATCGGCACCGAGCAACCGATATCGCGCCGCGTCGGTGCGCGATTGCGCAGCGATCTGGCGCACGCAACGCAAGGCCGAACGCAGCAGCGCGCGCATCGGCGCATAGCCACGCAGCGAACGTCCCGAGAGCCGCGCGTTGACGATCATCAACGGAATCCCGCGGCGATGGCAGCCGAAATAGAGATTCGGCCAGATTTCGGTTTCCACAATCAGCGCCAGACGCGGACGTATCTGGGTCAAAAAGCGATGCACGGAAAACGGCAAGTCATACGGCAGATAGACATGAAACACGCTGTCGCCGAACAACTGCGAGACGCGCGCGGAGCCGGTAGGCGTCACCGTCGTCACGACCAGCGGGGCGTTGGGATAGTCCTCACGCAAGGCCTTGATCAACGGCTCGGCCGCATTCACCTCGCCGACCGAGACGGCATGCACCCAGATGCTGCCACGCAGATCCGGCGACTTGAAAATGCCGAAGCGCTCCGGCCACCGCTCGTGGTAATTGCCATAACGCATACCGCGCGTCAGCAGCCGCATCACGATGATGGGCGTGGCGAGGTACATCAGAATCGTATACAGATAGCGCAACGGACATCCCCAACGGTGACGCAGCAGTATAAGAGGCCGCGCAAGCCCTGAAAGCGGGCTAATAGCTTCCGGCGCGGGCCGCGCAGAGGTCCTAGGCAGGCTCTAAAGCCCCGATGCCCCGGTACAATACGCACGATGCCTGGAACACCCCGTCCCGTTTTTACCCGCTCCCTACTCTCTCCACGCCTCTGGCCGGCGTGGATCGGCGTGGGCGTGATGAAGCTGATCGCCATGCTCCCCTATGGCATGCTCATGGGGATTGGCCGCGTACTCGGCGCCATCATCGAACGCGTTCCCTCGCCGCGGCGCGAAGTGGCCGCGATCAATGTCGGCCTGTGTTTCCCGGAGCTGGATGCCAAGGCACAAACCGAACTGGTCGATGCACATCTGCGCGATATCGGCATGATGCTGATGGAATTCGCGCTCGGCTGGATGGGATCGGATCGCGCCATCGCGCGCATTCCCGTGACCGTCGAAGGACTGGAACATCTTGAAGCGGCGCATGCCCAGGGCCGCGGCGTGCTGCTGGTCGGCGGTCACTTCTCGCATCTGGAGCTGTGCGCGCGACTGGTTTCGCAACGCATCCGCATCGCCGGCATGTACCGGCGCATGGACAACCCGGTGTTCGAATGGACCGTGCTGCGCGCGCGCCTGGGCTATGCGCGCGCCATGTTCGACAAGGACGATATTCGTGGCACGGTGAAATACCTACGCAACGGCGGCACGCTTTGGTATGCCCCCGACCAGGACATGCGCAGCAAGGACAACGCATTCGTGCCGTTCTTCGGCGTTACAGCGGCGACCATCAAGGCTACCCATCATCTGGCGCGAATGTCCCAGTCGCTGGTGATCCCCTTCTTCCATCGCCGGCTGCCCGATAACAAGGGTTATGCCCTGCGCCTGGGTGCGCCTCTGGAAAACCTGCCCAGCGACGACGCGGATGCCGACACGGCACGGGTCAACCTCGCCATCGAGCAGATGGTGCGCGAGGCGCCGGAACAATACCTTTGGGTGCACAAGCGCTTCAAAACGCGCCCTGAAGGGCAACCGCAGATCTATTGAGCAAGACAGGCCAGCGACAGGCTCGCCCGGTAGATAAGCAGGCTGGCTTTTTCAAGCATCCCCGTACCATGTCCCAGTCTTGTCCGCGCTGCAGGCCGGCCTCCCGCCCGGCCCCTTGGTTTGCCGTAAGCTCTTACGCGGGGCTGACACGGAGTGCCGCATGACCGCAGCGGAAGGACAACAGGGTCGGGCCTGCCCGATTTTCATGTACCACAACATCGCCCAGGCCCCGAAAGGTCTGCGCCGCTGGCGAAGCCTGTACGTCAGTCCCGGCGCATTTGCGCGGCAGATGTGGCTGTTGAAAAGCCTCGGCTATACCGGCCTGTCGATGTCCGATGCCATGCCTTATCTGCGCGGCGAGCGAAAAGGCCGCATTGCCGTGGTCACCTTGGACGACGGCTACATCGACAACCTCGAATCGGCCATGCCGGTGCTGCAACGTTACGGCTTTACCGCCACCTGCTACGTGGTGAGCGGCAGCGTCGGACGCTTCAATAATTGGGATGCCGAAAAGCTCGGCATACAAAAGCCGTTGATGTCGCCCGCGCAGATGCGTGCCTGGCATGAGGGCGGCATGGAAATCGGCGCGCATACGCGCAGCCATCCGCGCCTCACGCAATGCAACGATGCACAGCTGCACGAGGAAATTGCCGGCTGCAAGGCGGATCTGGAAGATCACCTAGGCGCACCAGTCACCCAGTTTTGCTATCCGTATGGCGATATGAACGATCGCGTCGCCGACATCACCCGCGATGCCGGTTACGACGCCGCCACCACCACCCATCGTGGACGCGCCGTCATCGGGACGGATCTGTGGCGCCTGCCCCGTGTGCAAGTTGCGCGACACCACGTACTGCCGCAGTTCGCTATGCGCGCTTTGACCAATTACGAGAATCGACGCGCATGAAATTCCTTTTTGTCGGCACCAATCCGGAGAACACCGGTGCCGCGACGCATTTCGTCGCGCTCGCTCAGGCAATGGTGGAAGCGGGCCACCAAGTAAGCGCCGTGGTCTATCCGGATGGCTTGATTGCGAAAAACCTCGCCGCATCGGGCGTGCGCATCTATCCGGCCAAATTTCGCAACGTGTTCGATCTGCGCGGCTACTTCGCGACGATCAAGGCCGCGCGTCATCTTCGTCCGGATTGGCTGGTCGGCAACTTCGGCAAGGAATACTGGCCGCTGATTCTGATGAGCCGTCTGCTGAGCGTCCCGGTTGCGTTGTTCCGTCATCGCACGCCACCAATGGGCCGTGTTTCGGGTTATCTCGTGCCGCGGTTGGCGCAGCGCTTTTTCGCCGTATCCAGCCATGCGCGACAGGCATATCTGGATCGCGGGATTCCACCGCAACTGGTGCGCGTGCTTTACAACCCGGTGAACATGCAATGGTGCAAGCCCGATCCACAAAAGCGCAGCGAGATCCTGCATCAGTTGGGCATTCCGCAAGACGCCATCGTAATCGGCTATGTCGGCCGCATGCACGGAAGCAAGGGTATATACACCCTGCTGGAAGCTGCTGAGGGTGCGATGGTGCAGGAATCGCGCCTGCATTGTTTGTGGCTCGGTCACGGGCCCGATGCGCAAGCTATCGGCGAGCGCATTGAAGCGGGATCGTTTGCACATCGGCATCACATGCTGGGGTGGATCGATGATGTGCATCCTTATTACAGCGCTATCTCGATGTTGGCGTTTCCGTCGATCGCGACCGAAACGTTTGGTCGCGTATCGGTAGAAGCGCAGGCGGCGGAAGCGCCGGTGCTGGGCAGCAATATCGGTGGCATTCCTGAAACGCTTTCGGCGAATGTCACGGGCTTGTTGCTGCCGCCGGGGAATGCGCCTGCGTGGCGCAATGCGATCTTGCGTATGTGCGATGCCGACGTGCGTGTGCCGATGGGTGTTGCTGCGCGCGATTTCGTGGACCGCCATTTCAGTACGCGTGTCATTGCCGATGAATTCGTGAGAATTCTGGGCGACGGCTAACGTCGCGCATTCCGTGACCATCATTCCAGCGAAGGCTGGAGTCGCTTTTCAACAGCGAAGCTGGTCATCCAGTGACTTTGGTTTTCATTTGTGCGTTGACGCCAGGTTGCTCGCCTACGCGGCGGGCGTTTCGTGCCTCTGCCGAGGCCCGAGTCACTTTTCTTTGCGTGCCCAAAGAAAGGGCACCCCAAATGCGGTGCTCTCCGGGCTGCACCCTCCGAGACCGTGAGAGAGGGCCGGGCTTTTCGACAGGGCTCCTGCCCTGGCGAAAAGGAATTGGCATCCATGCCAATTCCCCTGCGGGCCTTCTCGTCCCTCTCTCACTCACCGCATAAGGGGACCCCTGCGCGCGTAGCTCACACTCTTGAAAGAGCAAGGAGCAAGGAGCAACAGCAGAAGCAAAAGC
>NZ_DATHMR010000034.1:0-19419 GCF_035486915.1 Dyella sp. | reverse complement strand
CGATGGGTAAGACGGCCTTCTCGTTGAACATTGCCGAAGCGGCTGCTTTGCGCGCCAAGAAACCTGTGGCGGTATTTTCGATGGAAATGTCCGCCTCACAGCTGGCGTTTCGTCTGATCTCGTCGGTCGGCCGCATCCATCAGCAACATCTGCGCAACGGCGATTTGGCCGAAGAAGACTGGCCGCGCGTCACCAACGCGATTGCGCTGCTTTCGGAAGCGAAAATCTTTATCGACGATACGCCCGGTCTCTCGCCGGTGGAATTGCGTTCGCGTGCGCGGCGTCTGCACCGTGAGCACGGCGGCCTTGGTCTGATCGTCATCGACTACCAGCAGCTGATGCAGGTGCCGGGCAATAAGGAAAATCGCGCGACGGAAATCTCGGAGATCTCGCGCTCGCTGAAAGGTTTGGCGAAAGAGCTCAATGTGCCCGTGATTGCACTGTCGCAGTTGAACCGTTCGCTGGAACAGCGCGCCGACAAGCGACCGATGATGTCCGACCTGCGCGAATCGGGCGCTATCGAGCAGGACGCCGACGTCATCATGTTCATTTACCGCGACGATTACTACAACAAGGAATCGCCGGATAAAGGCCTCGCCGAGATCATCATTGGCAAGCAGCGTAACGGTCCTACGGACACGGTGAAGCTGACTTTCCTGGGTCACTACACCAAGTTCGAAAACTACAGCGCGGACAGCTATGTGGGGCATTTCTGAGGCGATTGCCTGCGGATTGCCATCGCATTGCCCTGATCTACCGCGCGCCAGCCGGTACCCTATGATGCAACGCTCACGCGCTTTCACGCTTTGAAAGCGCCGGGTTCGATCAAGTCAGGATCATGAGTCGCACTACTGTCGCCACCATTCACCTGGGCGCGTTGCGCCACAACTTGGAACGGCTGCGCGAGTTGGCTGCGCCAGCCAAGGTCATGGCTGTCGTCAAAGCCGATGCCTATGGTCATGGTCTGGAACGCGTTGCACGCGCGTTGAATGGTTCGGCGGATGCGTTTGCGGTGGCGTCGCTAGGCGATGGATTGCGCTTGCGCGCGGCAGGGCACCGTCAGCGCATTGTCGTGCTGTCGGGTCCGGATCAGGCGGGCGATATTGCCGAGATGCAGCGCCTTGGTCTCGATGCGGCGATCCATCACGAAAGCCAGCTTCAGTGGCTATCCGAAGCCTCGCCGACGCGTGGACGTGTTCATGTCTGGCTGAAGATCGACAGCGGCATGCATCGGCTCGGTTTCGCGCCAGAACGTGCAGCGGCCGTGCATCAACAGCTGGCGACGATGCCGGGCATCGATCCCGACATCGGTTTGATGACGCATTTCGCCGAGTCCGAAGTGTTTGACGGTGAGCGTACGCTCGAGCAGATCGAGCGCTTTCGCGACGCAACGCGTGGGCTGGCTGGCCCACGCTCGCTTTCCAACTCGGCGGCAGTGATCGGATGGCCTGACGCGCGCGGCGATTGGGTGCGCACCGGTGGCCTGCTTTACGGACTTTCCGTTGTGGACGGAAAAAGCGGCGCAGATTTCGGTTTCCGCGCCGCGATGACGCTGTCGACCCGCTTGATTGCGATCAACGCCATCAAGCGTGGCGAACGCATTGGCTACAACGGTTTGTGGGACTGCCCGGAAGATATGCCGGTGGGTGTTGCGGCGGTCGGTTACGGCGATGGCTATCCGCGCAGCGCAGTCGCCGGAACGCCCGTGCTTGTCGGTGACAAACGCGTGCCACTGATTGGCCGCGTATCGATGGATCTCATCACACTCGACTTGCGTGATGCGCCGGACGCCAAAGTAGGTGACCGCGTCACGCTGTGGGGTCCCGAGCTTCCCGTCGAAATCGTCGCCGCACAATCAGGCACCATCAGTTACGACCTCACCTGCGGCATGACGCGCCGTGTGTTATTCGTCGAAGACGAAGCATGAATCGCGTGTCTCGCGTCATGCGACCGGCAAACGCTAAGCTTCCTCCATCGATCATCAGCGCATAACGCCATGGCCAAAGCCAAGACCGCCTATGTCTGCACCGATTGCGGTGCCGAACACAACAAGTGGCAAGGCCAGTGCGTGGAGTGCAGCGCGTGGAACACGTTGTCAGAATTTGTGGTGCAGCCTGCACAGAAATCGGTGGCTGCTGCGCGACAGGGCGGTTATGCCGGTGCGGTCAATACCGTGCCGAAAGTGACGCCGTTGACGGACGTACTGATCACCGCCGAGTCGCGCACGCTTACCGGTATCGGCGAGCTGGATCGTGTACTGGGCGGCGGTTTGGTCGACGGCTCAGTGGTGCTGATCGGCGGCGATCCCGGCATCGGCAAATCGACACTGCTACTTCAGATGCTGGGCAAACTCGGTGAAAAGCTTCCCAGCGTTTATGTGACCGGCGAAGAGTCGCTGGCGCAGGTCGCGTCGCGTGCCCAACGACTCGACCTGCCGTTGCACCCCTTGCATGCGCTTGCGGAAACCGGCGTTGAACGCATCCTCGAGCAAGTCGCGTCCACGCGCCCGCGTGTTTTGGTCATCGACTCGATTCAGACGATCTGGACGGAGTTGCTCACCGCTGCGCCCGGCTCCGTTAGTCAGGTGCGCGAATCTGCTGCGCGGCTCACGCGTTTCGCGAAGGAAAGCGGTACCTCGGTCTTTCTTGTCGGCCATGTCACCAAGGAGGGCGGTATCGCCGGTCCGCGCGTGCTGGAGCATATGGTCGATGCGGTGCTGTATTTCGAAGGCGAGTCCGGCAGCCGTTTCCGCGTGCTGCGTGCTTTCAAGAATCGCTTCGGCGCCGTGAACGAGCTTGGCGTTTTCGCGATGTCGGAAAAAGGCTTGCGCGAGGTTCCGAATCCTTCGGCCATTTTCCTGTCCGCGCACAGCGGTCCGACATCCGGCAGCGCAGTCATGGTGACGCGCGAAGGCACACGCCCGTTGCTGGTCGAAGTACAGGCCCTGGTGGATCAATCGTCGCTGGGCAATCCGCGCCGCGTCGCGCTAGGTCTTGAGCAGAATCGCCTGGCAATGTTGCTGGCGGTGTTGCATCGGCATGGTGGCGTTGCCGCTTATGATCAGGACGTCTTCGTCAACGTTGTCGGCGGCATTCGCGTGCAGGAAACAGCCGCCGATTTGCCAGTGCTACTGGCGGTGCTTTCGTCACTACGCGACCGGCCGCTTCCCGAGAAAACCATTGCGTTTGGCGAAGTGGGCTTGTCTGGAGAAATTCGCCCGGTTCCAAATGGCGAAGAACGCTTGAAGGAAGCTGCACATCACGGCTTCCGCCGCGCCATCGTGCCGAAGGCAAACGCGCCCAAGCAGGGGCGGGTAGGTGAGATGGAAGTCATCGGCGTCGAGCGTTTATCGCACGCTATCGACGCTTGCCGCTAACGAGGGCGCGGCTCAGTTCACCGTGCGATGCAAAATCAGCTCAAGCACGAACTTCGAACCGAAGAACGCCAGCACCAGCATCCCCATGCCGATCAGCGTGAGATTCACCGCGCTACGACCGCGCCAGCCATGACGCCAGCGCCCATAGAGCAGGGCGCCAAATACCAGCCACGCGATGATCGACAGCACGGTTTTGTTGACGAGGTTCTGTCCGAACAGGTTGTCGACAAACAGGATGCCGGTCAGCAGCGTCAACGTAAGCAACACAAAGCCTGCGGCAATCAAGCGGAACAGCAGCGATTCGGTGAGCGTGAGCGGCGGCAGCGCGCTCAGCCACGGCCCTAGCTGACGATGCCGCAGCGCGCGTTCCTGGATTGCCAGCAAAATCGCCATGGCCGCTGCAATCGATAGAACGCTGAAGGCAAGCAGCGCAACAGTGACATGCAGCTTGATGTGCCAGTCCATCGGCATGGGTGCCGTGGGCGCTGCCAGAAAGCTATCGGCCAGCAGCAGCAGCGCGCTGAGCGGGAAAACGATCACACCGAGTGCGGCGACCGGACGCGTCAGGTTGACCAGCAACGTAAGCGCCGACACCACGCATCCGACCAGCGATAGCGCCGCAAAAAAATGCAGATCCAACGCACCGCGATGCACGGCAAGCAGCTGGGCAGCATGTGTCACTACGGCGATGGTGGCGATCGCGAGCGCCGGTCGCGCGCCGGCCGCGGGCGCTGGCGTGGTCGTAGTGCTTCCGGTAAATAGCGGACGCGCCAACAGCCCGCTGGCGAGCAGGTAGCAAACGATCGCGAAGACAGAAAGGGCGGCTAGCATCGAGGGTTAGTTTGGCATACGGCCGGGGCCGGGTGAACGCGGCGTTTTGACCGGCACTTGCACTTTATTTAGATATTTGTCTAAATATCTATGGATGAATTGGAACCGTCGCTGAGCCGTGAAACAGCAAGCCGTCTTCAAAGCTCTGGCTGACCCCACGCGTCGCGCGATTCTCAAGCGACTGCATGGCGGCGCCATGAGCGCGGGCGAAATCGGGTCAGCGTTCGATATCACCGGCGCGTCGCTCTCCCACCACTTCGCCATTCTCAAGCAGGCGGATCTCGTGCGCACCGAACGCCGGGGCCAATTCATTGTGTACTCCCTCAACAGCACCGTGATGGAAGACCTCACCCGCATGGTGCTCGACCTGATTCCGTCCAGTGGCGGAAAAGGAGGCAAGCGATGAATCCCGTACGCAGTCTCTTGTTGTCGGCGTTGTTCCTGCTGATGTTGCTGGCGGCGTATCTGTGGCTGCTCCCGCAGATGCCAACGGTGATTCCTACGCATTGGAATGCGCAAGGACAGATCAACGGCTACATGACGCCCTTCAAAGCGGTCGCCGCACCCATGCTCGTCATCGCCGGACTTGCGTTGCTCACGATCCTCCTGCCCGCCATTTCTCCGCGGGGTTACCGCATCAAACCGTTTGCTTCGGTGTTCACGATTGTGATGTTGGCCGTGCAGGCCTTCGTGCTGGTTACCGCGTTCGGTGTGCTGTTGAACGGCGCAGGACATCCCATGCACCAGCCGCTTGTCACCACGGTTGGGCTGGGACTGCTCTGGATGGTGATGGGCAATTACATGGGCAAGCTTCGCAAGAACTTCTTTGCGGGCATTCGCACACCTTGGACGCTTGCCAACGACGAAGTATGGGAACGGACACATCGCATGGCTGGCTGGGTCTTCATGCTGGCGGGGCTGGTGACGGTCATCGCTGCGTTCGCCGGCGCGCCGTTGATGGTGGCGATTTACGTGCTGGTGGGTGCAGCGCTTATTCCTGCCATTTATTCGTATGTCATCTATCAGTGGCTGCAGTGAAAACCCCGATTACCGAGGAGAAAGACATGTACTCACGGACACTCATCGCATGTGTAGGTGTCACCGGATTTGTATTGGCGACTGCGAGCAATGCTGATCCGACCGCAGCATGCCGAACGAACGCGCAGGCCGCGCTGACCGCCTTTACGCACGGCGACTACGATCAAGCCGTGAAAAATTTCGCGCCGAATATTGCAGCGAACGTGACGCCCGATAAGTTGAAGGATGGATGGATTCAAATCCAGGGTATGGCAGGTGATTTTCGTCAGCTCGGCGCGTTGCAGCCGCGCACCCTGAACGGCAATAACCTGCTCGTAGCGGACATGGATTTTTCCAAAATGCCGATGGCCGCACTTGTGGGTTGCGATGCGCAAGATCGCATTACGACATTCCGAGTCGTGCCGGCAGACGCGCTGCCGAACGCTTCCGCGCAAGCATCGGCGCCGACATCGGCAACGGGAATTGCGAGCAAGCTGAATGTCATGTCGCCGTATGGGTCGCTGCCGGGAACACTCGTGCTGCCGAAAGGAAAAGGCCCGTTTCCGGCGGTGTTGCTAGTAGGTGGCTCAGGTAATCACGATCGTGATGAGACACTGGGACCGAACAAACCGTTTCGCGATCTGGCCGACGGTTTGGCGACTGCGGGCATTGCGTCATTGCGTGTCGAAAAACGTACGCACGTATTCGGACCGCAAGCGATTGGTACCCATTTCACGCTCGATGACGAAGTCACCGAAGATGCGTTGACAGCATTGAAGCAGTTGGCCGCGCAACCGGGTGTCGATCCCAAACGCGTGTTCGTGCTGGGCCACAGTCTTGGCGCATTTATGGCGCCGCGCATCGGGCAGCGCGATCCGCAACTGGCGGGCGTGATCATGATGGCTGCACCGATGCGTTTCGATATCGATCTTTTGATTCGACAAACACGCCGCCTTGCACAGATGCAGGACGCCTCTGCCGATCAACTGAATGCGCAGCTCGCGCCCCTGATCAAGGCACGCGATGCACTGGCGCACGCCGATGCCGCGCATCCGCCCGCTGGAGATTTCTTCAATGCACCCGCCAGCTATTGGCTCAGTGCACGCGACTACGATCCTGTTGCGATCGCAAAGCATCTGAGCGAGCCCGTGCTGATCCTGCAGGGCGGTGCGGATTTTCAGGTGTCCCCGCAGGAGGAGTTCACAGGCTGGCAGGCAGCTTTCGCGCACGACCCACGTGTGAAGCTGGTCCAATACCCGGGTCTGAGTCATCTTTTCATGCTTGCGGGCAATCCGCCTTCGCCAAAGGATTACTTCAAGCCTGCACATGTGGACCCAAGGGTGATCCAGGACATCGCCGACTGGATCAAGGCTCAGCCGGCGCATGCCTGAGCCAGACGAGCGTCTCTGCTATATTTGTCAATCCGTTTGACCCTCATACGACGTAGACGCCCATGTTTGAGTCGCTCAGCCAACGCCTCTCCACCACCGTCAACCGCTTGCGCGGTCGCGGTCGACTGACCGAGGAAAACATCCGCGAAAGCCTGCGCGAGGTGCGCATCGCGCTGCTCGAAGCGGACGTCGCGCTGCCTGTTGTGCAGGCGTTGATCGAACGCGTAAAAGTGCGCGCGGTCGGTCAGGAAGTGCTGAAGAGCCTTTCGCCCGGTCAGGCGTTGGTAAAAGTGGTCAGCGATGAATTGACCGCGCTGATGGGCACAGCCAATACCGAGCTCAATCTTGCCCAGCAGCCGCCCGCCGTCGTGTTGATGGCTGGTCTGCAGGGTGCCGGTAAAACCACTACCGTGGCCAAGCTCGCGCGCTTCCTCACCGAGCGTAAGAAGAAACGCGTGATGGTGGTGAGCTGCGACGTGTATCGTCCGGCCGCTATCGAGCAGCTGCGCACGCTGGCCGAGCAGGTGGGCGTGAAGTTCTTCCCGTCCGACGCCGGGCAGAATCCGGTGGATATCGCCAAGGCTGCGATTGTCGCTGCGCGCAAGGAGGTGATCGACGTGCTGTTGGTCGACACCGCCGGCCGTTTGCATATCGACGAAGCGATGATGGCGGAGATCAAGGCACTCCATGCCGCGATAACACCCATCGAAACCCTGTTCGTCGTCGACTCGATGACCGGTCAGGATGCCGCCAACACGGCCAAGGCATTCAGCGAAGCATTGCCGCTTACCGGCGTTGTGCTGACCAAGACCGATGGCGATGCACGCGGCGGTGCGGCTTTATCGGTGCGTTACGTCACCGGCCGTCCGATCAAATTCCTGGGCGCGGGCGAAAAGACCGACGCGCTGGAACCGTTCCATCCGGACCGCATCGCGCAACGCATCCTCGGCATGGGCGACGTGTTGTCGCTGGTCGAGGAAGTGGAGCGCAAGGTCGATCAGGAAAAAGCGCAGAAGCTCGCCACGAAGGTGATGAAGGGCAAGCGTTTCGATCTGAACGACATGCGCGACCAGCTCGAACAGATGGCCAATATGGGTGGCCTTGCGGGTCTCATAGACAAGTTGCCGGGCGTTTCGGGACTGCCGGACGAAGTTAAAAACAAGGTCAACGACGGCGAAATCAAGCGCATGGTCGCGATCATCAGCTCGATGACCAAGAAAGAACGCCGCCATCCGGATTTGCTGAACGGCTCGCGCCGCGCCCGCGTGGCACGCGGATCGGGCACCCAGCCAGCGGATGTGAACCGTTTACTGAAGCAGTACATGCAGATGGAAAAAATGATGTCCAAGCTCTCTAAGGGCGGCTCCAAGGGTCTGCTGCGGCAGATGCGGGGCGCTATGAAGGGCATGGGCGGGATGGGAGGCGGCTTCCCTCCGATGCGCTAAATGCTCGAATGCTCGTCATTCCGGCAAAGGCCGAAATCCAATGTCCTCAGGCTGGATCTGGGCCGAGGCTTTCCATGCGTTATCCCACTGGATTCCGGCCTGTGCCGGAATGACGGCTTTACGGTAAGTGGTTTGCAGGGGCCGATTAAGCCTAACCCCTTCCTTTTTCCTCGAATTTCATTAAAATGTCGCGTTTACCGCGTCCGTTCTAGGACGCGCTTGCCGAGCATGCCGGCAACTCTGGAGCTTTTACTATGGTTAAGATTCGTCTTTCGCGCGGCGGCGCCAAGGGCCGTCCGTTCTACCACGTTGTCGTGACCGATCAGCGCAGTGCGCGTGACGGCCGCAGCATCGAACGCGTAGGTTTCTACAACCCGACGGCGGCAGGCAAGGACAAGCGCCTTGAGCTGAACGTCGCGCGTGTTCAGGAGTGGGTCGGCAAGGGCGCTCAGCTGAGCGACAAGGTTGCCTCGCTTCTGAAGGAAGCCGGCAAGCAGGCTGCTGCCTAAGCATGACTGCAGCCGGTCGACGCGTCCTTGTCGGACGCATCGTCGGACTGTACGGCGTGCAGGGTTGGCTCAAGATCGAATCTTGGACCGAACCCCGTACGCAGATCTTCAAGTATCAGCCCTGGCTGCTTTCATCGGCGCCGGACCAGGTAACGGAGATCAAAGGCATCACAGGTCGACCGCAGGGCAAGGGCCTTATCGCCAAATTGCCTGAGGTCGATGACCGGGAAGGCGCCGCAGCGCTGGTGGGATACGACATCTACGTCGCCCGCGAACTGCTGCCGCCCCCCGGCAAAGATGAGTACTACTGGGTCGATCTCGAAGGTCTTGAGGTCGTCACCACAGAAGGCGTGATGTTGGGGCGGGTGACTCACCTGTTCGCAACCGGCGCGAATGATGTGGTGGCTGTAAAGGATGGCGAGCGCGAGCGGCTGATTCCTTTCGTCCAGGGTGTTTACGTGCGTTCGGTGGATTTATCCGGTGGACGCATGGTGGTGGACTGGGACCCCGAGTTTTAACCGAGTCTGGTGAGGGTCCGATGCGCATCGATGTCGTCACGCTGTTTCCCGACTTCATGCGCCAGTGTGCTGCCGTCGGTGTTGTAGGACGCGCGCAGCAACGCGAGTTGTTGCAGGTGGAAACCTGGAATCCGCGCGATTACGCCACCGACAACTACCGTACCGTGGATGGCCGCACCTGCGGCGGTGGTCCCGGCATGGTGATGCTGATCGAGCCATTGCGTGCAGCCCTCAAAGCCGTACGTGATGCCGCACCGGAACCGGTGCATGTGATTTATCTCAGTCCGCAAGGAGCGCGGCTGACGCAGGGCAGAGTGGAAGCGCTGGCGAAATTGCCACGAATCGCTCTGCTGTGTGGACGTTACGAAGGTGTGGACGAGCGTCTGCTGGCGCACGAGGTCGACGAAGAGTTATCCATCGGCGACTATGTGCTGTCCGGCGGCGAGCTAGGCGCCGCGGTGATCATCGATGCCGTGGGCCGCTTGCAAGACGGTGCGTTGAACGATGCGCAATCGGCCGAGCAGGATTCGTTTTCGAACGGTTTGCTCGACTGTCCGCACTATGCAAGACCGGTGCATGACGCACTGAGCGATGTGCCGGAGGTTTTGCTCTCTGGCGATCACGCGGCCATTCGCCGCTGGCGCCTGAAGCAATCACTGGGACGGACCTGGTTGCGGCGTCCCGATTTATTGGCGCAACGCGCGCTGGATGCAGAATCCCGAGCGTTGCTGGATGAATTTCGTCGTGAATATGCTCGAGAAGAGCAGGCTAAGCAGCCATCACGACAAAACGATGCGGTCAATGACGACCGCAATCATTGAGAAAAGACAGGTGTTGCCATGAACAAGATCATCGAACAGTTCGAAGCCGAGCAGATCACCCGCCAGCTGCCGGAGTTCGGCCCTGGCGACACCGTGATCGTCAACGTCAAGGTGAAAGAAGGTAACCGCGAGCGCGTTCAGGCGTTCGAAGGTGTCGTCATCGCCAAGCGCAGCCGCGGTCTGCATTCGGCCTTCACGGTGCGCAAGATCTCGCACGGTACGGGCGTGGAGCGCGTATTCCAGGCGCACAGCCCGAGCATCGAGTCGGTGACGGTCAAGCGCAAGGGCAAGGTGCGTGGCGCCAAGCTGTACTACCTGCGTGGTCTGGAAGGCAAGGCAGCTCGCATCAAGGAAGACATCGCCGCTGCTTCCTCCGCGGACTAATCCGGTACGCGACATTCGCATACGAAAAACCCGCGGAGCGATCCGCGGTTTTTTTATTTTCCGCGGTGCGAACGTGGATATGGCGTATTGTCATATTTGTCAAAAAGCTCATCGTTCATAGCGGCGTGCAAATTCCCGCATCGGTGACAACGAGTTCAAACGCAAACCGAGAATTTGATCCCATTTTCGTGGCATTTGCTGCCATATGTGCGCAACATACATAGATCATGATGCGGTACGCTGTTTTCGCATCGAAATGGGTCGGCAGCGGATCGGGCTGCACGATATTGCCAAGGGGGACTTTCCAATGTTTCAACACTCTTTGCGAGTGCGCCTGCTGCTGCCTGTGCTGGCCTTGGTACTGCTTGCTGTTATCGCCACCGCTGCAACGCTGGCCTGGATTGAGGCGGCGCGCGTGCGCACCGAAGCTGCAGCATCCATCGACAATCAGACCAGCGGGCTACAAAGTCTGCTGGGCGTTACACGTTCGATCATGCTCGATCGCGTGCACAATTCCATGCATCTGCTGCGCCAGGAAAGCGACCAATTGGGGACGCCCGGCCAGGGACAGCCGATCAAGGCAAATAACCGAGATGCCAACGATCTGCTTTTCGGCGATAAGCCGCAGGGCAATCAGTTCCAGCTAGTGGATGACGTTACGGCCACGATGGGCGGCACCGCGACATTGTTCTCCAGGACAGGCGACGACTTTGTGCGCGTGTCTACCAATGTGAGAAAGGACAACGGCGATCGTGCGATCGGCACGGTGCTCGATCCGAACGGCCCCGTGATCGTGCAGATCCGTCAGGGCCACAGTTTTTATGGCGTGGTGGATATTCTAGGTACGCCCTATGTAACCGGCTACGAGCCGATCTACACGCTAGGCGACACCAAGCCGATCGGCATCTGGTATGTGGGCTACAAGACGGATTTGGCTGCGTTGGACGATGTGATCAGCAAAAGCCGCGTGCTCGATTCGGGATTCGTCGCGCTATTCGACAGCAAGGGCAAATTGCGCTTCCAGTCGAAGACGGGCTCGACGGTCGATCCGGCGGTGATGACCCAGATCGCACAACAGCAACCCGCGGACTGGACGGTCGAAAAACAAGATGTATCGGGCTGGGGGTTCACGCTGGTGGCGGCCTATCCCAACAGCGATATCAATCACGTCATCGCTCGCCAGACGCTATGGATTGGACTGGCCGGTTTGCTGATCTGTCTGCTGCTGCTGGGATTGCAGTCGGCGCTGATCTGGCGTCGCGTATTGCAGCCGATCCGGCGGCTGACAGACGTGGCCGATGCGCTCAGCATGGGCAAGTTGAATACGCCGATCGAGGAGGTCAAACTTAAGGACGAAATCGGCAGCCTCGCCAAAGCTATCGCGCGCCTGTCCAACAGCGTGCGTCTGGCGATGGAGCGGCTTGCCAAGCGATGACATCGAACGTCCATGATGCGCTCCTGATGTACGGGACAGAACATGGTTAGCGAATTTCGCCCATTGATCGAAGTGCTGCGCGAGCTGCGCACGCTCGTACAGAAGAAGACATCGGGGTTCTTCTTCATCGCGACGGAGAACAATCACTCGTCCACGATCATGCTTCGCAATGGACAGGTCGAGGAAGTGACGTTCAGTCGTTATCGCAACGACGAAGCGATCAAGCAGCTCGCCCGCGTATCGGCAGCGCGTGCCCGTTTTCAGCCGGGAGCTGCAGCAACGCCAGCGAGCGCCGGCACCAGGATGCCGCTGAGCGAAGCGGCTCTGCAGTGGCTGCTTGGAGGATTTGAGAGCGACATCGGTTTGCGCAAATCCGCTGCGCCCGCGCCTGCACGCACATCGGCGCCGACGATGGATGCTTCTGCCAGTCGTGAGCGAATCGAGCAGGTGGCGTTGAGCTACCTGGGGCCGATCGCCCCACTGCTGTGCGATGAAGCATTTTCGGCATCGAACAACGTCGAGCTGGTCCTTCAGCACATCGCGAAGAATCTCTCCACGGCGGAGGAGTCCGAGCGCTTTCTGCAGGAGGTTTACGCCGCTCTCGCCAAAGAGTAGTCGGCCACCTTTGCGATCATGTAGCGAGCGGGGGCTTTACCGTGCTCGCTTCAAGCAATCGTCAGATATTGATCAACAGCGGCTGCGGTTCCTGCAGGAAGTTGCCCTGTACGAAGTCCACGCCACAGGCAAACAGTAGCGACGTGCTCGCCGCATCTTCGACCCATTCGGCGACCGCCATGCGCTTCATTTCGTGCGCCTGCTGGCAGATCTCGGTGATCTTCTTCTGATTCTCCGGATGCTGCGGCAGATCGGCCATGAAGCTGCGGTCGATCTTCAGGTAATCCGCGTCGATATGATTGAGCAACTGGAACGAGTTGAGGCCCGAACCGAACTGTTCCAGCGCGAACTGGCCGCCAAGGTTCTTCCACGCATTGATGAACTCCTGCGCGGGGCGAAGCATGGTCACCACTTTGCTCTCGGTCATTTCCAGTACAAGGCGTCCACGCCTAAGGCTGGCATTCTTGAGTGTCTTGTCCAGCCACGGCAGCAGGGTAGCCTGCTGTTGTAGCGATTCGGATGTCAGCTTGACGAAGAACGTGGTGGGTACGCCGGCACGATCGCGTGCCTTCAATGCATTGATTGCCTGGTTGAGCACCCAACGGTCGATCTCAGCGTTGAGGCCATACTTCTCGGCAATCGGCATGAAAAAGCCAGGCGACACTTCACCCTGCGGGCCGTTCATGCGCAGCAGGAGTTCGGAGTAATCACCTTCTGCGTCCTGCAGGCTGATGGTTTGCTGGTGGTAGAGCATGAACTCGTTCTGCGTCAGTGCCTGACGCAGCAAGCCCAGCCAATTGCGTTCGCGTTCGGCGTCGGCCTTCTCGCGTGCCGCAGGATCATGCAACTCGTTGCGATTGCCACCCTGGCCCTGCGCGCTGCGCAGCGCCTGGCTGGACTGGTTGAGCAACATGTCGGTGTTGGCGTTCCTTTCGCCCAGCAGGCTGCCGCCGATGCTCGCCGTCAACGTGATGGACTGCGTGCCGAGATCGAAGATCTCGCGCGAGATCGTCTGCTGAAGCCCGGATATCCACTCTCGGATCGCTTCATCGTTATCCGTGTGCAGGATCACACCGATCGTGTGTTCGGCAAGCAGGCCGGCCACATCTTCCTGGCCCAGCTGCATGCTCACCCGATGCGCGAACGCGGCGAGCAGTTCGTCGGTCTTGCCCAGTCCGATACCGTTGACGATCTGCGACCAGTTGTCCGGTTCGATCAACAACAAGCTCTGACCTTTGCGGCCTTCGCTCGCGGCGCTTACCGCGTTTTCGATGAACTCCAGCGTGCGTGCACGATTGAAAAGACCCGTCACCGCATCGCGCTGCAATTGCTCCACCAGCGCGGGGTCGACCTGCTGGCGGCGGAATACGATCTGCAGGCAGGTCTCCCCTTCAAACGTCGCGTGCGCGAATTCCGCCGTGGCAGGGAAGGTGCTGCCGTCGGCCCGACGCGCGTGCAGCTCCATCCGGTACTCCGCCTTTTCTCCGCGTGAGAGCGCACGCAGCAAGGCCTTGAAGTTGTCCGCATCCGCCGGACCGATCAGATCGAGCACTGGCAGACCAAGCAGGTCGTCGTAGTCGGCATAGCCGAATGTATCCAGATACGAGCGATTGGCACGCACGTGCATGCCTTCGTGCACGTAGGCAATGGGATCGTTCGACGAATCGAGCAGCGCATCGCAACGACGCTCGGATTCGCGCAACGCCGATTCCAGGCGACGCACCTGACGGCGCATGTGGAGCGATTCGAACTCGCGCTTGATCACCGTCACCAGCTGCTTAGGTTGCGCGCGCGAGCCAACACCTTGCGCACCATCCTGGAACATCTCCGCAACGATCTGGTCATCGATCTTGGATACGCAGGCCAGCAGGGCGATGTCGCGCGCGCTGGCGTCGATCTGCTGCACCACGCTGCGCAAGGGCAAACCATTGACGCTGGGATTGAACAGCACCAAGTCGGGTCCGAGTTCCTCGAGCGCCGCGTGAATCTGGTCGGGGTTAGTGGCCCGGGCGGGGCGAACCGCTACGCCCGAATTGCGCAACAAAGTAATGATCTGTTCCGCGTCCTCGACCGAGTTTTCAATGAAGAGGATCTTTATAACGGAGTCTGTCTTCATGGGCGGTACGTGCTTCCTTGGATAAGGCCGCCCATGGAACACCCGAGGACAAGCCGGCACTAATACCTGTTTTAACGGATTCTGCATAACCCCGCTAGCGCCAATTCACCCATTGGTGACCGAGCGCATGTGAAGACAGGGACTTACAGCGGTCGTTTGGATGGATCGCCACCTACTTCGCGCACCAGTTTGGGCACAAGATAGCCAGGCAGTTGGCTGCGCATAGAAGTGACCAGCGACTGTGCCCGAGCGTCATCCACTTCGAAATGCGCTGCGCCTTGCACGCGATCGAGCTGATGCAGGTAATAAGGCAGCACCCCCGCGGCAAAGAGGCGTTCCGATAGTGTGGTCAGCGTCCGGGCATCGTCGTTGATACCGCGCAACAACACCGATTGGTTAAGGAGTGTTGCGCCGGCTTCACGCAGGCGGGCGCAGGCAGCATCCACCTCCGCATCGAATTCATTCGCGTGATTGGCGTGCAGCACCACAACCTTTTGATGGGCCAGGGAGTGCAGCCATTCAACGAACGGACCGTCGATGCGTTCGGGCAATACGACGGGCAGACGAGTGTGGATGCGCAAGCGCGTGACATGCGGGAGGTTCATGAGCCCCCGGCTGAGTTCCTCAAGCTTGCTGGTGGCTAACGACAGAGGGTCGCCGCCCGAAAGAATCAGTTCGGTAATGGACGTGTCTTGCCGCACATATTCCAGCGCTTGACGCCACTGACCTGCCGCGGCCATTTCTTCGCCGTACGGAAAGTGCCGGCGGAAGCAATAGCGGCAATTGATGGCGCAGCTGCCGCTGGCGATCAGCAGGGCGCGGCCCTGGTATTTGTGCAGTACGCCCTGCGTTTCACGGGACGCCATATCGCCCACGGCATCCTCCACAAAACCCGGCACCCGATCGAGCTCGGCCAGCTGAGGTAACACCTGCAGCAGCAACGGATCGCGAGCATCGCCCTGCCGCATGCGCGCCGCAAAACCGCGCGGTACGCGCAGCGCGAAGCCGGCGTCTTCAGCGGGCAGGCGGTCGGCCAGATGGCCTAGCTGGAGCAGATCGAGCAGCTCGCGACCATCGGTAATGGCATCGCGCCAGAGCTGCCGCCAATCCGCCAGGGCGGGCGATGTAATGCGGGCGCCTGGGCTTGCGGTTATCATAGTGGGCTCTATACGGGCCGTATGGCCTCTAAAGCAGTCTATTTTACCCGCTGATCGCAGCGGTTTTCCTTATCCGGAGCGAAGTGCATGGCCAGTTACGATCTGAATGGCGTCAAGAACGGTCTGAAGATCATCGTCGACGGCGATCCCTACATCATCACCGAGGCGGAGTTCATCAAGCCGGGCAAGGGCCAGGCCTTCACCCGTATCAAGATCCGCAACCTGCTCAACGGCCGCACCACGGAAAAGACCCTCAAGTCGAGCGACTCCTTCGAGGGTGCCGACGTGGTCGATACCGACATGCAGTACCTCTATAGCGACGGCGAGTTTTGGCACTTCATGCACCAGGAGTCGTTCGAGCAGCACCAGGCCGACGCCGCTGCAATGGCCGAAACCGCCAAGTGGCTGAAGGGCGAAGAAGAGTGCGTGGTCACGCTGTGGAACGGCCGTCCGATCTCCGTGCAGGCACCGAACTTCGTCGAACTGAAGATCGTCGAGACCGACCCGGGCCTGCGTGGCGACACCTCGGGTGGCGGCGGCAAGCCGGCCAAGCTCGAAACCGGCGCGGTCGTGCGCGTGCCGCTGTTCGTGAATCAGGAAGAAATTATCAAGGTCGATACGCGTTCGGGCGAATATGTCAGTCGCGTGAAATGACGCATCGGCCCGCGCTTTAGCGCGGCTTGCCAATGCGTCATCCCTGCGAAGGCAGGGATCCAGTGAGGTACTGGTGCGAGGCGCCCTTTATTATTTTTTTGCGATCAAGAGCCAAAGTCACTGAATTCCAGCTTCCGCTGGAATGACGAAAACAAATGGGGCGGGCATCGTAAGATGTACCGCCCCATCTCGTATCCATCCCCAGCAAGGCATTCATGATGAGCCAGAACGCTCCGCAGACCGTCGATCTACTTATCGAGGCCCGCTGGGTCGTACCGGTCGAACCGCACGATGTCGTGCTTGAGCATCACGCCGTCGCCGTCGATGGCGATCGCATCGTCGCAGTGCTTCCCATCTCCGAGGCGCGCGATGCTTACGCGCCGCGCGAACGCGTCGAGCTGGGCGAGCATGTATTGATTCCCGGCCTCATCAACACGCACACGCACAACCCGATGACATTGATGCGCGGCCTTGCCGACGACCTGCCGCTGATGGTCTGGCTGCAGCAGCACATCTGGCCGGTAGAGGCCAAAGTCATCGGCCCTGAATTTGTGCGCGACGGCGTTGAACTTGCGGTCGCGGAAATGATTCGCGGGGGTACGACCTGCGCGAACGAAAACTATTTCTTTCCCGAAACCATCGGCGCGACGTATCGCAAGCTCGGCTTCCGCGCGATGGTCGGTTTGCCGATCATCGAATTTCCATCCGCGTGGGCCAAGACCCAGGACGAATACTTCGAGCGCGCCGGTGAAACGCACGATGCGTTCCGCAACGACGCGCTGATCCGCACGGCCTTCGCGCCTCATGCGCCCTACACCGTGTCGGACGAATCATTCGAGCGCATTCGCGTGCTTGCCGATCAGCTCGATATCCCCGTGCATCTGCATCTGCACGAAACCGCGCACGAGGTCGAGGAAGAGCGCAAGAAATCGGGTTTGCGTCCGTTCCAGCGGCTGCAGAAACTGGGCCTTGTCAACGACCGCCTGATTGCGGTGCACATGACGCAGCTGACCGACGGAGAAATTGCGGCCTGCGCGGAGGCCGGCGTTTCCGTGGTGCATTGTCCCGAGTCGAATCTCAAGCTTGCTTCGGGCTTCTGTCCGGCCGAGAAAATCCGCAAGGCTGGCGTGAACCTCGCCATCGGCACGGATGGCTGCGCGTCCAACAACGATCTGGATATGTTCGGCGAAATGCGCACCGCCGCGTTGCTCGCCAAAGCAGTCGCTGAAGACGCCGCGGCATTCGACGCCGGGTTCACATTACGCGGGGCGACCATCAACGCCGCGAAAGCGCTGGGCATGGAAGAACAGATCGGCTCCATTGAAGCTGGCAAGCAAGCTGACCTCGCTGCCGTGCGTTTGAGCGATCTGGAAACGCAGCCGCTTTTCCACATCATTTCCCAGCTCGTCTATGCAACCGGACGGCATCAGGTCAGCGACGTGTGGATCGCCGGCAAGCGCAAACTCGCTGAGCGCGAACTGGTGGATATGGATACTGCCGATATCCTCACGCGTACACACGCATGGCGTGAACGCATCGCGGCTATTTGACACGCCATGAATCGCTACCTCGTTCTTCTTATTCGCCGTCCGCAAGTCGATCCTGCGGTAGTGCCATTGCATCAGCAGTTTCTTGAAGACCTGCGTGCCGAAGGCCGTAACGAGATGTCAGGTCCGTTCGGCGACAAATCCGGTGGCGCCTACCTTCTGAAAGCCGCATCGATGGACGAAGCGCGCGAGATTGTCTTCCGCGATCCGGCCCACACCAGCGGCGGCTGGGATATCACGTTATACGAATGGCACGCCCACTAAGCTTGGCGTGTTCTGCAGGAGTTCGATGATGGAAACCACGCAAAACGTCAGTCACGACGAAATCGCTCGCTTCGACCGGCTCGCCTCGCGCTGGTGGGATCCGGACGGTGAATCGCGGCCGCTGCATGATCTCAATCCCACTCGCTTCGCCTACGTCGCATCGCGCGTATCGTTGCGTGGCGCGAAAGTCGCGGATATCGGATGTGGCGGCGGACTGTTGAGCGAGGCCCTGGCCCGCGCCGGCGCAGACGTCGTCGGCATCGATCTTGGCCTCAAGGTGATCGAAATTGCACGGCTGCATTTGCACGAATCCAACCTTGTGGTCGATTACCGCAAGCAATCCTCTTCGGAACTCGCGGCAACCGAGCCAGCCAGCTTCGATGCGGTGTGCTGCATGGAAATGATCGAACACGTCCCCGATCCTGCTGCATTGGTGCAGGATCTGGCCGCGATGCTCAAACCCGGCGGACGTCTTTTCATGTCCACGCTCAATCGCACACCTGCCGCCTTCGGCGCCGCGATTATCGGTGCCGAATACATCGCGCGCATGCTGCCGCGTGGCACGCATCATTACGCGCAATTCCTCAAACCTTCCGAACTTGCGCGCCTGCTGCGGCAGGCGGGCTTGGAACTGGAGGACGTGAGCGGTCTGGGCTACAACCCGGTCAATCGCAAGGCATGGATAAGCCGCGTTACCGCCATCAATTATCTTTTGAGCGCACGCAAGCCCGCATGAAATCGCTTCCCGAATCGCCGCAGGGCGTCCTGTTTGATCTGGACGGCACCTTGATAGACAGCGCGCCGGATCTTTACGCTGCGCTCAATGCGTA
Source organism: Dyella sp. (assembly GCF_035486915.1). Classification (GTDB taxonomy): domain Bacteria; phylum Pseudomonadota; class Gammaproteobacteria; order Xanthomonadales; family Rhodanobacteraceae; genus Dyella_B. Next base: position 509 of record NZ_DATHMR010000034.1, on the reverse strand, counting down.
TTGCGATGAAGTCGGTGCGCCGCATGCGCAGTACGAAGCTATGCGCGACGTCGTATCGCGCGGTTCGCGCGCCATTCTTGGTTGTGCATTCAAGGAGAGCGACGAGGCGCTGATCGAACGCATGCCGCGGTATCTGGAGCTTTATCACTCCATGATGTGCCGCCAGACGCGTCCGTTCGACGGTATCGATGCTTTGCTCGACGCGCTGGAAAATGCGGGCATGGCATGGGGCATCGTCACCAACAAGCCGGGTTATCTCACCGATGACCTGGTGGAACAGATCGGCTGGAGCGATCGTGTTTGCGCGAGTGTTTCCGGTGACACCTTGCCCGTGCGTAAACCCGATCCCGCACCGGTACTGCTCGCTTGCGAACGCGGTGGTCTGACGCCGTCGCGATGTCTTTTTGTCGGCGACGACCGTCGCGATATCCAAGCCGGTCGCGATGCGGGATTGTTCACCGTCGCCGTGAAGTGGGGATATCTCGATGGTGGCGATCCGCATGCGTGGG
>NZ_DATHMR010000033.1:0-42017 GCF_035486915.1 Dyella sp. | reverse complement strand
AAGTGGGCCGTTCTTGCGGCCGGAGGTTACTTTCCCGACTGCAGCAAGCCCGATAAGCCTGCGCACTGTGAGGAGACGGGCGGGGCACCGCCTCGCGGATATAGCGCTTTGTTTGTGATCGATGCACAGACCGGCGCAGTTATCCGCGAACTCAAAACGCCGACCGACATAGATGGCGTGACAAGCTATGGCTTATCGACGCCCGTACTTGGCGACTACAACAACGATAACGTTGACGACGTGGCCTTTGCCGGCGATTTGGCAGGCAACCTCTGGCGTTTCGACCTCGCTTCGCCCAATCCCGCCAATTGGAAAGTGACGCTCGCGTATCGCCCCGCCGTGGCAGGAGCACAACCCATCACCGTGATGCCACGGTTATTTCCCGATCCGGCGACGAATCGCTTTATCGTCGTATTCGGTACGGGAAAATACCTGGGAGATGGTGACGTCACCAGTGATGACGTACCTGTGCAGTCTGTCATAGGGACTCGTGACAGGCTGGATCGTAGCGGCTTGTCCGTCACCGCGACGCGCAGCGATCTGCAGGTACAAACAATGAGTCAAACAACCGTCGATGACCCTGATGATCCCTACGACGGCGGGGTGTTGCGCTCTCTCTCTTCCAATCCGATACCGCCTGGTGCGGCTGGCTGGTATATCGATTTGAATACCGAGGCTGGCGAACGCGTGGTGGTAACACCCTCTGCACTCTTCAACACCAATACGGTTTTGGTGAGCACATTGGTTCCAAAGGGATTTAATTCGCCACCCGAGGGTGCCCTGATGGCGATCGATGCCGCCACGGGAGGTCCGGGTGCTACGTTGGCTTCGGTCGCCGGTGTTTCCTATGCAGGCGCGGCCTTAAGTCAATCGATCAGCACAGGAACGCTGCCGACAGTCACACCAGTCGGTGGCGGGAAACTATTGTTTCCGGGCCTGAAACTCAAAGGCAAGACGACAACGCCAGACGTGCCTCTGTCATTGGAAAGCCCACTGTGGCGACGTCGCTCTTGGACGGTATTGAGCACAACGCAATAAAGGAACAAACGCGATGGAACGCATGCGAGGCTTCAGCTTTATCGAAATCATGATCGCAGTTGTAGTGGCCGCCCTATTAATGGCAATGGCGACGACGGCATATAGCCGCTATGTATTTCGCGCTCGCCGAGCGGACGCGCATCACATGCTGATGACGATTGCACACGCTGAAGAGCGTTGGTATGCCACCTACAATCGTTACACCGATGATATGAGCAAGCTTGGTTATGGCGCCTCGCCGCACGCTTATTATGAGCTGGCGTTGACGGTGGACGATGCAGCGGCACAGAGTTATTTGGCAACGGCCATGCCCATTGACGCGCAGACTTCAGATGCTTGTGGTGAGCTGACTATCGATAATGCGGGGCGCAAGACGCCACAACGCGATGACGAACCAGCCAACGCAAACGGCAATTGCTGGTGAAGAGAGGGGGAGCAAACCGGTACCGACTACGATTGCGACAACCTCTCCGCTAGTCCGGAGTAGCGCCGCGTGCGCTGCGAAAGCGCTTGCTCCAACGCCGCTCGGCTGCTTATCAGGCTCAACCAGCTGCGCGCTCGCGTGATACCCGTATAGAGCAATTCACGCGTGAGGATGGCCGGAGCGTCATCGGGCAGGATCAGCGCCGTGTGCTCGAATTCCGAGCCTTGCGACTTGTGTACGGTCATCGCGTAGACGGTTTGCGTGTCACCCAATCGGGAGGGCAGCACACAGCGCACCTGGCTGCCATCGTCTGCGGCGTCCGCATAGGGTGAGTCGCGCGTTATCGGAAATGCCACATACAGGCGCAATGACCCATCCGGTCCACGCATGCGCAAGGTGACGCCGACGTCGCCGTTCATCAGGCCCAGGGTGTAGTCGTTGCGCGTCATCATGACGGGGCGCCCTTCGTACCATCCGCGGTCCGATTCGATAAGTCCGGCAGCGAGCAGTTTTGCGGCGATATCCAGGTTGATGCGATCCGTGCCCGAAGGGCCGTGACGCACCGCGCACAACACCTGGAAGTGACTGAACGCGTCGAGCACGCCGCGCGCCCATGGTCGGTAGCTCGCATTGTTGGCGTCGTCGGGCGGCCGCGTTTGGCGCAGATGCTCCAGATAGAAGCGAAAGCCATGTGGCCGATGCTCCGATACGTCGTCGCTGAAAGGCGCGGCGTTCCCGTCCAGCGCAAGCGATGCCCCTGTCATGCCTTCACTGATCCAGGCCACATCTTTTGATTTGGTGCCGAGCAATGCGCTGACGCGTGTGTTATCGCCAGCGTTCACCGCCGCCGCTAACTGGCCGATACCGCTTGTGGCGTCGAAACGATGACTGCTTCGCAGCATGACAATGTGCTGATCGAGTGGCAGTGCGTCGTCGGTGACATAGCTTTCAACATCGTCGCCGCTTACTGAGCGCAGCCATGCCGCCGTGGCGGAATCGTAGTGCGCTTCATCGGCCCGTCGACCAAGATCGCCCAGCACCGCGCCTGCTTCTACCGAAGACAGCTGATCCTTGTCGCCAAGCAAAATCAGGCGTGCGTGGGCGGGAAGGGCATCGAGCACAGCAGCCATCATTTCGAGATCGATCATCGATGCTTCGTCGATAACCAGCACGTCCAGGTGAAGCGGATGTTGGCGGCTGTGCGCATAACGCCGTGTATCCGGACGCGCGCCGAGCAGGCGGTGAAGCGTTTCGACTTCTTGCGGAATGGATGCGCGGGCGTGTGCGCCGACGTCCAGTTGGGCGATTTGCTTCGCGATGGAGGCATTAAGGCGCGCGGCAGCTTTCCCGGTGGGGGCAGCCAGACGTATGCGCAGTGTCGATGCGTTTTCACTTAGCTGCAGCGTTTGAAGCAAACCAAGTAAACGCACGACCGTGGTGGTTTTACCTGTGCCCGGGCCCCCGGTGATGACGCTGAAGGCACTGCGCGCCGCCAGTGCGCACGCGACGCGTGCCCAATCGACGTTGTGTTGGGTGGCAGTTGGAAACAGACGTTGCAATTCTTGACGCAGCGTATCGGTAGGCACGGCGATAACACCTAGCCGCGCCTTGATCCCCTCGGCGACGCGTCGCTCGTATTGCCAATAGCGACGCAAATACAGACGGTGTTGATCCCGGACCAGCGGCGCATTGTCCGGCAGACCCTCGTGTCCGGCGAGCATGGGCGATGCGAGAAGCGGTTCGGCATGCAGCAGATCGCGCCACGCCGTTGGCCACTCCTGTTCGTCCGCTAACGTGTCGAGTGCATCGAGATTCAGGCAAGGATGACCATCGCCGAGTTGGTGGCTCGTCAGCGCGGCCATAAGCAGCAGCTGTGGCGAAGCAGACGGGTCGCATTCGGCGATAAAGCGCGCAAATGCCATGTCGAGCGGACGCAGCACGCGTTTCGCGACGGCGTCGTTTAACGCTGCAAGCAGGGCGTCACGCGACATAGGAGCGGACTCCTTGCGCAAATAGTTTGTCGAGTGCATCGATGAGTGCAAACGGCAGCCGCTCCGTATGCACGCCGTGTCCGGCATGATCGATACCGCGCAGGTAGAGGTAAAGCACACCGCCTACATGACGCTCGTAGTCGTAGCCCGGAAGCCGGGCGCGGAGTTGCCGATGCAGTGCGAGCGTATAGATGGCGTATTGCAGATCGTAACGCGATTGGAGCGTGGCCTCGCGCATGGCCGCTGCGCTATAAGCACTCGTGTTATCGCCCAGCCAGTTGGATTTGTAATCGACGACGTAGTAACGCCCGTCTTCTTCAGCGATCAGATCGATGAAGCCTTTGAGCATGCCGTTGACGTGATTCTGCGCCAGCGTCGGGCGCGGTTCGGCATTCAACGTATGCTGCGTGACGAGGTGGTCGAGATATTGTGTATCGACGTGATTTGCCTCGAACCAGAATTCAAGTTCGGCCTGGTAACGGTGGCGATTGTCCAGATCAGCCAGCGTCAACGTGCCGCCATCCGGTAATGGCAACGGAGTGCGCAGCAAGGTTGGCAACCATTGCATGAGTGGCACAATCCACATTTGCCAACCGCGTCGCTGACAACGACGGGCTACGTATTGTTCGAGTGTCCCCGGATTTTCCGCGGTGGAGGCAAAGCCGTTCTCCGCTATCCATTCAAAAATATCGTGTAAAAACGTTCCAGGTTCTGCGCCACGCGGAAACGCATGGATGCCTTGATCGCTGTCGCTGACGACGCGTTCGATGGATTCGCGCGCCGCTTCCGTCAGCACGTCCTGCGTTGCTGTTTCGGGTGCAGCTTGGCGCACCACGTCGCCGGCACCGTGAGTCAGCGCGCTGTAGCTGGCAATCCACCACGCTTCCGGGGGCGTTAACGTATATTGACGCGCTGAACGCATAGGCACTGTGCGGTGCGTGCCGGGAACCAGGCGAGCGATATCTGCCGGTCCGGCGGCGACGTTCAGCTGTATATCGCTTGCGTTTTCGCACAGCGCTTGAACGCGGGGCAGAAGACTCAGCGCTTCGATCGGCGTGCCGCCAGAAAGCACATAACCGAACGCCGATCGATGCAGAACCGGTTTCTTGCCTGAGCCTTCCACCACACAGGCGACACCGAGCCAGCAGGCATGTTGAGCGCGGGTCAGGGCGACGTATAGCAGACGCAGGTCTTCCTGCAAGCGTTCGCGCTCGATGCGCGTGTTGGCCTCTTCGTCCGGTTGAAGGTCGATCCATGGCTGGCCTCGATCGTCGTGCCACGATTGAACGCTTCCGCGCGGAGCATCCTGGAAGCGGCAGATAAACGGCAACATTACGACCGGATATTGCAGGCCCTTGGCCTTGTGGATGGTAACTACCCTGACCAAGTCGGCTTCGCTTTCAAGCCGGACGATGTGTTCTTCGTTGGTGTCGCCCTCGTGTTCGTCGGCGCGCCGGATCTGTGCTGCGAGATAGTGAATCAGCGCGTACTCGCCATCGAGACTCGTGGATGCATGCTGCAACAACTCGGCCAGATGCTGCAGGTTGGTCAACACGCGCTCGCCATGCGACGTCGCCAGCCATCGTGACGGCAGTTCGAAGTGGTGTAGCAGGTTCTGCAACATCGCAAGCACACCGTGGCGCTGCCAGATGGATTGAAGCGTCCGAAATCGCTCGCCGCATGTTTCCCAGTAGGCTTCATAGTGATTGAGCCGATCCAGCTCGGCCAGACTGCGATGCATCGTTGTACTGGCCAGCGCAGCGCGCATGGCACGGTCGGAGGAAGGCAACGCACAGGCCTGAAGCCACTGCAGCACGTCCTGTGCCTCGGGCGATGCGTACACGGAGTCACGTTCTGACACATACACACTGGGGATGTTGCGCTCGTATAGCGCTGCACGCATGGCGTTGGCTTCGCGACCATTTCGGACAATCACCGCGATGTCGCGGGGTCTCAATGGCGTTCGTGCATGCGTGTCATCGGTGAAGCTACACGAGCCCGACTGCGCGGCATTAAGCATGTCGGCGATGTGTGCGGCCGCGTGAGAGGCCGCCTCCCTGACGTAGCTGCCGACATTCAGCGTCGACGAGTTGGACAGAACATTAAGCTCAAGCGCAGGCATGCGCTGGTCGCGATAGTGAAGCTCATTTTTCAACCCTTTGGCATGTACCGGATTGAAAGGCAATCCATGCGCGCCATGACCGAAGCCGAATGCGCCGTGCGAATGCTTGTCGGCGTATTCGAAGATATGGTTCACCGCAGCAACCAAACCGGGTTGGGAACGGTAGTTGGTGGTGAGCGTCCAGGTAGGCGTCTGCGCCTGATCGCGCGCGTTCAAATAGGTGTGGATGTCTGCGCCGCGAAAGCCATAGATGGCTTGCTTCGGATCACCGATAAGAAGCAAGCCGGTATTCGTACGGTTGGCGTAGATGCGTTGAAAAATCTGCCATTGCAGCGGATCGGTATCCTGAAACTCGTCAATGAGCGCAAGCGGATACTGTGCGGCAATCGTTTGAGCGAGTTGTTCGCCATTAGGCCCTCTTAGCGATGCATCGAGTTGGCGCAGCATGTCGTCGAATCCGGGAATAGCCTGGCGTTTTCTAATTTGCTCGACGCGCGCGGTAATCCATGGCGCAGCATGAGCGAGTAGAAGCGGGGCAAGCGGCGGCTCAGCGTTCCAAAGTTGTGACAAGGTTTGAACTGCAGCAAAGGCCTCATGCGTGGGAGTGATGCCACTCTTGCTAGTGGAGTCATTAAGATTGGCTTGTCCATATTTGCCGACAAGCTTTCTGTCGGCGCCGGCTCCCGCAGCCCATGCACGCAAGGCAGCTATGTCGCGGTCGAGGTTTTCGGGCTTGTAAGAAGTGTTCTTGAGTGAACGATTGATCGTGGCCGTGCGAAGCATGTTCTCGATGGCGTCCGCGTCAGCTGACCACAAGGTTCGTGCAGCGTGTTCTGCTTCGCGTCGGGGTTTCTCGCGCTGATGTAATGCGGTGACGAGATCGTCCACCACGGGCAGCACATGACCATGCATGCGCAAATGGTTCAACGGTTTGTACAGAAGCAGCTTGACGGCGCGTTGCAGCGTTTGGGGATCTCTCCACGCACCGGCTACGACTGCGGCGTCGAGGTCATCAAGTGGCGCGTAAAAGCGGCGCCAGTAGTCGCGCACGGCTTCCATGAGGCGTGCGTTTTCGTCGACGATGGCATCGGACGTGTCGCTCCCTTCAAACGCATGCTGAGCAAGCATGCGCTGACACCATCCATGAATGGTGTAGATGGCGGCTTCGTCCATCCATTGAGCCGCGAGATCGAGCTGTCGCGCGGCCGCGGCGCGTTCGTTGGTATCGGGGTACTCGGCGATCAAATCGCGGAGAAAGTCGTCGGGGATCAGCTGATCGCGAAAGGCCGCTGCGGCAGTAGCCAGACGGTCGCGAATGCGTTCGCGAAGTTCGGCTGTGGCTGCCCGTGTGAATGTAACGACGAGAATTTGCGCGGGTAGCTGCGACGCCTGCCCACCGTGACCTAGCACCAGACGCAGATAAAGCGCAGCTAGCGTCCAAGTCTTGCCGGTGCCGGCGCTCGCTTCAATAAGACGAATGCCATGAAGTGGCAAACGCAATGGATCGAGCGGCGCGACGGTGCTCATGCGTTGCTCTCCAGCACTGCAGCTTTCAGCAGCGGGCGATAGAGCACAAGCCATCGCTCGAAACCTTCGGCGAATAACCTGCCGAAGTTTGGCCATGAGCGAGTCAGATACGGTTCCGCGACGACTTCACCCTGAGGAGCATAGGGAACATCGCTGCCCTCATAGCAAAGTCGCGCTGTTTCCGCCGCGTCTTTTCCGGCTTCTTCGGCCAGTAGCCACGCGAACGCGGTGCGGCGCGCGATGGGTAATGGCGACTGCATGCCGTTGCGCCATGCATTGATGAGCGTATTCAAATAGGTGCGGGCGTCTTCGCGTTCGCAACGACTCAATGCAATGGTTGCATCCGTTGAAAAGAAGCGCGTCGATAGTGGAACGTCGCAAGCATTCGCGAGCAGTTGCATCACCCAGGCGCGAAGCAATTTATCGTAGCGAATGACTTTGCCGTGCAACAGTTTTCCGGGCGATGTGAGCAGTCTGACATGTTCATGATCACCGCTCGAACGAAGGTCATCCAGCCATCCTTCGACCACTAGACCCTCATGTTCGTAGCGCAGCTCACAAGCGTCCAGCGGCGTTGACCAATGGTCCATGGCAGCGCGCCAGCGCTGGAGAATGCGCTCCACCGTATCGCTTGCTTCCTCCATCGCCAGTGTGCCGAAGCCGCCGGCGGGCAGTACGCCCTGCTGCCGCAGACGGCTGGCGGCGCGGGAGAGGGCGGGCACGGCATTGCCTTCGCCAGCCATCAACGCTTGCTGTAGCAATACATCGGCTGCGGCGTAGTTTTCCAGGCCGTTCAAGACAAAGGGTTCATCATCCTCGGGGCCGATATCGATATCTTCGAAACGCACCTTCAGGCGTTCGTTGTAGAAACTTGCCGCGGGATTGAAGAGAAATCGCTGCAACGTCACCACATCGATGACCGATTCGGATTGCCATGGTGTGAGTGGCGTTACATCGATGGCCGATGACGACTCGCGTGCACGCGCCCACTCGGATGCGTAGGTGAACAATGGCGATGCGTCATCTGAAAAATAACGCGAACTGAAAGCCTGCAACGGATGAATGGTGGTGATCGATGCAAGCGTACGTTTGCGCGAATCGGCATCGTCGCCATCAGAAGAAACGTGCCAACCGTTGGCGAGATAGTCGCGCAGCTGGCCAACGAGCACGGACGGCGGCAGCTCGCTGTTATCGCGCATGCTATGACCGACCCAGCTGATGTGCATCACATCGCGTGCCGAGAGCAGCGCTTCCAGGAACATGTATCGATCATCGTCCCGTCGCGAGCGGTCGCCAGGGCGATGCTGGCCCGCTCTTGCCATCAGATCGAAGTCCGGCGGGGAGATGCGGCGTGGATAAGCTCCGTCGTTCATGCCGAGCAGGCACACGACGCGGAACGGAATGGCGCGCATCGGCAACAACGTGCCGAAGTTCACTGCGCCGCCCATGAAGCGTTGCGAGAGATGATTCTGGTCGACGGCTTGCAGCCAGTCTTCCGCAACGATTGACACGGGAATCGGTTGCGTGAATTGCGCTTCGTTGCACGCATCGAGCCAGGTATCGAGCGCATCTTCCAGTCGGTCGATGCGTAGTGTGTCGGCGTCGTCGTTGCGTGTGTCGAAGAAGTCGCGCAGGAGATAACGCAGGCGTTCGCTCCACTGCGCCGGCGTGGCGGGGGAGGTGAACGAGCGCCAATAGCGCTCCAGCGTATCGATCAGCTGATGGAGTTGACCGAGCAACGTCGCTTCGAGACCGCCGACTTCTGCATATGGTGCGATGTCATCAATCGCATCACCGTCGCCGGTGGCATAGCCGAGCAACATGCGGCGCAAGCCGAAGCGCCAGCTGTTCTGCTCGTTGTCGGGAAGATCCAGCGTCTGCTTTTGTTTGCCGTCGAGGCCCCAGCGAATACCGGATTCGGTGATCCATCGGCGAAGCACAACCAAGTCGTCTTCAGCGATATCAAAACGACGACGCAGCGACGGAACGTCGAGCAGATCGAGTACTTCGCTTGCAGTAAAGCGCGACTCGTTGAGGCGAAGCAATTGCTCCAGCGCGACGAGCAAGGGCGACGTGCCACGTCCCGGTTGATCGGCCACGCTGTACGGAAGGAATCGCGGATCGTCCGGTGCGATGCGGCCAAACACAGCTTGCACATGCGGTGCATAAGTACGGATATCGGGCACCATCACCATGATGTCGCGTGGCGCTAGCGGTTTGCCGCTACGCGCGGCGCGTTCGAAAAGATCCAGCAACTGATCGTGCAGTATTTCCACTTCGCGTTGCGGGCTGTGCGCGATGTGAAAGCGCAGCGATCGATCGTTTTTGCGCATGGCCTTGCGTCGCGATGGATCGGCAGGCGCGGGATCGAGGTCCAGTACGGCTTGCTGCACTTGATGCAAGAGTGTGTCGGTGCCAACGTCCCGAAATAGGTCGATGCTTCGCTTGATGGAGGCAAAGTGCTGGCGATAGCGCTCCGGCTGGTCGAATGCATCGAGCTGTCGTATGAAGTCGCGTCCTTGTTTACCCCATGCAGCCAGCAGCGGATTGGCATGTAGATGCAAATCTTCGTACCGCGGCTCCGGCGGAAGTCCGGCCTTGCCAGCGTGACGCCGTTGCTCGGCCATCAGCAGTTCGCGATCCTCGATGATGTCGGCCCAATAGTGACGGCATGGATTGGTGACCAGCAGCAATACCTGGCTGTACTTCGCCAGTGCCGTGAGTGCTTCGAGTGTTTGCTGCGGCAGCGACGTGATGCCAAAGACGACGATCCGTCGCGGCAATGTCTCCGGCCGCGACGTGAGCGATTGCATCTGATGCATAAAACGACGATGCACGGCCGCGCGGTGGCTATCGCGTTGCGCCTGAGGAACGTCGTCGAGTAGCAGTCGCCATAAGCGCGGCTGCCAGCGTTGCTCGGGCGGAAGCTCGGAAACGCGGTTGCGTAACGCATCGCGCAAGACGTCGTTGCGATGCTCCCAATCTTCCAGCCAATCCGCACGAAAGACCTGGTATTGATCGAACTGATCGGCCACTTGCATCGCGAGTCGATGTCGACGGCGCCAGTCAGCGGCGTCACCAAGTAGATTTCGCAGCGGCGTGAAGCTGTCCTCGCCGAGGTGTTGCGGAAGCAACCGCAACAAGCGCCATACCAGGCGCGATTTATCGAACGGCGATGTGGTGGGAACCGCATCATCGCCAAGCGCCGCACGATACGCCTGCCACAGGAACCGGCCAGGCAGCTGCACATCGACGGCGGCGCTGATGCCCAGTCCACCCGCGTCGACAGGACGCGCCAGCGCCATCTTCAACCACTGCGCAATGCCGTTGCTCTGCACCAGCATCACTTCGTTTTCCAGCGGCTGCAGGGGCGCGCGTTGCAGCCACGCCACCAGCAAATCGCGCAGATCTTCCTGGCGATTGCCGTGAATCACCATCAATCCGGGTTCGATAGGGCTGATGCCTGGCGCGATGTCCAATGCTGTCACAGGTTGCTGCGCCGACGGGGTTTCATGGGGCGTCCACGGTCCGAGAGTGGATGTTCCGGCAAGTTTGCCCGATTCGCATCGCAGCATGTGCGACACGAAAAAGCCCCGGGGGGAGGCCACGGGGCTTTGACGTTGCGTGGAATTGGTGGAGCGGAGGAGGATCGAACTCCCGACCTTCGCATTGCGAACGCGACGCTCTCCCAGCTGAGCTACCGCCCCACGCGAGCATCAAATGTTAGCAGTGGGCCTGGGTGGCGCCAAGCCCTGTGTCGGGAAGCAGGCTGGCCAGCTGGTCGTGCAAAACGGTGCGCCGCCAGCCTTCTAGAGCCTCGGGCCACTTGGCCGTGACCACGTATTCCTCCAGAGACTTGCGCGAACATAGCAGGCCGGGCGGAAGATCGAGTTCGACGGCCAGGTTGTCCACGCGCTGCTTCATGGCGGACAAGGCTTGCTTGGCGGCACCTTGCGGGTACGAGGGAATCGAATCGGTTTGGGCAATCTCATCCTCGGTCACAGGCAGCGACAGAAGCTCGAACACTTCCTCTCGCTGCGCGGATCGCAGGGCGCGCTGGCCGCTGCTGCGCTGCTCCAGCTCCTCAAGGTACTTGGGAGGCTGTTGCGCAAGGCTGAGCGCGAGGGCGTCTTCGATCAGCCAGGGACGTGGTCGATCGAGCCGTCGCGCCGCGATATCGCGCCACATCAATATGCGTCGCAGCAATGCCTGTTGTTCGCGCGGCCATTCGGCAGCGCCGCGCAGTGCCAGTTGCGGTTGCGGATCGCCATCGCGCCGACAGCTTTTTCGTTTCAGCCGTTCGCAATCTTCGGCATGCCATGCGGTGCGGCCGCGTTGCGCCAGACGTTCGGTGAGCTGCTGATGGATGGTGTCCAGGTACACGACATCGAGCGTGGCGTACGCGCTTTGCGACGCAGTGAGCGGCCTTTGCATCCAATCGGAGCGTGTTTCGCCCTTATCGAGTTCAACGCCTGCCATCTCCGCGACCAGCGCGCGATAGCTCAGGCCCAATCCCATACCGGCAAAGGCAGCGGCGATCTGCGTGTCGAACAACACGCCCGGGCCTTCCGGCAACCACGGCACGAGCGTTTCCAAATCTTCGCTGGCGCTGTGCATTAGTGTGACCACATCGCTGCGTTTCAAAGGCTGCAGCGCGTTGCCGATGTCGAAGGCGAGCGGGTCGACCAACGCATAGCGTTCCTGCCAGCCAAGCTGCAGCAACGCCAGTTGCGGATAAAACGTATTGCGGCGCATGAATTCCGTGTCCAGACCCACGGCCGTGCCTGCTGAAAGTTCAGCCAGCCACTGTTCAAGTTTGTCGCGTTGGTCGATCCAGTCTGCCTTGGGCGGCTGTACGGGCAGGGTCATGCATATTCCTTGGGACGACAGAACGGGCGATTCGCGATTGCCCAGTCATTGGCGGTGCCATTATGGTAAGCAGCGAACCATAGCAGGCCAGCCACGGAACGCCCACCATGCCGAGCAAGCAAACCGTACAACGTCAGCGTGCGCTGGGTGGGGCGCTTGGCGTCGTCGTGCTGGCGTTCGGGCTCACGTATCACTTTTTCCCCGAAGTTTTTCATGTCAGCCCCGAAGAAGTCGCGAATCCGACATCGCCGATAACGCGCGCGGTGCCCGCGTTGACGCCTGCCCGGGCCGGCAGCGTGCTGCCGACGGCGCAGGACGAAATCAACGCAGGACCACCCCTTACGCTGGCGCCGACCGCCGTAATCGCGGCACGCCTCAATCGCAAGAGTGCGCCATTGCCTGAGCAGCTGAGCGCCGATTCACCCGCCGTGAAGGCCCTGATTGATCGTGCAAGCAAGGCGTTCCTGGCCGGGCAGGTCGCCGGCGACAAAAACAGCGCCTCTGCCTTGTATGAGCAGGCCCTGTCGCTCAAACCGGACAGTCGTGCCGCTGCGCAAGGACTGGATCAGGTGCGTACCCACCTGATTGCCGAAGTGACGCAAGACATCGCGATTGGCGATTCCGAATCGGCAAGAACGCAGCTCGATTACCTTAAAGCAGTGCCCAATTCCGCGAACGACGTGGCGCCGCTTGAAGCCAGCATGAAGACGCTGGTCGAAGTGCGCCCGATGCTCGTCAAAGCAGCCGACCTGCTGCAGCAAGGACATGCCGATCAACCCGCAGGCAACAACGCCTTGGAGTTGTACAGGCAAGTGCAAAAGATCGACGCGCAAAACCCGGTCGCATCGGAAGGTGTGTTGCAGGTACAGCATGTCGTGCTTGATCGTGCCTTGGCCGCGGTCGCACAAAATGATTTCACGGGCGCCGAAAACGCCATAACCGAAGCGCAAACCATCCAGCCCGATTCACCGCAATGGCAACAAGTGCACAACCAGGTGGAAGCCATTCGTCAGCAGCGTGCAACGGGCGTGCTTGCGCAGGCACGTTCTGCGCTGGATGGTGGCAACATCGCGCTCGCCAAGCAATTGGCGGGGCAGGCGCAGGCGATCAATCCGCAGTTGCCAGGCATCGACGAGTTCGAGCAACGGCTGACCAATGCACAGTTGTATGCCAACTACAAACCCGGTCAGGTGTTCACCGATCGCTTCGTCGACATGAACGGTCAATCGCCCACCATGCTCGTTGTCCCCACCGGCAAATACATGATGGGTGCGCCCGATAACGAACAGGGGCGTAACGACTCACAAATACCGCAGCATGAAGTCGCCCTTGGCAAAGGTTTTGCGCTTTCCCAAACGGATGTCACCGTGGGCCAGTTCCGCGAATTTGTACGCGCCAGCGGCTACAAACCCGATTCGGTCAGCATCGGTGGCGCCAGTGTGTACGACGAGAGCTCCGGCGTGATGCGCGATGATTCAAGCGCCACATGGGAGAGCGATTACGCAGGTCATCGGGCCGGCAACAATCTCCCCGTCGTCAATATCTCTTGGAACGACGCCAGCGCTTACGTGCAGTGGCTGAGCAAGCGCACGGGCAAGCAGTATCGTTTGCCGAGCGAAGCGGAGTTCGAATACGCGTTACGCGGTGGAAGCACCACGCGCTACTGGTGGGGTACGGGCACGCCCAAGAGCAAAGTGGAAAATCTCACCGGCTCGCTCGATCGCTCACCCAGCGGCCGGCGCTGGAGCCACGCGTTCCAGGGCTATGGCGATGGTTACTGGGGCCCTGCACCGGTCATGACGTTTGCACCCAACGCCTTCGGATTATTCGACATCGATGGCAATGTCTCCGAATGGATGGCCGATTGCTGGCACGACAACTACGTTCGCGCACCGGTCGACGGCACAGCATGGGTCAATCCGGGATGTTCCTCACGCGTGATACGCGGCGGTTCGTGGGGCAGTTCGCCGGAGCAGGTCAATTCAGCGTATCGGCAAGGCGCGGAGGCGAGTGTGCGCAGTGGACGCGTTGGGTTCCGAATCTTGCGTGAACTTTAATTGGTGTCGGGTGATTAGTTTTATTTAGTGGTAAGGAATCTACCTAGGTCCATGAACCTTTGTTGGGCCCACTATTTCACCAAACGGTTGGTCTGTACTCATCCACAAGCGGAGGTGGGCATGAAAGCTATAACGATGACATTGACCATGTTGCTCGGGATTGGCAGTGTGGCGTTCTCCGTGGCACATGCACAATCCAACACGAACACGGCAAGTATCAGCAGCACAGGTGCAATCACCAGTCAAAATCCGAGTAGCTGGATTAGTGCTGTTACGGTTCAATCCAGCGGAGGTTTCGGTGCTGGGGCTGCGTATCAGGTGACCTTTCGCGGAACCGCGCCAAGCGCATCGTCATGCACCGCAACACCGACGAACTCCGACCTAACCGGCTTGGTAGTGGCGTTCGCCGCTGCACCTAACCAGCTACTTGTGTCATTTCAACAATCCGGGACCAGCGGCGGCCAAGTCACACCTGTAGCTTCGGCGTTCACCCTAACGTGTGCGAGTTCTTCATCCTGATCCATGGGATTTCAGTTCGCATATTTTTTGGAGCACCGCCGTTGCCCCACGTACCGCAGCGTTATTTTGGATTTTTGTTTCTAGCGCTGTGAAACCGGATCAGAAAAAGGGGGCGCAAAAAAAGAAGAATTTTTTATGCGGGAGTAGAGAGGGTATTAAAGCTGATCTGTTTTCAGGTCGGACAACAAAAAAGCCGCATTGCGCGGCTTTTTAAGTGGTGCCCAGGAGAGGACTCGAACCTCCACGGTTTTACCCGCTAGTACCTGAAACTAGTGCGTCTACCAATTCCGCCACCTGGGCAGGTGTCGCAAGGGCCATTTTGGGGCTGTGCGAGCCGCGTAGAGTAGGTGTCCGCTGGCTTGTTGTCAACCATTTCTTCACGGTTTTACCGGTCACGATAGCCGAATGTACGGGGGCATTTATCCGGACCATTCATCAAGGCGATACTAGGCCGTGACCAAAAAAAATGATCGACCCAAGGACAAGGCCCCGCATAAAGCGGTCAAGGCAACCAAGGCCCGCTCTGGCGAGGCAAAAGCCGGACGCCGCGGACGTACCGTGGCATCGGACGAAGGAGCGTTGCCCAAGCGGCAACACGATCCCTTCGCCGATCGCGAAGCGGAACGTTACGAGAAACCCATCCCCAGCCGCGAAGCGATCCTCTCGCTGCTGGAAGAGCGTGGCGAGCTGCTCACGGAAGCGCGCATTGCCCAAGCACTGAACCTGCATGACGAGCACAGCATCACCGCACTGGCCAAGCGGCTTACGGCGATGGTGCGCGACGGTCAGCTGCTGCTAGGACGTCGCGGTGGTTACGGCCCCGCTCGCAAGCTGGATCTGATCCCAGGTGTGGTGTTGGCAAACGCAGAAGGCTACGGATTCCTGCGGCCCGATGAAGGCGGCGACGATTTGTATCTCTCGCCGTATCAGATGCGTACCGTCATGCACGGCGATCGCGTGCTGGCCAGCGTGGTGGGTCTGGACCGCCGTGGCCGCCGACAGGGCGCGATTGTCGAGGTGTTGCAGCGACGCTCGCCGCGATTGGTCGGGCGTGTCGTGGTCGATAACGGCGTGACGCTCGTGGTGCCGGATGATCGGCGGCTGCATCAGGACGTGATGATCGTGCCGGGCAAGGAGCAGGGCGCGCGTTCCGGGCAAATCGTCGTCGCCGAAATCACCGATCCGCCGACGGCCTACCGTGGTCCGCTGGGTGCCATTCTCACGGTGCTGGGCGAACGTCTGCAGCCTTCGTTGCTGGTGGAAATGGCAATCGCAAGTCATGACCTGCCGCACGAATGGCCACCCGAGGTGCTGCGTGAGGCGGCGCAGATCGAACCGGAAGTCACGGCGGCAGAGCGCGAGGGTCTCGTCGATCTGCGCAAGACGCCGCTGGTGACTATCGACGGCGCCGACGCGCGCGATTTCGATGACGCGGTTTTTGCGGAACCGAAGCGTGGCGGCGGTTGGCGCCTGATTGTCGCGATTGCCGATGTATCGCACTACGTGCGCGTAGGCAGTGCGCTCGACAAGGAAGCCTACGAGCGCAGCACCTCGACGTACTTCCCCGGTTTTGTTGTGCCGATGCTGCCGGAAACGCTGTCTAACGGTATCTGCTCGCTCAATCCGAAGGTCGATCGCCTGTGCATGGTCTGCGACATGCAGATCGACGCGAATGGCGAAGTCGTCAAGTCGAAGTTCTACGAGGCCGTCATGCGATCGCACGCGCGCCTTACTTATGACATCGTGTGGAAAGCTATTGGCGAAAAAGATGCCGATGCGCGACACGAAGTCGCCGATGTACTGCCGCAGCTGGAAAACCTGCATGCGCTGTACAAGGCCATGGCCGAGCAACGCCGCAAACGCGGGGCCATCGATTTTGAAACACCGGAAGTGAAGTTCCGTCTCGATCAGACGGGCGAGGTTGAAACCGTTGGTGCCGTGGAACGCAACGATGCGCACAAGCTGATCGAAGAATGCATGATCGCCGCCAACGTGCAGGCGGCGATGTTTCTGGAAAAACGCAAGATTCCCGCGTTGTATCGCGCGCATGAGCCACCACCGGTCGAGAAGTATGAAGACCTGCAGCAGTTCCTGCGTGAGTTCAAACTGCGCATGCCGCCGGTGGAAGAGGTGACGCCGGGCGATTACGCCGAAGTGTTGCGCAAAGTGCACGATCGCCCCGAGCGCGAACTCATCCAGTCTGTGCTGCTGCGCTCGCAAAGCATGGCGGCGTATCAGCCCGACAATCGCGGACATTTCGGTCTGGCGCTGTCCGCCTATGCACACTTCACTTCGCCGATTCGCCGTTACCCTGACCTGCTGGTGCATCGTGCGATTCGTTACGCGTTGCAGGGCGGTAAGCCGGTGAATTACACCTATACCGACGCCGCGATGGCAGCGATGGCTGTGCACTGCTCGCAACGCGAACGCCGCGCCGAGGAAGCCGAGCGCGATGTGGATGAACGTTTCCGTTGCGCGTGGATGGCCAAGCATGTCGGTGAAGAATTCGAAGGTACGGTGACCGGTGTGACATCGTTTGGTTTGTTCGTTGAGTTGGATGAGTCGAAGGTGTCGGGCCTTGTGCACATCAGCCAGCTGTCCAACGACTACTATCATTTCGACCCAGTGCGGCATTTGCTGAAAGGTGAGCGGACGGGGTTGCAGTTCCGTCTGGGCGATCACGTACGTGTGCAGGTGCTGCGCGCGAGCCTGGAAGATCGCAAGATCGATTTCCGTCTCGTGCAGGAGGCCAAGGGTGCACCCGCGTCTGCATCGACGACCACGCGCGCTTACGACTACTCCGCTGCGGGCGAACGCTATTCGCTACCTTCCGGACGCAATCCGTTGCCATCGCTGCCGCCGTTGCCGGGACGCGATAATGCGTCGCCCAAACACGGCAACGCCAAGCCCAGCCACAAGGCGGCCAAAGGCAAAGGCGTCAAAGCGGCTGGCAGCGGTAAACCGAAGCCGGCCAAGAGCGGCAAAAAACATAAATCGAAAGGCAAACGATGAGCGACAGTTGGATCGTCGGAATCAATCCGGTGGAAGGTGCGCTGAGCAATGATGCTGAGCGCGTTCGTGAAGTATTGGTTGAAAACGGTCAGCGCAACCCGCGTGTGCATGAACTGGCTGAGCGTGCGAAAGCACTGAAGATTCCTGTGCATCATCGTCCGCGTGAGCAACTCGACCGCGTGTCGGGCGAAGCGCGTCATCAGGGTATTGTCGCGTTGTATGAGCCGCCGCCGGTCGCGGGTGAGAGCGATTTACCGGATCTGCTTTTGGTGGCAGGTTCCGATGCATTGTTTCTGGTGCTGGATGGCGTGACCGATCCGCACAATCTGGGCGCATGCCTGCGTAGCGCCGCGGCAGCGAATGTCACCGCTGTGATCGTTCCGAAGGATCGCGCCGTGGGTCTTACGCCCGTGGTTCGGCGTGCCTCGGCGGGTGGCGCAGATCGTGTTCCGCTGGTAGCTGCGACCAATCTGGCGCGCGCCATGCGTACGCTGAAAGATGCCGGTGTCTGGATCACCGGACTGGCTGGCGATACCGAGCAATCGATCTACGACGTGGATCTGAAGGGCCCTGTGGCGTTAGTGCTGGGTAGCGAAGGCGAAGGCATGCGTCGGTTGACGCGTGAAAACTGCGATTTTGTAGCACGCATTCCGATGCCCGGTTCCATGGAAAGCCTCAACGTCTCCGTTGCCACAGGCGTGGTGCTGTTCGAAGCGTTGCGTCAACGGAGCTTGCGATGACGTTCTATTGGCATGACTGGGCGGGATACTTTGGCGTCGTGTTGGTGCTGCTGGCTTTTTTTCTTCTGCAGGCACACAAGCTGCACGGCAACGGTTTGATCTACCAGCTGATGAATGCGCTTGGCGCCCTTGGCGTGATGCTGTCATTGCTGTTCGGTCACTTCAATATGGCCGCATTCATCATGCAGGTAGCGTGGCTGATGATCAGTATCTTCGGTGTTGCACGTGGCATGCGTGTGCGGCGCGAGGAGCGCGAGAGCGGTCACAAGGCGTCGCCTTAGTAGAAACAACGTAGATGCTGTCGCCCGTGAACGCTTTTTTTGCTCGTCATTCCAGCGAAAGCTGGGATGACGCTGAGGCGTTTTAAAGCATGGTGCGAACTGGAAAAGCCTTCGACTTTGCTCAAATCGTAGGACAAAAATCGTGGTGAGTTTTAGGCGCTGGCAGAAATAAAAAGGGACCGCTAAGCGGTCCCTTTTTTCATGCGTCACGCGTGGATTATTCCGGACGATTACCCAGCTTCACCGGCTCCGGGCTCGACGTCAGATCGCGTTTGTCGCGTTGACCAGTCAGCGGCTCGCCCTTGACCTGGAACCAAACGTTCTCGGCGATGTTGGTAGCGTGGTCACCGATACGCTCAATGTTCTTCGCCATGAAAAGCAGATGCGTGCAAGGCGTGATGACACGCGGGTCTTCCATCATGTAGGTAAGCAGTTCACGAAAGTAGCCGGTATAGGCTTCGTCCAATTCCACGTCGTCCTGCCATACCTTGTACGCGCGCTCGGCGTCGCGGTCGCGATAGGCGCGCAATACTTCGCGCACTTCTTCGGCAGCCAGCTTCGCCAGATACGCCAGCCCGCCGGTCGGTGTCAGCGGAGCGGCCATGGACAGCGGAATGGAGCGCTTGGCGACGTTCGCAGCGTAATCGCCAATGCGTTCGATGTCGGCAGCGATACGCAATGCGGCGAAGACGTTACGCAGGTCACCGGCGATCGGTGCGCGCAGTGCGAGCAAGCGCACCACGTCGTGGCTGATTTCCTGTTCCAGCTGATCGATCGCATCGTCGTTGTGCACGACATGCTGGGCAGCGCGCTCGTCGCGGCGGTCCACGACGTCGATAGCCGCTTCCAGCTGACTGATGGCCAGCTCGCCCATGCGAACCAGTTCGCCGGTGAGGCGAATCAGTTCGTCATCGTAGCTCTTGATGATGTGTTCCTTGCTGCTGCCGCTCATGGGTGTTGCCTCGTTAAATTCAGAAGAGGGCGGTTAAAAGTGTCGCCTCGATTAACCAAAACGACCGGTGATGTAGTCTTCGGTCTGCTTCTTGCCCGGCTTGGTGAAGATCTTTTCGGTGTTGTCGAATTCGATCAGCTCACCCAGATACATGAAGGCGGTGCGATCGGAGCAACGCGCTGCCTGTTGCATGTTGTGAGTCACGATCACGATCGTGTATTCGTGCTTCAGTTCTTCGACCAGCTGTTCGATACGGCCCGTTGCGATCGGATCGAGTGCCGAGGTCGGTTCGTCCAGCAGTAGCACTTCCGGGCGCAGTGCAATACCGCGCGCGATGCAAAGACGCTGCTGCTGGCCGCCGGAGAGACCGAGCGCGCTCTGCTTGAGCTTGTCCTTCACTTCGTCCCACAGCGCGGCACTGCGCAGTGCTTGCTCGACACGAATTTCCAGGTCGGCACGCGAGAGCCTCTCGTGATGACGAATACCGTAGGCGACGTTTTCGTGAATCGTCATCGGAAACGGCACGGGCTTCTGGAAGACCATGCCCACCTTGGTGCGCAGGCGATTCATCGAGTAATCCGTGTCGAGAATGTTCTCGCCATCGAGCTCGATCGAGCCTTTCGCTTCCAGCTTCGGGTAAATCGCATAAATGCGATTGAAGATACGAAGCAGGGTGGATTTGCCACAACCGGACGGCCCGATGATCGCAGTCACCTGCTTCTCGGGGATGTCCATGTTGATGCCTTTCAGCGCATGGTATCCGTTGTAATAGAAGTGCACATCGCGCACTTTGATTTTGGCGGGCGCTGCGGCGCCGGTCAAAGGCGCCGCGGCTGCGGCGGCGAGGTCATTCATAACTCACCTTCTTGCGCGAAAACATGATGCGGGTCAGCAGGCTCAATGCCAGCACGAATAGAGTGATCAACAAAGCGCCGGCCCACGCGATCGCATGCAGCGCCGGATTGGGGTCGTTGGTGTACTGATAAATCGTCACCGGCATGCTGGCCATCTTGTCCAGCGGGTGCAAGGTCATGAAGTTGTTGCCGAACGCGGTGAACAACAGCGGCGCCGTTTCACCGGCAAGACGCGCCAGCGCAAGCAGTACGCCGGTGAGGATGCCGGAGAACGCCGCGCGCATCAGCACCTGCATCGTGAGCTTCCACTGCGGAATACCCAGCGAAAGCGCGGCTTCGCGCAAGGTGCCGGGAACAAGCTGAAGCATTTCGTCGGTAGTGCGAACGATCACCGGCAAGCCGATCAACGCCAGCGCCACGCTACCGGCAAAACCGGAGAACGAGATCGCGCCGTTCGTCAAATTCGACATCGGCAATACGATGATCACGTAGACGAACAAACCAAGCACGATCGACGGTGCCGACAGCAAAATGTCGTTGAGGAAGCGGATCGATGCGCCCAGCTTCGTGGAGTTTGCGTATTCGGCGAGGTATGTACCGGCGAGCACGCCAATGGGGGCGCAGATCAACAACGCCATCAGATCCATGATCAGGCTGCCGGTGATGGCGTTGGAGAGGCCGCCTTGATCCGCATACGCCGTGATCTTGGTAAACAATGTCGTGCTGATGGCGCTGAAACCATTCTCCGCCGTGATCCAGAGAATCCAGACGAGAAAGACCAGGCCGATCAACGTGGCCACGCCACTGAGCGCCAACGCAACGATGTTGGTGATATGCCTGCGTACGTAGATGGCGGACATCAGCGACCCTCCCGGCGCGCGAGCTGACGCAACATCAAGCGCGCAATCAGCAGCACGATGAAGGTCACGACAAATAGGAGGAAGCCTAGCGCGATCAGCGCAGAGCGATGCAAACCAACCGCTTCGTTGAATTCGTTGGCGATGCTCGAGGAAATCGAGGTGCCCGGCATCAGCAACGACGAAGTGATGTTGTAGGAGTTACCCAGCACGAACGTAACCGCCATGGTTTCGCCGAGCGCACGACCCAGCCCGAGGAAGATACCGCCGATTACGGCTGAACGGGTATAGGGCAGCACGATATCCCACACCACTTCCCACTTGGTCGACCCGAGTGCGTATGACGATTCCTTGAGACGCGCAGGTACCGTCTGGAACACCTCGCGCATCACCGAAGAAATGAATGGCAGGATCATGACGGCGAGCACGACGCCTGCAGTGAGCAGGCCCAAGCCCAGCGGCGGGCCCTGAAACAATTGGCCGATCAGGGGAATGTTGCCAAGCGTGTCGTTCATCCACGGCTCGATGCTGGCCATGAAAGGCACAAACACGAACAAGCCCCACATGCCGTAAATGATCGATGGAATGCCGGCGAGCAATTCGATCGCCGTGGCAACCGGGCCGCGCGCCCAGCTGGGTGCGATCTCGGTAAGAAAGAGTGCGATGCCGAAACTGACGGGTACCGCAAGAACCAGCGCAATCAGCGATGTCACCAGCGTGCCGACAATCGGTGCGAGCGCACCGTATTGGTCTTCCACCGGATTCCATTCGGAACTGAACAGAAAGTGGAAACCATCCTTGAACAGCACATCGCGGCCGCCCCACAGCGTGGACAGCGCAGCGCCGAGCAAGGTGGCAAGTACCAGCAGAGCGCACAGACGCAGCAGCAGGCGGAACAGTAAATCGTGTCGTGCATCGGCGCGTGCGCGATGTTCGATATCGCGACGGAGCGGTTCGGCGTTTATCGCTGACATGCTGAGGCGTTATCCGCGGTCGGTTTTAATCAGCACGACGCGCGCAACCGTCGGTTGCGCGCGTCGCAAGTCACTACGCTGTTGCTGTCCTTGCGACAGCGACCAGCTTACATCTTGTATTCGCTGGACCAGTAGTTTTCGATCTGTTGCACCAGCGTGTCGGGCAGGGGCACGTAGTTCAGCGTGCGTGCCGAATCCTGACCGTGCTCATACGCCCACTTGAAGAAGTCGAAAGCAACCTTGGTGTTAGCGGCATTTTTCGGCGTCTTGTACATGATGACCCACGACGTGGCGGTGATCGGCCACGCCTGAGCGCCCGGAGCGTTGGTCATCAGCAGGTTGAAGTCTTTCGCGTTCTTCCAGTCAGCCGTGTTGGCAGCGGCCTGGAAGCTGTCGGTGTTCGGCTCGACAACGTTGCCGGCAGCGTTCTTCATCTTCGCGTAGCCAAGATGATTCGTCAGCGCGTAGGCGTATTCGACGTAGCCGATCGAGTTCGGAATCTGCTTGATGTAAGCAGCCACGCCTTCGTTGCCTTTGCCACCGATACCGGTCGGCCACTGCACGGCGGTGCCTTCACCGACTTTCGACTTCCAGTCCGCGCTCACCTTCGAGAGGTAGTCGGTGAAGTTGAAGGTCGTGCCCGAACCATCCGAGCGATGCACCACGTAGATCTTCGACGACGGCAGGTGAACGCCGGGATTGGTCTTCGCGATCGCCGGATCGTTCCACGTCGTGATCTTGCCGAGATAGATGTCAGCCAGCGTCGGGCCGTCGAGCACCAGCGCGCCCGGAGCGACACCGGCAACGTTGAACGCCGGCACGATGCCGCCGATCACGTCGGGGAACTGACCCAGACCGAACTTGGCTAGGTCTTCCGGCTTCAGCGGCATATCGGAAGCGCCGAAGTCGACCGTGCCGGCCTTGATCTGAGCGATACCGCCACCCGAACCAATCGACTGATAGTTGATGTGGTTGCCGGTCTTCTCGGCGTAAGCCGCCGACCACTTGGAGATGACTGGATACACGAAGCTGGAGCCCGCACCGGTGATATCGGTAGCGTGCGCCGTCATGCCGAACATGGACGCAGCGACCGCAATGGCGAGCGCGCCGAGGCGAGACGGGAGTTTGAATGAAGTCAACACAGTGGCTCCTTTGGAGGGAAGTGGCGAGTCATGCCGTAAAGTCCCTCTATTGCAGGGGCTGGGTGTTGCAATGAGATGAGATGAATATTTCAGCCTTATGACAGTCGCAAGAATTTAGAGCCTGGCGCTCAGGGCAGCGTCGAGCCAACCCGTTCAAGCTCCAACACCTCAAGTGCACGCAAGCGATTGACGACGCGACAGAAAAGCAACGCGGTGCGCTCGGCGTCATAGACCGCCGAATGGGCTTCGCGTGCGTCGAACGTATAACCGGCTGCTTGCACTCCCTTGCTTAAAACTGTCTGGCCGAAGGCCAGTCCGCTCAGCGTTACGGTGTCAAAGGAGCTGAAAGGATGGAACGGATTGCGTTTGTGGCCGACACGGCGCACCGCCGCATTCAAAAAGCCAAGATCGAATGCCGCGTTATGTCCGACCAGGATGGCGCGTTGGCAATCGTTCTCGCGAATGGCTAAACGCACGGCCTGAAATATATGGTCCAGCGCCGCGCGCTCGTTCAATGCGCCGCGTAGCGGGTTATCCGGATCGATGCCAGTGATCTCCAGCGAACGTGGATCGATGTTTGCGCCGGGGAAGGCCTCCACATGGGTGGACACAACCGGATGAGGATAAAGGTTGCCTTCCTGATCCATGCCTATGACAACGGCGGCTATTTCAAGCAGCGCGTCGCGTTCTGCATCGAACCCGCCCGTCTCCACATCCACGATCACCGGCAGGAAACCGCGGAACCGGTCGGCCATCAAGGCCGCCATACTGTTGTTGAGTTGCTCCATCGCGCAAGCATATCAGTCGCCCCGCCGATTCCGTTTGCCGTATGGCGAACCGTATGGTTTGTCTTCGTTCTGTCACATAACATCCATCTAACGGTAAAGCTCCCGCTTGATCATGCCACCAACCCGCCGGTCGCCTCAGGGGAAATCTAAGGTGTCCATCGCGGATCCATTGATATAAGCGGAGACAACAACATGCGTTCCAAGATGCTCACGGTGGCCATTGCTGCCGGTTTGGGCTTGACCAGCGTTACAGCTGTGTCGGCACAGACGACGTCCAACAAAAAAGTGACCGTTAGTGCGGCAGAGCTGGCTCAGATGAAGGCTGAGATTGCAGCGCTGGAACAGAAGGTCTCGGACCTGGAATCACAGTCCGCTGCTCAGACGCAGGCGCAGCAGGAAACCGCGCAGTCCGTGCAGGCGACGCAGGCGCAGGTGCAGGCAACGCAAGCACAGGTGGTGCAGGCTCAGCAGCAGGTTGCGACCAAGAGCGGCGACACGTTCGGCGGCATGGGCGGCGTGAAGTGGACGTTTGGTGGCTTCCTGGCGGCCGAATCGGTGTACCGCTCGCGCGACACCGGCGACGATATCAACAGCAAGTACTCGAACATTCCGTTCGAGGGCGGTACCAGCACGGCGCCGATCAACACGACCAGCGGCGCAACCACGACCTATCCGAACACCAATGCGCGCAACGACCAGTTCCTGGAAAGCTCGCGTCAGAGCCGCCTGACCATCAAGGCCGAGGCTGACATCAACGACACGACGCACGTCACCGGCTACTACGAGATGGACTTCCTCGGTGGCGCCCAGACGGCGAACATGAACGAGAGCAACTCGTACAACCCGCGCATCCGCCAGCTTTGGACGAATGTGGATTGGGACACCTACGGTCTGCATCTGTTGACCGGTCAGGCTTGGTCGCTGCTGACGCTTGATAGCGTCGGTATCACCCCAGGCAAGGAAGTGTTGCCGCCGACGATCGACGCTCAGTACGTGCCGGGCTTCACGTGGGCTCGTCAGACCCAGATTCGCCTCGTCAAAGATTGGAACAAGATGTGGTGGTTGGGTATCTCGCTGGAAAATCCGCAGACCGCCGGTATCGGCTCTGTGGCCGGCGCGGGCAGCAAGGGTTACACCACCAGCACGGCCACGGTTCAGGCCGGCAATACGTATGACACGCTCAACACCGTGTCGCTCAACAGCGTTCCGGATGCGATCGTGAAATTCGCGGCTGATCCGGGTTGGGGTCACTACGAAGTGTTCGGCATTGCACGCCAGTTTGAGACCCGCGTGACGCCGACGACCGCTGGCGGCGGTCCGGAAGCCACCAGCAACAAGACCACGCATGGCAGCGGCGCAGGCTTCGGCATGGTGCTTCCGATCATTCCGAAAGTGCTGGACTTCCAGTTCTCCGGCATGAGCGGCAAGGGCATTGGCCGTTACGGTTCGGCTCAGCTGAACGACATCACCTACAACCCGAGCGGCGCTCCGGAACCGCTTAAGGAAAACATGGTGCTCGGCACGCTGACCTGGCACGCAACGCCTGACTTCGACTTCTACGTTGCTGGCGGCCGCGAACAGGAAGACAGCTATCTGACCTCCGGCGTGAACGGCAAGCCGTTCGGTTATGGCGCAGCTCTTCTCGGTTACAACAACAGCGAGTGCTTGATCTACGGTGCAGCCACCGATTGCACGGGCCAGACCCGTCAGATCGCGCAGGAAGTGGCTGGTTTCTGGTGGAAGTTCTACCAGGGCAAGTTCGGCCGCGTGCAGTTCGGTACGGAGTTCTCGCACACCACGCGTAAGCTGTTCACCGACATCAACGGCAATGCCCCGACCGCTGCAGACAACATGGTGTTCACCAGCTTCCGTTTCTACCCGTTCTGATCGGCAAGCAACGGATAGCGGCAACAAGCTATCGGAATGGAGTTCGACCTAAGGATGGAAAAACGGCGGGCATATGCCCGCCGTTTGCTTTCCTGGGTATCAAAAAAATTTACGTTGCAGGCGTCTTGTCGCGGTAACGGCAAAGATCGCGAATCACACAATTCGGACAATCCGGTTTACGTGCCTTACATACGTAACGCCCGTGCAGGATCAGCCAGTGATGCGCATCCTGCTTGAACTCGGGCGGTATCACTTTCTCCAGTTTGTCCTCGACCGCACGAACATCTTTGCCCGGTGCCAACCCGGTGCGATTGGCGACACGAAAGATGTGCGTGTCCACCGCAATGGTCGGATGGCCAAACGCCGTATTGAGTACGACATTCGCTGTCTTGCGGCCGACGCCAGGCAAGGCTTCGAGCGCTTCGCGCGTGTCGGGTATGTTGCTGCCGTAGTGATCGACCAGGATGCGGCACAGCGCTATGACGTTTTTTGCTTTTGCGTTGAACAGGCCGATGGTGCTGATGTAGCGCTTGAGCTTCTCTTCGCCCAAATCGAGGATAGCTTGCGGTGTGTTGGCCACTGGATAAAGCTTGCGCGTTGCCTTGTTGACACCCACATCGGTCGCTTGCGCCGAGAGCACGACGGCTACGAGTAGTTCGAATGGCGTGGTGTAAGCCAGCTCCGTGGTGGGATGCGGATTCAATTCACGCAATCGCGTAAACAATTCAACGACGTCCGCTCGCTTCACGCTTTGGGCTCCTGTTTCTTTGCTTTGGCGCGTGCAAGCGCGTCCAGCACACTCTGTTTTGTTCCGGGGGCATGGACTTCTGCTTTACGCGATGCAAGCTCCGCTTCGCGCGCGGCGTGTTGTTCGGCCAGGCGAGCTTCCCTTCGCTGAAAATGCATGCGTGCCCCATCCATGTGCGCCTGATCATCAGCCTGCGCAAGGGGCATGGGTTCCAGCACGATGCAATCGACCGGGCAGGCGGGAACGCATCGTTCGCAGCCGGTGCAATCCTCGGCAATCACCGTGTGCATCCATTTGTTTGCACCGACGATGGCGTCGACCGGGCACACCTGAATACATTTGGTGCATCCAATGCAATCGGCCTCGATGATGCGCGCCAGCGTGCGAGGTTTCTCGACGCCGTTTTCGGGATTCAGCGGAATCGGTGTGCGGCCGAGCAACGCGGCAAGTTTCGCTATGCCCGCACTGCCACCCGGCGGACATTGATTGATGTCGGCGTCACCCTTAGCAACGGCTTCTGCGTAAGGGCGGCAACCGTGATAACCGCATTGTTCGCATTGCGTTTGCGGTAGCAGGGCATCGATACGGTCGGCGAGCGTTGTCATGGGCCGTTGAACGTCTTGCCTCAGGAATCTATCTGCATGTGTTGAGGGGTATTCGCTAATACCTCACCGTCATTCCGGCGAAGGCCGGAATGACGGTGATGAGAATTCGGGCATCACCATAACGTTGACACCCCGGTTCCAATGACGATCAGCGTACAGTAGCGCCCGGCTTGGCACCCTGATCCGCGTCGAGCAGAAACAAATCGCTGCCCCCATCGCCTGCCGAAAGAATCATGCCTTCGGACAGACCAAAGCGCATCTTGCGCGGGGCAAGGTTGGCGATGAACACCACGTTGCGGCCGATCAGCTTTTCCGGCTCACCGTAAGCGGCGCGAATGCCAGAAAAAATCTGACGCTTGCCGAGCGGACCACCATCCAGTTCAAAACGAAGCAACTTGTCCGAACCATCGACGAATTCGCAGGCGAGCACTTTGCCTACGCGCAAATCGAGTTTGGAGAAATCGTCGATGCTGATGGTGCTGCTTTCTGGTGTTGCCGCGGCTGCGTTGTCCGTCATGTTTTTGCTTTCTTTCTTGGCAGGTTTCTTGGGGGGCGTGGCGGCTTCGGGTGTTGCACCCAACGATTCTTTCGATGCTTCGACCATGGCTTCGATGTGCTTGAAGTCGATGCGCGCTAGCAGCGGCTCGAACGAGCGGATGGTGTGATTGTGCAGCGTGGCGCAGGCCGAATCGAAATCTGCGATGGGAGCAGCAAGGAACTGCTCTGCCGCGGCTACCGTTGCCGGCAGCACCGGCTTCAGTAAACCGGCAAGCAGGCGGAACGCGGCCAGCGAGAACGAGCAGACCTGATGCAGTTCATCGCGCTGAGATTCGTCCTTCGCCATCACCCACGGCGCCTTGGCGGCAATGTGGCCGTTGACCAAGTCGGCGATCAGCACGAAGCGGCGCATGGCTTCGGCAAATTCGCCACCTTCATAAAGCGCAGGCACGCCTTCGTAATGTGAAATCAGTACGCGCCATAACTCGTTTTGTTCTTCCGAGAATTGCGCAGCGAGACGGCCTTCGAAGAATTTGTGCACGAAGCCTGCCGTTCGGCTGGCGATGTTCACCCACTTGCCAATCAGATGCGAGTTGACGCGCTCTTCGAATGCCTTCAGGTCCAGATCGACATCGACCGGTGTGTCGCTGAGCATCGTGGCAAAGTAGTAGCGCAGAAATTCCGGATGCAACCCGGAATCCAGATAAGTGCGTGCCTGGATGAACGTGCCACGCGATTTGGACATCTTCGCACCGTTCACGGTCAGATAGCCGTTGACGTGCAGCGCCGTCGGCGTGCGGAACGTTGCGCCATGCAGCATCGCAGGCCAGAACAGGCCGTGGAAATTGATGATGTCCTTGCCGATGAAGTGATGCATCTCTGCGTCGCTGTCGGGCGCAAGAAAATCATCGAACTTCAATCCGGTTCGATCGCACAGTGCCTTGAAACTGGCGAGATAACCGACCGGTGCATCGAGCCACACGTAGAAGAACTTGCCGGGCGCGTCGGGAATCGGAAAGCCGAAGTACGGCGCATCGCGCGATATGTCCCAATCTTTCAGACCGCCGTCGAGCCACTCCATCAGCTTTGCTACAACGCCCGCGTCGGCAACGCGCTCCCCGTGGGTAAGCTTTCCGGCAAACCAGTCGCGCAACAACGATTCGAACTTGCCTAGCTCAAAGAAGTAGTGCTCCGAATCGCGCAACACGGGCGTCGCGCCGGACATCACCGAATACGGGTTGATCAGATCGGTCGGTGCGTACGTCGCACCGCAATTTTCGCAATTGTCGCCGTATTGATCCGGCGTACCGCAGTTCGGGCATGTGCCTTTAATGTAACGGTCGGGCAAAAACATCAGCTTTTCGGGATCGAAAAGCTGCTGGATACTGCGACGAGCGATGTAACCGGCGCCCCGCAAGCGCGTGTAGATCAGGGACGCCAGCTCGCGGTTTTCTTCCGAATGCGTGGTGTAGTAATTGTCGTAGCTGAAATGGAAATCGGCAAAATCAGCCTCATGGCTGGCGCGCATGGTGGCGATGAACGCCTCCGGCGAAACGCCAGCCTTTTCTGCCGCCAGCATGATGGGCGTCCCATGCGCATCGTCCGCCGCGACGAAGTACACCTCATTGCCCATCATCCGCTGTGCGCGGACCCAGATGTCGGTCTGGATATAACCCAACATATGACCCAGATGCAGCGGGCCATTGGCGTAGGGCAGGGCGTGTGTGACAAGTAGGCGTCGGGGCATGGTTTCGGCGCTGGCTGGAGAGCTGCGCATTATGACACGGGCCGTGTATTGCTCTGTGTGGCGACTCTGGCGTTGCCGGTACCCAGGCGATGGGTACCGGCAGTCGGGCTACGTCGTTATGGTGAAGTCACATTGAGCGTTATCGGCCCTGCAAGCACGGTGTAGCCGTTGTCATAGCAGTACCAGACGCTGTAGGTGCCAGGCGACAGGCTGGATGTGTCGAAAGTGACCGTCCCACTGCCGTTCGGCGCGGCTTGCCACGTCGTGGACGAGCCGTTGCCGGGGCTGCTGCCTGCCGCGTAGATACCGATCCAGTTTTCGCTGTTGAGCTTGCTCGACGGCGTGGCGTAGTCGAAGTGCACGTAGGTGCCCGCAGCGACGTTCGGCATGCTGCTGGCCAGACTGGGTTTCGTTATCGTGGTGGTGGCAACGAAGGCATCGTTGATTGGCTGTGCGTATTGATCGTTGTGCGTGAGCGGCGCGATGCCCAATGCGTGTTCAACGGTGGTGCCGGTGCTGTAGTGGTTGTAGTTCGCATTGCTTACGAAACCGGCTTGTACCGTTTCGGGCGAGCCAACCAGAATGGTTGCGAGGTGATTGCCTGTTTCCGACGCCGATTCGTCCCAGGTGAGCACAATCAGCGAGCGCTGCTGAGTCCACGCTGGCGAATTGAGAATTGGTTGCAGCGTTTGCTGCAGCCAACCGTTTTGTACTTGCAGGCTCTTTGGCGTACCGTCGCCGGAGGCTTCACCGTCGTAGTAATCGTCCGCGGCAATCCACGCGAAATTCGGTGTCGTGGAGGCGGATTTTAGATCCGTTGTCAGTTGCGTCGTGTCAAACAAATGTGCGGCGCAGCGCGTGGGGTTGGACAGCACATCGGTGAAATTGACGAACGGCGCGTCATCGGGTTCGTAGTAGCTGTCGTTGTTGTTGCTGGTGTTGCAGGGCGTGCCCATGCCTTGTTCGTAGGCCTTCCAGGTTTTGCCCTGGGCTTCCAGCTCGTCGGCGATGTTCTGCGCGGTGACCTTGATGTTGGGGTAGTAGATGGCACCTTGCACGAAGGTATTGCCGCCGGCGATGGCTAGATAGTTTTCGTCGCTGGGATGGTAGACGCCGCTGTAGTTGTCCAGCAGAGTGCCCTGGCTGGCGAGACTGTTGATGAAGGGCGCATCGGTCGTGTCGCCGATCACTTCGCTGTAATCGGTGTTTTCCATCATCACGATGAAAACGTGATCGAAGGCGGGAACGCTCGATGCTGGCGCTTGCAAGGTCGCCGCCGTCACCGGGGTGGACAGTGTCAACGACAGATTGTCGGCGTAACCGATGTTGTAAGAAGCCGACGTGTTGGTGAATTGCAGCAGCACCGAAATCGTGCGCGTACCCTCAGGAACGTTGCCGGTGGCCGATTGCGCGACGAAGCCGCTTTCCAGATCGCGTGTGCTGGCAGTGACACCGGCCAGTTGCGCTGGCATGCCAAGCGGATTGCCGTTGGCGTCGAGGAACACGGCCGTCACGACCGCCTCGCCGTTATAGACGGTGTAACCACCAAGCCAGCCGGAAAGGTTGTATGTCACCGCACCGCCGTCGATGGTGGTTGCGGCGCTGGATACGTTGATGTTCTGACGCAGTGCCGAATCGCCGTAGGGGCCGTCGGCAATGAATGCATTGCCGCCCGAACCACCTGTCGGCGCGTTGAAGCTGCCGATCGAGTAGCACACGATCGACGGACTACCTTGTGTCACCGTCCAACCTGGCACGGTGTTCACGGCAGACCAATCGGTCGTGCACGTGCCCGATTCACCATCGCCGTCGACAATCAGATTACCGCTGTTCGCGGCGAAAACCGGCGACGCCAACGCGACGCTCACACAAAATGCCGCGAACATCCACGGCAGCATCGATCCCCGTTTACCGCACATACGCAAGCTCCCTCTGCCCCTGGCAGTACGTGATAGGTGCGCGGACGATGATGTGCGTTGATTGCTGGCGCGCGACGATCACATGACAACGCAGCAGGCGTTGGCAGGAATGCGACGAGATGCGTGAGAGGCGCGTGAAGCGCGGAACAATCGAAAGACATCCGCGAACAAGTGCTCGCGGATGTCTTGTGCAGGTGCGAATTACTGCTGACGAATCCAGGTTTGCGTGCGGCCCATCAGCGCAAAGCCGACATAGCCGCGCACATCGAGTTTCTGTCCGCCATCTTCCAGCGAGAGTTTGACCTTGTAGACGGTGCCCGATTGCGGATCGAGGATCTTGCCGCCGTCCCACACATCCCCGTCTTTGGCGACGCCCCACATGATGGTCATGCCTTCGATCGGCTGATCCTTGCGTTCGCCGTCGCACTTCTTGCAGACCGGGTGCGGACCATCGTCGGAGATCAGAACCTGCAACACCTTGGCCTGCAGTTGACCGCTGTTGTCCGTGATCTGGATGATGGATTTCACCTTGCCCGTTGCATCGTCAACCTGGCGCCATGTACCGACCGGTGTGTCGTCGGCTGCCCAGGTGATGGTTGGCCCCAGCAATAGACAGGCGGCAATAGCGATATGCGACAGGCGGCGTTTCATGCGAGGGTCTCCCTACGTTGGCGTATGGCGAGCCTGCCGATGCAAACGGGTTAGGGTCAAGCTGCAATGCGCAAACACTGCGGTTTCATGGCGTTAGCACACATCGTTGACGCCTGGATGCGCAGTGGGACGAAGTTAAGGGCTGCGCGAACTGGCATAATCGATGTCTTCGATAGCCACGACCTTCCCCATGACGCAGGCGAATGACGCCCTGGTGCGCCGCATCCTCGGCGACCTTATTGATCCCCACACAGGGAGCCCTTTGGCGGAGGCCGTTCGCGCGGTGGGCGTCGACGGCGCCCGGGTGTCGGTGGATATTCAGCTGGGGTATCCCGCCGCTGGCGCCAGCGAGGCGCTGAGCGCGATGGCGAAGCAGGCACTGGAAGCCGATCCGGCGATCGATTCAGCCGCGATCTCCCTGAGTAGCCGCATTCATGCGCACAAGGTGCAAGGTACGCTCGCGCCGCTGGGCAACATCAAAAACATCATTGCCGTGGCGTCGGGCAAGGGCGGTGTGGGCAAGTCCACGGTGTCGGTGAATCTCGCGTTGGCGCTGGCGGCCGAAGGCGCGAAAGTAGGCATTCTCGACGCCGATATTTACGGCCCGAGCCAGCCGCGCATGCTCGGCATTCAGGGCAAGCCCGAATCGCCGGACGGCAAAAGCATCACGCCGATGACCGCCCATGGCCTGCAGGCCATGTCGATCGGTTTTCTGGTCGACGAAGAAACGCCGATGATCTGGCGCGGCCCGATGGTGACGCAGGCGATGATGCAATTGCTCGGCGATACGCGCTGGGACATGCTCGATTACCTGATCATCGACCTGCCGCCGGGAACGGGCGATATCCAGCTGACGTTGTCGCAGAAAGTGCCTGTCGCCGGTGCTGTCATCGTCACCACGCCGCAGGACATTGCGCTGCTGGATGCGCGCAAGGCGTTGAAGATGTTCGAGAAGGTGGAAGTGCCGGTGCTCGGCATCGTCGAGAACATGGCCACGCACATCTGTACGAACTGCGGTCATGAGGAACACATCTTCGGCGCCGGGGGTGGCGAACGCATGGCCGAGCAATACAACGTGCCGTATCTAGGCTCGCTGCCGCTGGATATCCGCATTCGCGAGCAGGCGGATAGTGGCAATCCCACGGTCGTGGCGATGCCCGATTCCGATCTGACGGCGCGCTATCGCGATATCGCCCGAAACACGGCTGGCCGTCTTGCCAGACAGCCGCGCAATAAGTCGCTGGGGCTGGGCAAGATCGTGGTGCAGGGAACGCCTGCGGCGTGAGGCCGCAGATCCTTGCGAGTCGGAAGGATCGTCAGCGCTGGCACAGGGGCCGGCTAACCATGTATTTTTGCCGCTTTGCGCCCGGCTCTACGGGCGCATGGCCAGGAGCACCGGAGTTCGCGTGAGCATCAAATCCGATAAGTGGATCCGCCGCATGGCGGAGCAGCACGGCATGATCGAGCCTTTCGAACCCGGCCAGGTCAAAGTACGCGATGGCAACAAGCTGATCTCGTACGGCACATCCAGCTATGGCTACGACGTGCGCTGTGCGCGCGAGTTCAAGATCTTTACCAACATCAACTCCACGATTGTCGATCCGAAAGCGTTCGATCCGACCAGCTTCGTCGATGTGCAGGCGGACGTGTGCATCATTCCGCCCAATTCCTTCGCACTCGCCCGCACCGTGGAATATTTTCGCATTCCACGACAGGTACTCACTGTGTGCCTGGGCAAGAGCACGTACGCGCGCTGCGGCATCATCGTGAACGTCACGCCACTGGAGCCGGAGTGGGAGGGGCACGTGACGCTGGAGTTCTCCAACACCACGCCGCTGCCGGCCAAGATTTATGCCAATGAAGGCGTGGCGCAGATGCTGTTTTTCGAATCCGATGAGGAATGCGAAACCAGCTACAAGGACCGTGGCGGCAAGTATCAGGGGCAGCAGGGCGTCACGCTGCCTCGTACGTGAACATTTCTCTGAACGGCGATTCAGCCAAGTCATCCACCCAAACGGGGCGGCGTTACACTTCGTCGAGCCTCATCGAATATTTGCAGGAGATCCGCATGATCCGTTTTTCCATGTTGCCGACCCGCGGCATTGCTGCCGCGCTTCTGATCGGCAGCCTGCTGGTTCTGGGCGGGTGTCATCGTGGCGCCGCCAAAAACGACACGGTCACGACGACGCAGTCGCAGAGCCAGTTCGACTTGACGATCAAAGCCTATAAGAGCGGCCAGTTTCTGATCGACGGCGCTGTGCTTTCCGCGCTCGATACGGGTAGCCACTTTGCCTATCTGAAAGACACTGGCAAGTTGCCCAAGACCGTGCTGCTGGTGCCCAGCGACGATTCCAAGATTCGCAAGCAGCACCTGCAATACATGGCGCGCCTGGAACTGGATTACGGTTTCGTCGCGTACTACGACAATGGCGGCACGCTTGCCCGCATCAATCCGGTCGAAACCAAGACGCGTGAACTCGAGGATTACCACGCACCGGCGCCGGTGGCATCCGATACGGATAAGGACAAGAGTTCGGCTGGCGGTGCGGGTACCGACGCCGCAGGCAGTCCCTATGGTCACTGATGCCACATCAGATTGAACGAGAAAACGCCCATGCATCTGCATGGGCGTTTTTTTTTGCCAATAAATCAGCTGGCTTTGTCAGTGAATCGACCTTTCAATAGCGCGATACGCGCATCGCTTTCACCTTCTGCATAAGGTTCTGCGCGCCCAAAACTCCACACGGGCCCTGGCCATGCCGAGTCGCTTTCGGTACGGGCAACCACGTGAACATGTAGCTGTCGCGTGACATTGCCGAGTGCGCCGATATTGAGCTTGTAGCAAGGCACTGCATCGCGCAAAACGGCGCTGGCATGGTTGATTTCACGCCACAGCTCCTGCTGCAGCTCGCTGGGCAGATCGATCATTTCCACCATGCCGGGACGACGCGGCACCAGAACAAGCCATGGAAATCTCGCATCATTCATCAGAAGAACGTCGCACAGCGACAGCGATGTGACGTAATGCGTGCAAGTTTGCAAGCTAGGATCAAGATTGAAATCGATCGCTCTCATTTAGCCGCCAGGTACTGATCGAAAAACGCCACTGTACGCTTGCGCGCAAGCGTTGCGCTAGCTTCGTGATAGTGCGTCGGATCCACATCGCGATTGAACGCATGGCCGGCACCTGCGTACGTGTAGACATCCATCTTCGGCATCGCTTCACGATGCTTTGCGATGACATCAGGCGGGATGGACGTGTCGTCCTCGCCAATATGAAACATCACGGGTGCCTTCAGCGGTTCGCCAAGATAAGCGGTGTTGCGCGCTCCGTAATAGCTCACCGAGGGCAAACCCAGCCGTATCGCCGAAAGAAACGCCACCGTTCCGCCCCAGCAATATCCGACTGTGCCGATGTTTCCGGCCGAAGCGATGGCGTCGGCGGCGCTAGCGACATCTTCTATCGCGCGTTCAAGCCCCAGCTCCGATACAAGCTGTCTTCCGCGTCGCATGCCTTCGTCGTGGTATTCAAGCTCAACGCCTGTTTCCAGGTGATCGAAAAAGGCCGGTGCGATGGCGGTATAGCCGACGGACGCAAAATAATCGGCGACGCTGCGGATATGCGGCGTCACGCCGAAAATCTCCTGAATGACAACCACGCCGCCTTTGGGCTGCCCCTCCGCTTCCGCCAGATACGCGCCAATACACTGTGTGCCGCTGGTAGGAACGTTGATGTGCTTGCCCATGGCTTCAACCTCAAGCTGAACGTCCGGTCAGTCTAGCGGCGGCGGCTACACCCTCGGGCTAGCGTATAATTGACCGTTTCCCGCAGGTTTACGGTCATCAGGGTCATGTCAAAGGCTTCCCAGAAAATCGGCTTTGTGAGCCTTGGCTGCCCCAAGGCGCTGGTCGACTCCGAGCGCATCCTCACCCAGCTGAAGGTCGAGGGCTATGAAATCGTGCCCAGCTACGGCGCTGCCGATGCCGTCGTAGTGAATACGTGCGGCTTTATCGATGCCGCGGTGCAGGAGTCGCTCGATGCCATCGGCGAAGCGCTGCATGAAAACGGCAAGGTGATCGTTACCGGCTGTCTGGGCAAGCGTTCCGAGCTGATTCGCGAGGCTTATCCGGATGTTCTGGCCATCACGGGGCCGCAGGACTACGCCAGCGTGATGAGTGCTGTGCATAGCGCGTTGCCGCCCCAACGCAATCGGTTGCTCGACATCATTCCCGATACGGGCATCAAGCTGACGCCCAAGCACTACGCATATTTGAAGATTTCCGAAGGCTGCAATCATCGCTGCAGCTTCTGCATCATTCCTTCGATGCGCGGCGATTTGGTGTCGCGTCCGGTGGACGAGGTGCTTGTCGAAGCCGAACGTCTCGTCAAAGGCGGCGTAAAAGAGTTGCTCGTGATTTCGCAAGACACCAGCGCATATGGCGTCGATGTGAAATACGCCGAACGCATGTGGCGCGACAAGAGCTATCGCACGCGCATGACGGAACTCTGCGAAGGCCTATCGGAACTCGGCATGTGGACGCGTCTGCATTACGTCTATCCGTATCCGCACGTCGACGAAATCATGCCGTTGATGGCGCAAGGCAAGATCCTTCCATATCTTGATATCCCGTTCCAGCACGCCAGCCCGCGCATCCTCAAGTTGATGAAGCGTCCGGGCAACATCGAGAAAACGTTGGAGCGTATCCAGAACTGGCGCAAGCAGGTGCCGGATATCACACTGCGCAGCACCTTCATCGTCGGCTTCCCTGGCGAAACGGATGAAGAGTTTGAAGAGCTGCTGGACTTCCTGCGCGAAGCTGAGCTCGATCGCGTGGGCGCCTTCGCGTACTCGCCGGTCGATGGCGCCAAGGCCAACGAACTTCCCGATCCTGTTTCCGAAGAATTGAAGGAAGATCGCCTTGAGCAGTTCATGGCAGTGCAGGCGGAAATCTCGGCGGCAAAACTGCAGCGCAAGATCGGTCGCACGATCAAGGTGCTGGTCGATGAGGCAAACGCCGATGGCGCCATAGCACGCTCCGCTGCCGATGCGCCGGAAATCGATGGCGTCGTCCACATCGCTAACGGTCAGTCGCTCAAGCCAGGTCAATTTGTGGACGTAACGGTCGACGCGGCTGACGAGCACGACCTGCACGCGCGTTTGGCTGGCTGATCCGGCGCGCAACATGCGCTACATCGCACCCGCGCGAGACGCTGTTCATCCGTCGGTCTTCCGTCTCGCTCCATTAGCCGATTGGCCTGAATACGCCCATTGGCTGGAGAGTGCAGACTGGCCTTCGATCGACCAGCTCAATACCCGTTGGCCGCGCGATGCGTCTGAACGCTTTGTCACGCAAACAAGCGAGCTGCTTGCCGATGGGCTCCACTACGAAGAACGTATCGCCAAACGCGGCCTGGTCGCTACACGGGATGCCAACTGGCACGATCTTTTCAATGCGTTGATCTGGCTACGCTATCCAGATTTGAAGCGCGCGCTCAATCGCCAGCAAGTTACGGATATCGAACTTTTTGGCCCGCGCGAACGTTCGCGGCCGCAATACGCGCAAACGCATTTTGACGAAGCGGGTGTTGTGGCAATCATCCGCGATCCATCGTTGCTTGCGCTATGGGATACGCATGATTGGCACGGCTTGTTCTGGCGCAGTCGATCCGCGTGGCTCAACGGCGGCATCGAGGTGAAAGTATTTGGCCATGCGCTGCTCGAGCATGCGCTTACACCAGGCAAGCTACTGGTGGGTAAGGCGTTGGTCGTTATGTCGCGGGGTGAAGCGAGCGCCGCGGATGCTATTGCATCGTGTGTCGATGCCATCGCGCACCGTCGGCTTTTGCGTGACCCGTTGGAGCTGAGACCGTTGCCGCTTTCGGGTATTCCTGGATGGCATGCGAATAATGAAGATGAAGCCTTTCATCTCAGTGCTGCGTGTTATCAACCCTTGCGTAGCGGTAGAGCCTACCCAGCGCCACTGCACACTTAAGCGCATCATTCGTATGTCACGCCGATAATCGTAAAGCGTGTGCGGCCGCCCGGAAGCTCCGCTTCAAACTCATCATCCAGTTTCTTCTTCATTACGGCGCGCGCCAGCGGCGAATCGATACTGATCCAACCGAGTTTGGCGCTCGTTTCGTCTGGCCCGACGATGCGATAACGCAAGGTCTCGCCGCTGTCGGCATTTTCCAGTTCGATTAGGGCACCGAAGAACACGGTTTCCTTGTCAGACGGCGCGCCTTCGGCAACTTTCAGCGAAGGAATGCGTTTGCTGAGATAGCGAACCCGCCGATCGATTTCGCCCAGCTGCTTTTTGCGATATGTGTACTCGGCGTTTTCCGAGCGGTCGCCTTCTGCCGCAGCGGCAGCAAGTGCTTTCA
This sequence comes from Dyella sp., assembly GCF_035486915.1. Taxonomy (GTDB): domain Bacteria; phylum Pseudomonadota; class Gammaproteobacteria; order Xanthomonadales; family Rhodanobacteraceae; genus Dyella_B. The sequence goes on along the minus strand of NZ_DATHMR010000033.1, from coordinate 3,430 downwards.
CTACCTCCGGCCGCATGGTATGCCAAAGATGATCGAGTTCGCTTTTCAGCGTTTCGAAGCCTTCGCGCGTGATGATAGCGGTGGAGGTAGGTGAGGGTGGGCGCCAACGGCTCATGATGTACCAGGTGAACTCTGAAGCTTGAGTTGCAGTATATGCATGTCACTGTGTTGAGGATGTTCGCTGTAGGCGGCCATCAACTTCGCAAGCAACACTTGCGCTTCGGCGGGGCGATCGAGTGGGCCGCTCAGCAGTCGCACCGCGAGCAATCCACTTGAGACAGCGTCTTGCTCGCGCGGCCAGCGGGCGAGGTAGCCTTTGCATAGCCTGAGCGCCAGCCGGGCCATGCCCAATCGGCCTGCAAGATCCGCAAGCTGATGCACCGTCGAAGGATCATCCGGCATGAAATCGGGATCGTCCTCGCTGCATCCCTGCAACACACCCAATGCGCGGCGTGGTTCGCCATCGGCCATCAACGCAGAAATCCAGATGTGTCCGTGTTCGAGCAGCGCGTCGCGATGGCCCTGCTTTCGAAGCAACCGTTGATAGGCCTGGTGAAACTCGGCCGGGGCATGACGGCCTTGCATGCGCTCCACCAGCAAGGAAATCGCTGCATCGGGATCGGACGCTTCGATGGCTGCAACACGCACGAGCAATTGTTGATCATCGTTCTGGCCGCTCTTGGCAACCAACTCCTGCGCCTCAGGGACAAGGCCGAAGTGTTCGTGTCGCTGGTACACCATCACGCCCATCAAATGAAAGCCGAGGATGATCAGGTAAGTCACGAGGAAGCAGGCGACGGGCTGCGCCAGTAGATTCGGTAATTGAGCGCTCCACCTCATGCTGACATACATCAGAGCACTCAGAATCACATTGACGATCACCGGGATCAGATAGGCCACGCCAAACTTGCCGATGATCGCGACCCAGTGCGCCGGATTTAATGCCATCCATGCATGACCGTCCAGCGCCATCGACATGTCGATGGCAGGCAACACCAGAACCACCAGCAAGAGAAACAACGGGAGCGTGTGCGGCCAGAGCACCGCGTAGACAAGGCAGAAGACAAAACCAAGAACATGTATCAACGACAGCCACCAGCCTTGCGACGTGTTGACCTGAATGACAACGTCCGGCGGCTGAAAATAACCATGTGAGGTGTGCAGCAGACAATCGGCGGCGTAGCGCCATGTCGCTGCCCACAAGGCGATGCTTATCAGCCCACCGACGAAAGGAAGGAGATCGGCGTAGTGCAGAACTGTCAGCACCAGACACGTCGCAAGTGCCGCGCCGCGTAAGGGGTACGTGAGTGCGCTTACGAGTGTGTCGGCGAAAGACTGATCGACAGGAATCGTTTCAATGCGGCTCATCCGTGACTCCTCAACGTTTTCCTCCGAAGATGCCGCCGAGCACGCCGCGCAGTATTTGTCGGCCGAGCTGACTTCCCATCGTTCGTACGACTTGTTTGCCCATGGTTTCAATCATGCCCTGGCGTCGCTTGGTACCTAGCAGCGTATCGCGCACGGTGTCTCCCCAGGCTGAGCCGGAGGGCGAAGACGTCGCGGCGTCTTTTGCTGGTGCGTCAGCGGCTTTGTCATCCGCGCGTGCGGCGAGCAATTCAGCGGCGGATTCGCGATTCACCGCGGTATCGTACTTCACACCGACGGGTGATCGTTGGCGAATGGTATTGCGCTCTTCTTCCGTGATGGTCCCGATGCGGCAGCATGGTGTCGTCACCAGAATCTGTTCGACCGGCGCAGGTATGCCACCTTTGATCAAGGTGGATGCCAGCGCTTCGCCCACACCAAGCTGCGTGATCGCTTCAACCGTGTTGATGGCTGGATTGGCAACAAACGTTTCCGCCGCCGCTTTCACGGCCTTCTGATCACGCGGCGTAAACGCACGCAACGCATGCTGGATGCGGTTGCCGAGCTGCCCGAGGATGTCGCCCGGCACATCGTCCGGATTCTGCGAGCAGAAGTACACGCCAACACCCTTGGAACGAATCAATCGCACGACCTGTTCGACGCGCTGGCGCAACGAAGGCGGGCAATCGCTAAATAGCAGATGTGCTTCGTCGAAGAAGAAAACGAGTTTGGGTTGATCAAGATCGCCCACTTCGGGCAACTGTTCGAAAAGTTCGGAAAGCAACCAGAGCAGGAACGTGGAATACAATCGCGGCTTGAGAATCAGGCGATCGGCCGCGAGGATGTTGATGATGCCGCGACCGGTCATGTCCTGGCGCATCAGATCGGCGAGTTCCAGTGCAGGTTCGCCGAAAAATTGCTCGGCGCCATCCTGTTCGAGTTTTAGCAGGGCGCGCTGAATCGCGGCGATGCTCTGCGTGCTGATCAAACCGTATCGCTTGGAGAGTTCCTTCGCGTTCTCGGCGGCGAAACCCAACATGGCGCGCATGTCCGGCAGATCGAGCAGCAGCAACCCCTCGTCATCGGCAGCTTTGAAGATCACTTCCAGCACGCCCTGCTGCGTGTCGTTCAGTTCGAGCACACGGCCAAGGAGAGTGGGTCCCATTTCGCTGATCGTCGCGCGAACGGGATGGCCTTGCTTGCCATAAATGTCCCAGAACGCCACAGGATTGGCCTGCGGTTTCCAGTCGGTCAACCTGAGCTTCTTCAGACGTGTCTTCACCGCATCGTTAGGTTCAGCGGCCGGGAGTGCCAGTCCTGCGAGATCGCCCTTCGCATCGGCGAGAAAGCAGGGGACGCCCAATCGCGAGAAGCCTTCGGCAAGCACCATCAGCGACACGGACTTCCCGGTTCCTGTCGCGCCAGCAATCATGCCGTGGCGATTGCCGTAGCGTGGCTCAAGCACAACCTCTGCCTTGTCTCTACGTCCGATCAGGATGTCTGACATGAAAGGTCCCCGGAGTGATGGCCGATTGTAGCGGTGCGCATCGTCCCCGCTATCAAGAATCTGTTTGAGTCTGCGTGCGCGGACGGTTATGGTGGCCGCTTTACAAGCTGGTGCCTTTGTCATGTCGTACCGTCACGCCGCCCGTTCCTTTCGTCTTGTTTCATTGGTTGCGGCGCTGATGCAGTTGACTGCCTGCGCGTCAGGCGCGAGTGCGACCAAGCCACAGCCGCCTTCAGCCTCTCTCAATGCGCTCTACGGGCAGCTCGATCAGGCGAGTCGGAGCTACGAAACGGCGCTGCAGCAGACGCGTGCAGGCGATGCCGAAGGCGCGCAGAAGACGCTGGATCAGGCGTTGGATCAGCTGAAGAACTCGGCCGCTCAATGCGGCACGACGCCGGGATGCGATCCACAGCGCTTCTTCTCCGTGTTCGATCACCTGCTGCGCCTGAAAGATGGCAGCTTTATCGGTGATGAGACGCCGGATGAAGACACGGGCGAACCTGCGACGACGTCGCTTCCTGGTCAATCCGGCGGCGCCATCAACCCGGCCGAGGTACA
>NZ_DATHMR010000032.1:0-9050 GCF_035486915.1 Dyella sp. | reverse complement strand
TCCATCGACAGCAGCGCAGGCTGACCATCGGCGGGCTTGGTGAAGTTGGCCACGTTGTAGATGACCGGCTTGGTGCCTAGCAGCTTGGACTGACCAACGAAGTTGTCCATCCATGCGCCGCCATTCTTGTTGTCGCGCTTGAAGTAGTCGCAGTAGAACAGGGCAAGCGACTTGCCGTCCTTGTCGAACACTTCGAACACGCGCACGTCCGGGTTGTAAACCGGAATGTCTTTGCGTTCTTTGAAGGTCAGGCCATAGAGCTGACCGGCGGCGTAGAACACGCCGTTCTGCAGCACGTTGTTGAGTTCGAAGTAGGGCTTGATCTGCGAATCATCCAGATCGTATTTGGCCTTACGCACTTCTTCGGCGTAATGCTCCCAATCCCACGGCTCAAGCTTGAAGGTGGGCTGGTGCAGCGCAGCCTGATCTTTGTCGATCTGTTTCTGGATATCGGCCGCTTCGACCTTGGCACGTGCCACAGCGGCGGGCGCCAACTTGGCCATGAAGTTCATGACGTTGTCGGGGGTTTCCGCCATCTGGTCTTCCAGCGTCCACGCAGCGTAGTTCGGGAAGCCGAGGAGCTGGGCTTTCTGCGCACGCAGCTGGGCGAGACGTTCGATGATCTCGCGCGTGTCGTCGGCATTGCCCTTTTCGGCGCGCGTCCAGGATGCTTCGAAGAGTGCCTGACGCGTCGGGCGATCGGTCAGATCCTGCAACAGCGGCTGCTGCGTGGTGTTCTGCAGCGTCAGCACCCACTTGCCATCGAGCTTGCGATCTTTAGCGGCTTGCGCTGCCGCATTAATGTCTTCGTCGGAAAGGCCGGCGAGCTTGCTCTTGTCGTCAATCACCAGCGCGCCATCTTTCGCGGCGGCGAGCAGTTTGTTGTTGTACTGCGCCTGGAGCGTGGACTCTTCCTTGTTCAAGTCTTTCAGCTTGGCCTTGTCGGCGTCGGAAAGCTTGGCGCCGCCCATCACGAAGTTGCGATGGACGACTTCGATCAGGCGCATCGATTCCGGATCGAGCTTGAGCGAATCGCGTTGGTCGTACACGGCCTGGATACGCTGGAACAGTTTGTCGTTCAGCGTGATGGCGTCCTGATGCGCGGCGAGTTTCGGCGCTTCGTCTTCCTGCACTTTCTGCAGGGTGTCATTGGTGTTGGCGGCGGCGACGCCGTTGAACACCATCATCACGCGGTTGAGCAGCTCACCGGACTTCTCGAGCGCGACGTAGGTGTTGTCGAACGTGGGCGCATCGGGGTTGTTGGCGATCTTGTCCACTTCCGCCATCTGCTGCTTCATGCCTTCTTCGATGGCAGGCTGGTAGTCGGCGTCTTTGATCTTGTCGAACGGGGGGGCCTGATATGGCAGCGTGCTGGCCGTGAAGAACGGATTGCTCGCCGGCGCCTGGGCCGAAGCCGTCGTGGAACTGGCGGCCGGCGCGCTGGCGGACGACGCGGGCGCGGAGCTGTTGGGAGCCTGCGAGCAGGCGGCAAGACTGATCGACATGGCAATCACAATAGAACGAAGACGAGGCATGAAGGCTCCCCAAGGTGTCGGGCCCGGCTGGCGGGGCATTAACTGTTAAGCCCCCGACTGTAACCAGAGCGCCCTAATCTTCCAAGCCTGCCTCTAGACAGGGGCGAATTCGCCCCCGTCAGGTGCTGTAAGTGCGGTCCTTCCAGCGGGAGCGGACGCCCCGCCAGTAGCGGATGGCCGAGCTCCAGGTCATCCCGATGTACAGGAGTGCACTCAGCGGCAGCAGCAACGCCCAGGTCAGCCGCATCCCGTAGTAGCGGAGCATGGGCAGATAGCTGAGCATCATCGCGATAAGGGCAAGGAGGCCCAGGCGCCAGGTTTCGGGCGACCCGAGCAGGATGAAGGGCACGCCATAGGCGAAGATGAAAAGGATGGTCACGATCAACAGCACAGCCGTGGAATAACCAAGCTGCGTGAAGGCCGAGCGCGCCACCATGTCGTGGATGGAACGCAAGTCGCCGTAGGGACGCAAACTCACCACGCCGCGGCTCAAACCCAGCCATGTGCGATACCCGGCGTTTTTGACCTGCCGCGCCAACGTGCAATCGTCGATCAATGCGTTACGCAAACTCACGAAGGCACCTGCGCGCTGCAGCGCTTCGGTGTCGACAAGAATACATCCGCCCGCCGCTGCCGCAACGTGGCGAAAGCTGGAGTTGGAAAGCGAGAACGGATAGATCAGCTTGAAGTAGTAAACGAACGCGGGCAGCAACAAGCGATCCCAGAAACTGGTGCGCCGAAGATCCGCCATCAGCGACACGAACTGGCGATTGTCGTTGCGTTTTTGCACTAGCAATGCCGGAAGCAAGCCGGGCTGCAGCTGGATATCGGCATCCAATAGCAAGGTCATCGGCGTGCGCACATGCGACTTGCCCTGCTCAAGCGCCCACAACTTGCCCGCCCAACCTTCCGGTAAGGGCTCGCCGCCGACAACACGCGTATTCGGAAACGAAGCAGCGATCTGCGCGGTGGCATCGCTGGATTGATCGTCCACGACGATCATCTGCAAGCCATGACCTTGCAATTGCAAACCAGCGAGCGTGAGGCCGATGACATCGGCCTCATTGCGTGCAGGGATAAGGACGGTGATCTCGCTGAGATCCACCGACCCGGCTTGCGGGTCGGCTTCAATACGCTCTCGGGTACTCCAGGGCCGCCACGGTGTCAGCAGCAACCCCACCCACATTACTGCCGGTATCGACGCGGCAACCCATTCCAGTGTGCCCATCGGTAGCGGCGTTTAACGTCAGTGATTGGCTTCGGTCTGCGACGTGCGACGCTGGATCGAGCTGAGCGGAATCTTGATGGCGGTAGCATCGGCGCGATCGCCGTACATCACCGGCAGATCAGGGGCCATGGGACCATCGGTGCGCGGGCCGAGCATCGACACCTTCAACGCCTTCAGCGGATGAGCGAACATGTCGTCCACGGCCGTGCCTTCGAAGCCGCAATGCGCCATGCAGTTATCGCACTTCGGATTGATGCCCACACCGTATTTTTCCCACTCGGTGTCTTCCATCAATTCTTTGTAGGTCTTGGCGTAGCCTTCGTCGACCAGCAAGTAGCACGGCTTCTGCCAACCGAAGATGTTGTACGTCGGGTTGGACCACGGCGTGCACTGGTACGACTGGTTGCCCGCGATGAAGTCCATGAACATCGCCGACTGGTTGAACGCCCACTTGCGCTTGCGCTCTTTACCAATCTTGAAGATGTTGCGGAACAGCTGCTTGCTTTCGCTGCGACCGAGGAACACGTCCTGACGCGGTGCATGCTGGTAGCTGTAGCCCGGCGAGACAGTGATGCCTTCTACGCCCAGTTCCATGGCGTAGTCGAAGAAGTCGGCAACCTCTTCCGGCGGCTCGCTGTTGAACAGCGTGCAGTTCACGGTGACGCGGAATCCCTTGGACAGCGCCAGCTTGATCGCGGTGACAGCCTTCTCGAATACGCCGTCCATGCAGACGGATTTGTCATGCTGCTTTTCCAGGCCATCAAGATGCACGGACCAGGTGAAGTACGGCGAGGGCTTGTATTCGTCGATGTGCTTGGGCAGCAAGATCGCGTTCGTGCACAGATACACGAACTTCTTGCGCTCGATGAGGCCTTCGACGATTTGCGGCAGCTCTTTGTGGATAAGCGGCTCGCCACCCGGAATGGAAACAACCGGCGCGTCGCATTCGTCCACGGCGTTGAGCGCCTGCTCGACCGTCATGCGCTTCTGCAGAATTTCCTTGGGCTGATCGATCTTGCCGCAACCGGCGCACGCCAGATTGCATTGGAACAATGGCTCCAACATCATCGCCAACGGATAACGCTTTTGACCGCTCAGCTTCTTGCTGATGATGTAGCGAGCGATCGTTGTTTGTTGAATAAGCGGAATACCCAAAGGATTCTCCAGTACGTCAATGCCCGTGATGCCAGCAAACCAGGGTTTGGGGACGCTTGCGCATCACAGGGCGGTAAGTTTTACATGGCAACAGTATAGTTCAGCTTCAAGATGGCCGTTATTCCCGGCCAGCCTAACCTGCGGACTGGGGCGCAAACACGTGCGCATGGTCACGCCCGATGCGTTCCCATTCCATCTTGAACCAGGGCGTGAACGCGCCGGGATTGGCCGCCATCTCCGCGTCGAGCGCATCGGGGGCGATATACCGCAGGCCTGAGATTTCGTTTACGTTCACGGTCGGCGCATCGTTACTGCGACCGGCATACACCCAGCACAATTCATGTTCGGCACCGTCGGCGTCGAACTGCGCCTGGTATTCGAACTTGAACAGATAGTCGAGTTCGCACTTCAGCCCGAGCTCTTCGCTCAGACGGCGGTGAATGGCGTTGTCGATCGTCTCGCCACGGCGCGGATGACTGCAGCACGTATTGGACCAGAAGCCCGGCCACAGACGTTTGCCGGGGGCGCGCTGCTGCATCAGCAGCTCGCCCTTCGCGTTGAACACGAACAGCGAGAAGGCACGATGCAAGGTGCCTTTCCCAACGTGCGCGGACGCCTTGTCGAGAAAACCGACTTCACGGTCGTCGTGATCGACCAGGACCAGTGGCTCGTCGTCGAACGAAACCACTTCGCGCGAATCGCGCCATTCCTGATGTTCGAGTTCTTGGTTATCCAATCTCGACCTCCATCGCCTGATAGCCGGCATCACGCATCGCCGCAGCGACTTTTTCCTTGTTCTGCGGGCACAACGCGACGATCGAACCGCCACCACCGCCACCGGTGAGCTTGGCGCCGAGCGCACCGTGTTCGCGCGCGATCTGCACGAGCTCTTCCACTTCCCAGCTCGACACGCGCAACGCATTGAGCAGGCCGTGACAGATGTTCATCAGATCGCCAAGGCGTTCCAGATCGTATTGCTGCATGGCTTCGACGCCTTGCAGCGTGAGTCCATCGATCTGCTGGAAGATGCCGTCGTACAGCGCCGGGTTGCGCTGCCACGCGTTGCGCACTTTGCCGACCGTCACGGCGGTAAGGCTTTCCTTGCCGCTGATGCCGATGACGAGCGGAATGCGCTTGGCGAGTTTCAGATCGCGCATCATCGGGGCATCGCCCTTCTGTGCAGCGCGCTTGTACAGCAGCAGCTTGCCGTAGGTGGCCACCGTGTTGTCGATACCGGATGCCGAACCGTGTGCGACTTCTTCGCAACGGAATGCAAGCGCGTTGATCTCATCGTCGCGCAGGCCCAGCTGGTAGTGCTGATCGAGCGCGCGAATCACGGCAACAGCCATCGCGGCGGAGCCGCCCAGACCCATGGCACGCGGCACGTTCGGGAACACTTCGATGCGCACCGAGCGTTCAGTCAGCTCCAGTTGATCGAAGATGATGCCGAGCGAGCGCTGGAACGAATCGCGATGCGCCGGATCACGATGCAGGCGATATTCCACACCCCAGCGTGGGATGAGCATGTCCACGCCGCCAGAGTTCGTATCCTGCGCGGTCGCACGCACCGCGAGCGGTACCGGTGCGGCAATCGCGTGACTGCCGTACACCACGGCATGCTCGCCGAGAAGAATGATCTTGCCGTGACCGCATGCGCGATGATCGACAGCAGGTTGTTGTTCCGTGATCTCCGGAACGCCGCGCGACTCTTTGCGCACCTGGTCGACAATCTCCTGCGCCTTCCAGATCTTGATCTCGCCGCTTTCCACAAGTCGCTCGACCACGGTGTCAAAGATCTCCGCTGTTGCACCAGCCGCTACCGCCACGCTGCGTGCGTGCAGTGTCATATGGCCCTGCTGGATACCTTCGGTAACCAGCGCACGCAGCGCCGAGAAGTTTTGTGCAAGACCCACCGCACCCATCACTTCGGCCAACTCGCGCGCAGTCTTCACGCCGAGCAGGCGCAGATCGAGTGCCACGGTGGCGTTGGACTGCAGCGGGCCGCCGACGATACCGACCTTCATCGGTATATCGAGCTCGCCCACCAGTTCGCCCTTCTCACCCTTGTACCAGCGCGTGAGCGAGGTGTAGCGACCACCGCGTGCGGCGTACGCATGCGCAGCCGCTTCGATCGCACGCCAGTCGTTACCGGTTGCCAGCGCCACCGCATCGACACCGTTCATGACGCCCTTGTTGTGCGTGGCGGCGCGATAGGGATCGATGCTGGCGAATTCGTTGGCGAGGATGATGCCGTCGCGCACCTCTTCACCGGCGTAACCCTTGCCGGTGAGGTTTTCAGCGGGAATCACGCAACGCGCGCGAACCATCGCACGGTCGGTGAGGTTGGAAAGAATACGCAGGAAGACGCGGCCGCCGGTCATCGTTTCCACCAGCGAGGCGACGCCTTCGCACATGGTGTTGACGAGGTTCGCCCCCATCGCATCGCGCGTGTCGACGAGCAGATGCACGACGAGCATGTCGCCGCCTTCGGCACGTGCATGCGTGTGCACTTCCAGATCCTGTGCGCCGCCACCGCGCGCAACCATCTGCGGATGCAGACTATTGGCGAGATTCAAGATCTCGGCCTTGCGCTGCATCAGTGCCGCTTTGGCGTGCGCAAGATGCGGCACATCGACTACCTGCACCTGACCGATCAGGATCGGCTCGGTGCTTTCCACCTTGAAGCCGCCGACACCGCGTACCACTTTGGCGGCAGATGACAGCGCAGCCACGATAGATGGCTCTTCCACCACCAGCGGCACGATGTAGTCGCGACCGTTGACGAGAAAGTTAAGACCCAGGCCAACCGGCAGACCCATCACGCCGACGACGTTCTCGATCATCTTGTCGGCTTTGTGGATCTTCAGTGTGTGCTCGCCAGAGACGAGCGACTGATAATCCTCTGCTGACAACCAGCCGCGCTCATGAATGATGCGGACACGATCGGAGACAGAAAGTTTGTAGAAGGCAGGGAATCGCGAACGTTCGCTGCTCGATGTTTCGGCGCTCATGCTTGAGGCACTCCGCGTAGGTCGATAATTACGTAGCTCATCGCCTGGACGTTGCATGCAGCACGCCGACAATGTCCTTCAAAAACGTTGGCCATTACGTTACAAATCCTTGAAGGGCGATCTCACGTCTGGCGCATATGGCAGCTAACCCCACGCAATTCAAGTGGCAAGGGGATCACCTGCATACCGGCCGCAACAATGGCGCGCTCAAATGTCGCCAACCTTTCCGGATCATCGGCAAAAACCACGCCGAAGTCCCCACCAGCGCCGCATGGCTTAAAACTGACGTTCGCCCGAACCGCCATCTCTGCCAGGCTTTTTTGCGCCGGTGAATAGATATCCAGACCGCACGCATCGCCAAAATTTCGCAGCGCTACGGCATAGTCATTTGTAAGCCCAATGAAAGATTGCGCCTTTTTTGTGCGCAATGCATCAACAGCAGCGGCAGAAATCGCGCCGAGTTGCTTCATGTGGAATGCGTACTTTGTTTCATTTGCGGTGCGCCACTGCGATAAATGTCGCAGCGAATTGGACGTGGAGACGGCTTGTCCTGACCAGACAAACAGCCAGTGCACGCCCGGCATCGGCCATGTTTCATGCGTGAAACTCGGTACGTGGTCATGGCCGACGAGTTGATAGCTGATCAACCCGCCCGCCACGCCAGCAGCGACATCGACGCCGCTACCGCGGCCGCTCTGCCAGCCACCGTGCATGTGGAACAAACGGCGTATCCATTGCGCAGGATCGGCCATCGCGTCGCCATGACCTGCATGGGTTGCAAGCGCCGATGCGAGCGCAACCGTCAGCGCCGCGCTGGAGCCAAGCCCCAGCTTCATACGCGATGCACCGTCGCCGTAGAAGAAGCCGGATGTATCCAGATGGATGCTGAAGCCAGCACGCGATCGCGGCGCGAGACCTTCGCTTCGCAGACCATTCCACACGTGCTCGACCAGTGTGAGCTTGGCGGCAGTGGCTCCATCGCATTGCCATTGCCATGCGCCATCGCCATCGACCGTCATGCGTGCAGCACTGACATCGAGATCCGGTGCATACACATCGCATACACCGTCGTCCCGCGACACGATGCGGGCCTCGGCACGTCGATTGACCGCCAGCACCAGCGCTGGCGCGCCTTCGAGTACAGCGTAGTCACCCAGCAACACCTGCTTGCCGGGTGCGCTCGCGGTGATTTCCATCATGCCTCCACGACATCCTTTGCGATGGCGCGCACACCCGCGCCAAGGCCCGTGTCGTGGACGTCCAACACACCCGGTACATCGCGCAACGCTGCTTTGACTTGCTCGATAGCCGAAGGCGCGCAAACAGCTTTCACCTGCGGACCGGCATCGACGGTGAAGAACACCGGCACACCTTGCTGACGCAGGGCACGCACGCGATGCATGCATTCGATCGTCGCGCCATTCCAATAAAGCAGACCAGGCTGCGCAGCCATGGCCAGCGCATGCATCTTCAGGCAGCTGTATTCGGAGATCAGCGCCAGCGCATCGAAATCACGCGCATGGATCGCATGGCGTGCCGTGGCGAGATCGGCTTCCTGCGTATCGATCCATGCCGATTGATAAGGCGACGTTTGCGCCGTACGGCGCATACCTTCGCTAGAACCCACCTGCTTGGCTGCCGTCGAGGTGATGGCCACGGCAACGCGCAAGGGCCACGCATCGGCATCGAGCAGCGGTGTGGCGACCGAGTCGGCGCCATCCGCGCGCTGACCATGCGCCCATTCGACATAACCGCCGAAAATCGAACGTGCGGCCGAGCCGGAACAACGGCGCGCAAGCACCGATAACTCCGCATCGCTCAACTGAAGATTCAACGCATTCGCACCGGCATGCACCAATGCGGCAAAGCCCGATGCGGACGAAGCCAAACCCGCCGCCGTCGGAAAATTATTCTGGCTGGCAACGTCTGCACCCCACGCCACACCTGCACGCTCGCGCAGCAGATTGAGGCATGCAGTCACGCGCTTGGCCTCGGCCTCATCGCTGCGACCATTGAGGCTCACGCGGTCTGCCGTTTGTCCAGGCGTGAAGCACACCTGCGTGCGGGTCCACAAACTGTCCAGCGTGATCGAGAGGGAACCGACCACCGGCAAGTTGAGCG
>NZ_DATHMR010000031.1:0-16592 GCF_035486915.1 Dyella sp. | reverse complement strand
GCGTCCGACCGATACCGCGTTGGCACGGTTTGCGATGGAGTTGGTACCGAGCGCAACACTACCCAGCGTAAGCGCTTGTGCGTTGTAGCCCAATGCGATGGCATTGCGCGCTTGCGCATCACTGTTAGCGCCCAGGGCGATGGAGTTGGTCCCGTTCGCAAAGGCGCCACTACCGGTTGCTGTGGCACCTTGGCCAAAGGCGAAGGCATCTGTGCCGACGGCTGTCGCGCTATCGCCTACGGCATAGCTGAGAGCACCTAATGCGGTAGCGCCATCTCCCGAGGCGAGAGAAAAAGCACCCTGAGCGAGAGATGTGGCACCCGTCGCTTGGGATGCGAAGCCCATGGCGGTGCTGTAGTCACCAGTGGCTGCGCTATATGCGCCGGCCGCCGTCGCTTTCACACCTGACGCAACGGCATCGTCACTGCCATCGTTATTGCCATTGGCTTTGAAGTAATGCTGTGCGTCGCTCACGCTGGAAGCCAGTGTGTCCAACTGAGACACATTGACTGCATCGTGCGCATCGATGCCATCGGCAACATTCGTGACGCGGCGCTCGCCACCCACGCTGCCGACGGATACGACATGGTCGACATCGGCGACCGACCCGTTGCCCAGCGCCACGCTGTTGTCACCCGATGCAACGCTGTCTTGCCCAAGTGCGATGCTTGAGGTACCCGACGCGAATGCATCATGCCCCATCGCGATGCTGTTGTTGCCGCGCGCGGTCGACATATAACCGAGCGCCGTCGAGTAGTCACCCATGGCCAGCGAGCGATTGCCCAGCGCAGTGCTGTAGTTGCCCAGTGCCGATGCCAGCGAACCGCAGGCGAATGCATCGTCCAACGCATAAGGCTGATCGGTTGGCGCAAACGAGCCTGTACACACATCGGCATATGCGGATTTTGGCGCCCCTGCAATAGCCAGCATGATGGCTACAGAAATGCCGATAAGCCGGAGACTGGAGCGTTTTTGTTTACGGCTTCCGACAACGACATCGTTACTGGCCAATTCCGATGCCACTACGACAACACCTAGCGATGCGTTCCAGACTTTGCTGTAGATCCTGTTCATGCTTGCTATTTCCTCCATGCGGATAAGGAATGCAGGGCGCGCATGGCAACGCATGCGTGCGCCGAGGCGATGGAAGCCGGATAGGAGTTCCCCTCGATCCTGCTATTCGTGTATGGCCGCTGCCGAGGGTCTGTTTGTGTCGAGCCTGGGCAGGTGGCGCACGGCGAGCATCACGATTCACGGAAAGAACTGTCACGCACGGAAAACCACGAAAATTCACGTCTTTCACAATTGCTCACGCTTCCTCACACGCGAGCCGGCGATGCATTTCGATGGATGCATGCGGTGTCGCAGCCTTACGAATGCGTATGGTGTGCAGATCGATGACGTGCGCACTGTCCGCCCGTCTGGCGAAGACGCGCGGTGAATGACCGTAGTGGAGTGCGTTGTTATCCGACGATGGTTGTCGGCTTATGCCATGCGTCGCCAGGCAACATGTAGCCTTTGCTGCGAACGGTAAGCAGCGGCAGCATTTCCTTGGTCTGTGAAAGCACTTTTCGGCGAAGCCGATGGATGATCATCTCGAGGCGATGTGGATCGCAGTCGTAGCGGCTGTGATTCAAAGCCTGGATCAGCGAATCGCGCAGCACCGGTTCGTTGCTTGCGCTCATCAGTGTTGTCAGCACGCACTGCTCGATGGCAGTTAGCGCGACAATCGTGCCGCGCGGCGATACCAGCCGCCAACCGTCGGCTTCCAATCGCCAGCGCGATACGGGCGCTTGATCGGGGACCATTCCATGCGGAAGCGGCGTCATGCGGCGTGCAAGGCTGTGTAGTGCGGCGGCCAGTACGTCCAGGTCGACAGGTTTTATCAGGTAACCGTCGGCACCATTGTGTAACGCCTGGATCTGATGCTGGCGATCGGTCGAGCCTGTCAGCATGACGATGCCGATATCGGACATCGTGCGCAGATGCTGCGCGACGGTAAGACCGTCTTCATCGGGAAGACCGATGTCCAGCACCACCATGTCGAACTGTTGCGACAGCATATGACGGTAAAGCTCGGCGGCCGAAGCCGCGCCTTGCGTGCTGAATCCGTAGTCGCTCAGTGCGGGAAGCAGAATTTCTTCGCGTAGTGCTTCATCGTCTTCCAGCACCGCGACGCGAATCGGCGGCGTGGACACGTATCCGGACAAAAGCCGGTGACCCCTCATCGACATATCGTGCTCATCCCTTAGCGCTCCCTCGGTCTAGCTTAGGGCCGTATGCACGGCTTACATCAGAGGACTATGCCTTTTGGCACTGTGGCAAAGGGCCTACGCCGCCTAGCGTGAATACTTTTCGATGCCGTAGGAAGCCACCATGCACCGTTTCGTTCGTCCCCTTGCTTTGACTGCCCTTGCCATGTGTTGTGGCGCAGCATTCGCGTCCACGCCGGCCGATCAAGCGCCGCATGGGACACTGCCGCGTTGGGCGGTGCCGGAGTCTTACCAGCTGTCGTTTAAGGTGGATCCGAAGCAACAGGATTATTCGGGTACGACCACGATCAAAGTCGACTTGAAGCAAGCCGCCGATCATCTGTGGTTGGACGGGCGCGATCTGAACGTGAACAAGGTGACGATCACCGATGCGAGCGGCACTGCACATGACGGCAAATACGTCGCCGTTGCACCGAACGAAGGCGTGTCGCGCATCGATTTCGGTAGCACGCTGAAACCGCAGCAGTTGACGCTCACCATCGAATACACCGCGCCGCTCAATCAGCAGTTGCAAGGTCTGTATAAGGTCAGCCATGCGGGCGTGCCGTATGCGATGACGCAGATGGAACCGATCAGCGCACGCTACGCGTTCCCCGGTTTCGACGAACCCGGTTTCAAGACGCCGTACGAGATCAGCCTGACGATTCCGTCGGATGTTACCGCTGTTGCCAATACCAAGCAGACGGGCGAAACCGCTGCCGACGCCGGTTGGAAAACGTTGACGTTCGCAAAAACGCAGCCGCTTCCCACTTATCTGGTGGCGTTCGCGGTCGGCCCGTGGGATATCGTCAACGGCCCGGATATCTCGCCCGACGATTACCGCACTGACGTGCTGCCGCTGCGTGGTGTCGCCGCGCATGGCGAAGGCCATCGCATGCAGCATGTGCTGAGCGAAACGCCCAGCATCATCCATACGTTGGAGAACTACTACGGTTTCGGTTATCCGTTCGGCAAACTCGATCTACTTGCTGCACCCGATTTCTCCGCTGGCGCGATGGAAAATCCGGGCTTGGTCACGTTCCGCGACTGGCTGTTGCTGCTCGATCCGGATTCTCCGGCGAAGTACGTGCGTGGCTCGTTCAACGTCACCGCGCATGAACTCGCGCACCAGTGGACGGGTGACACCGTGACGCTTGCATGGTGGAACGACATCTGGCTCAACGAAGCTTTCGCCACCTGGATGCAGCAGAAGGTCACGATGAAGGTGCATCCGGAATACCGCGCTGACCTTGATCGCATTCACGGCGCCGAAGGCGCCATGCAGAACGACAGCCTGACCACAGCGCGGCAGATCCGCCAACCGATCACGGGCAACGGCGATATCGAAACGGCGTTCGACGGCATCACCTATCAGAAGGGTGCCGCAGTCATCGGCATGTTCGAAGGCTATGTCGGCGAAGACACCTTCCAGAAGGGCATGCGTGCGTACATTCAGGCACACAAGTTCGGCAACGCTACCGCCGACGATCTGGTCGGTGCGATTGCTACCGCTGCAAATCAGGGTGCAACGTTCAAGCACGCGTTCAACAGTTTCCTTGACCAGTCGGGCGTGCCTTATGTGCAAGCGCAGCTGGATCAGAAAAACGGCCAGACCGTTCTTCACCTAAGTCAGAGTCGTTATCTGCCGACCGGCAGCACCGGCAACGCTAATCGCGTGTGGGGTATTCCGGTGTGCGTGCGCTACGCCACCCACGACGGCACCAAGCAGAGTTGCGAACTGCTCGACAAGGCCTCGGCCACGATGGTGTTGACCGATGCCAGCACGCCGACCTGGGTGATGCCCAATGCGGATGCGCGAGGTTACTACCGTTTCAGTCTGAGCAAGAAAGACTGGGCCAACCTCACGCAGCACTTTGCATCGTTGAGCGACACCGAACAACTGGCTTACGCGGACAGCATCGACGCCGGTTTCCGTCACGGCGATTTGAATGCTGCCGACGTCATGACGGCGTTGAAGCCACTCACTGGCGTGGCAACCCGCGAAGTCGCGGTGGCGCCGCTGGACACCATCGCGTGGATCTATAGCAACGAAGCAGCGACCGATGCGCAGCGCGCCAAAGTCGAGGCCTGGGTGAAAGACGCTTATCTGCCGCGCATGGAGCAACTCGGTTATCAGCGCAAGGCTGGCGAACCGGAAGGCGATTCTCTGCTGCGTAGTACGCTGGGCGAAGTGCTTGCGCTCGACTTCAAGCTGCCCGAAGTACGCGCCGCTCTGCTCAAGCAGGGTGATGCCGCGCTCGCGAAGAAGGCCGATGGTCACCTCAACTTGACCGCAGCTGATCCGGATCTGCTTGGCGTCGCGTTGGCTGTGGCGGTGCAGGAACGTGGCGAACCAGCACTGGATGCGTTGATCGCCGAATTGCCGCAGACCACCGATCCGGCGCTGCGCAACGCCATGCTGCAAGGCTTGAGTGCCGCCGACACACCTGCGCTCGCCGACAAGGCGCGCGACTTTGCGTTGACCAAACAAGTGAAGGTAGGCGAGATGGCCGCTATCCTGCGCGGCAGCCACGACACATCTGCTGCTCGCGACGCGCTGTGGCACTGGTTCACCGGTCACTACGATCAGGTGGTGGCGCGCACGGGCAGCTTCGCCGGTGGTCGCCTGCCGGCGCTGGCTGGCGGCGGTGGCTGCTCCAAGGCAGAGGCGGATCGCTTGCAGGCTTATTTCGAGCCGCGGCTGAAGGACGTGACCGGCGCTGATCGCGGTCTGGCGCAAACCCGCGAGCAGACGTTGCTGTGCACGGCGCTGAAAGCCAAGCAGGACCCGTCGAAGATCTAACCGTAAGCATTGTTTATCGACAGATGCCGGGTAGTGCAGGCTACCCGGCATTTTTTTGCGCCCGCGGCTGTCCCAAAAGAGCCGGCCTTTTCACGCCACCGATTCCATCTAAACTGGCTCAAACGCCACCGAGGAGAGAGCCGCATGCGTCGATGGATAGGGATGTTCGCTCTGTTGTGGATGGTCGCTCCACTGCTGGCGCAGGAGGTTCCGCCTGCGTTGCACGATTGGCAGGATTGGGTACTGCACGATGTTCCCGAGCATGCCTGTCCATTCCTCGCCAACCGCAATCCGGGTGTCGGCAATTACCAATGCATCTGGCCAGGCCGTCTTGGGCTGGAGGCAGACAAGGACGGTGGTCGTTTCAGCCTCAGCGTGCACGTCGATGCGGCAGGTTGGGTGGGCGTGCCGGGCGATGAACACAACTGGCCGCAGCAAGTCTCTGTCAACGACAAGGCCGCGCCCGTGTTGTCGCAACAAGGGCATCCCGCCTTGTGGCTGGCACCCGGCGATTACACCGTGCGCGGCGTGCTGCCTTGGGAAGCACGCCCGGCGCGTTTGAGCGTGCCCAACAGCATCGGTCTGGTGTCGCTCAGTCTCGACGGACAGGCTGTGGATCGCGTCGAGCGAAACGGCGATCAGCTCACGCTTGGCGAAGCCGCCGCAGCGCAACGTCAGGCCGATGCACTTTCAGTACGTGTCTACCGGCACCTTTCCGACGGCATGCCGGCCATGCTCGATACGCAATTGCAGTTGAACGTCACGGGCAGTTCGCGCGAGATGGTGCTTGGGCCCACGTTGCCCAAAGGATTTGTCGCCACTGCATTGACCAGCGATCTGCCCGCACAATTGGACGGCGATGGTCGGTTGCGTGTGCAGTTGCGCCCGGGCTCGTGGACATTGCAGCTCACTGCACGTGGCGTGGATACCTTGCAACAGGTAACGCTCAATCTGCCGCCTGATCCCTGGCCGCGTCAGGAAATCTGGAGTTACTCGGACGATCCGGCTCTGCGTAGCACGCATGTCGATGGCCATGCCACCGATGCGGCGCAAGCGGACGTACCGCCGGACTGGACCAACTTGCCAGCCTATGTCCTTGATGCCGGCAACGGCCTGACGGTGGAGCAGGGTACGCGCGGCAGTGAAGGTAGCGCGGCAGACCAGTTCCAATTGCAGCGGCAGATGTGGGTGGATTTCGATGGTGAAGGTGTAATCATCAGCGATCATCTGATGGGCAAGCTGCAGCATACGCAGCGACTTGACGTTGACAGCCCCTGGCAGCTGCAGCGCGCATCGCAAGGCGATGACCCGTTGCTCGTCACGCAAACCGGCAACGGTCGCAGTGGCGTGGAGTTGCGCGGGACGGATCTGGACCTTCAAGCCGGCTTGCGTATTGCCGATCGCAGCGGTGCGTTGCCAAGCACGGGTTGGCAGGCGTCGTTGGAAAGCATCGATGCAACGCTGCATCTTCCTTACGGTTATCGGCTGATTGGCGCGAGCGGGGTCGATCGTTCGCCCGACTCATGGATCGCGCAGTGGAGTTTGCTGGATCTGTTTGTCGTCGCCTTGATCGCCTTGCTGGCTGGACGTTTGTTGGGATGGCGCTGGGCGCTGATCGCGATCGTTTTCCTCGCGCTCTCGCAACATGAAGGTGGTGCGCCGCGCTGGACGCTGGGTTTGGCGCTTGCGTTTGCGTTGCTGAAAAAAGCATTGCCGCAAGGGCGACTGGAACGTGTGGCGCATCTCGTTGCTGGTGCTGCACTGGCATTGGCGGTGCTGTGGACGCTGCCCTTTGCATCGACGCAATTGCAGAGCGCCTTGCATCCGCAGTTGGAAACGCATGGTAGTTCGCCGCTTGTTGCCAAGATGCAAGCGGTCGAGGGAGTGGAGCGAAAGGCCTATAAACAAGAGGTTGAGCCCCAGGAACAGGTCGCTAACGCGCCCGCTGCTGCGCCTGCACCACCTGCCGCACCGGCACCGCGTGTCCAGGAATCGTCGGCCAGTGCCGTGGCCAGTGGCGGCAATCGACAACTCGCCAGCGTGACCGTTACGGGCAACGCGATGACAGGTGCGGATTATGTGGACGAAACAGACAACCACAGCGTGATTCAGGCTGGTGCCGGCGAACCTGCATGGGACGTGGGCAACAACTATCGGCTGGGTTGGTCCGGACCCGTTACGCCGCAACAAACCATGCGCCTGGTGATCGCACCGGCATGGTTGGTGCGGTGGTTGCGCGTGATCATGCTGGGTTTGCTCGTCGTGCTGCTGGCGCGTGTGGTCCAAAGCCTGAGCAAGCCGTTGCATCCGTCGTGGCGTCGTTGGTGGCCTGGTCGCGCCACCGCGGCGTTGTTGATCTTGGTGTGCTTACCGTACATGGCACATGCGCAGTCGACACCGAACCAGAACGTGCTGAACCAATTGCAGGCGCGACTGACCGAGGCGCCCAAATGTGTGCCCGATTGCGCCGTCGTTGCCGCCACCAACGCGCAGGCGAAGGACGATCAGATCGTGCTCGATATGGAGGTGCACGCGGGCGCACCGGTAGCGTTGCCTATGCCACAAGCAGATGGCGGCATGCAATTGGTCAGCGTAAGTGTGGACAACAACGCCAGTGCGTCGATTGGCAGAAACGATGATCAGCTCGTGGTTAGGCTTGCTCCCGGCATACATCATGTCGAGCTGAGCTATCGCGCCAAGCCGGTCGACAGTACGACGCTGAACTTCACGCTACGTCCGCAATGGATATCTTTCAAAGGACAGGGCTGGTCGCTGGATGGGGTCGATGCCGGGCGCATGCTGGGCGACAGTGTCACGTTCAATCGCCTCAAGACGGCCCAAGACGGTAAGCAAGCACCTTTGCCGCAACAGACGTTCCCACCGTATGTTCGTGTCACGCGCGACTTGGGTCTGGGTGTTGACTGGATGGTGGTCAACACGGTCGAACGCATCGCACCGAGCGACGGTGGTTTCACGTTAGACGTACCTTTGCTTCCTGGCGAACATCCGCTGGGCGACAACGCACGCGTGCAGGATGGTCGTATCAGCATCACGTTCAATGCGGGGCAAAAGAGCGTGGCGTGGACCAGTCGCCTTGATCAGGTGGGCAACTTGCAGCTGAAGGCCCCTTCGCTCGATGAGCGAGCCGAGATATGGCAATTGCACGCGGGAAAGATGTGGCATGTCGAGACAAAGGGTGCGCCGCTCAGCGATAGCAGCGATGGCTTGCGTTTCGAGCCGCTGCCGGGCGAAACGTTGTCGCTTGCCATAACACGTCCCAAGCCGGTGGAGGGTGACAGTCTCGCATTTGATAACGTCAGTACAAATAGCAGTGTGGGCGACCGTGCGACAGAGACGACGCTGGAACTGGTTGCGCGTAGTACACGTGGCGGTGAGCATGCTATCTCGCTACCGACAGGTACGGTTCTACTGGATGCGATGCGCGATGACGTCTCGCTTAGTCTTGCCGTCAAGGATGGCAAGCTGAGCTTGCCGCTGTTGCCTGGCAAACATAATTACGTACTCCATTTGCGCGAGCCGCGCGGTGCGAGCTTGCGTTCGACTACGCCCGCATACGCACTCGGCGCGCCTTCTGCGAATGTCTCCCTGGAGCTGAAATTGCCGGAAGATCGCTGGGTGCTATGGACCTGGGGCCCGCGCATGGGACCTGCCGTGCTGTATTGGGCGCAATTGATCGTGCTGTTGCTGGCCGCATGGCTTTTGTCTCGTTATGCACCGACGCCGCTGCGCTTGCGCCATTGGTTGCTGCTCGGCTTGGGTTTTTCGGCCTTCGCTTGGAGTGCGTTTGCGTTTGTCGTGGTGTGGCTGATTTTGCTCGGCTTGCGTGCGCGCCATGAAGCGTCATGTGTGGCGCTGGGAAATCGGCGTTTCAACATTTTGCAAGCGGGTCTCGCAGTCGTGACCGTGCTTGCACTATGCACGCTGGTATCGGCGGTGCCTACGGGGTTGCTGGGTCTGCCGGACATGCATGTCACGGGAAACAATTCCAGCGCATGGGATCTGAACTGGTTTGCCGATCAGGCCAAGGATGCGATGCCGCCAGCGGGCGTGTTCAGCGTATCGCTCTGGTTCTACAAGATCGCCATGTTGGCGTGGGCACTGTGGCTTGCCAATGCGTTGATCGGCTGGCTGCGCTGGGGCTTCGACGCGTGGACGAGCGGCGGCTACTGGCGCAAGCCCGAACCGAAGCCTGCCGCGCCGACAACTCCTGCACGCACCGAGAGCACATTGGGCGATGCCTAAGGTACGCGACGCGCTAATGAGAGCCACGCAGCAGCTCGGCGATCGCGTCGACGCCGAGGTGCTGTTGGCTTATGCGCTGAGCAAACCACGCAGCTGGTTGATTGCTCACGCGGACGATGCACTCTCGCCAGAGCATGCATCGGCCTATGACGGGCTCGTGGAGAAGCGCAAGAAGGGTGAGCCCGTTGCATACATCACGGGACAGCGAGGTTTCTGGTCACTCGATCTTGAAGTGACACCGGCGACATTGATTCCGCGGCCTGAAACAGAACTGCTTGTTGAACTGGCGCTCGAACGCTTGCCGCTTAATAAGCCGGTACGCGTTCTTGATCTTGGTACAGGTAGCGGTGCCATTGCGTTGGCCATAGCCAGTGAAAGACCGCAAGCACAAGTCACGGCAACGGATGCAAGTCACGAAGCGCTTGCCGTGGCGCAACGCAATGCGCATCGTCACAGCATCGTGAACGTCAGTTTCGTGCTTGGCGATTGGTACACACCGTTAACCGATCAACGCTTCGACCTCATCGTTTCCAATCCCCCCTATATAGAGAGCGAGGACCCGCATTTAAGGCAAGGGGATCTGCGCTATGAGCCGATCAGCGCATTGGCGTCTGGCGCTGACGGGCTCGACGACATTCGACACATCGCGCGCACCGCACCGTCGCATCTTGTGCAAAGCGGTTGGTTGATGTTCGAGCACGGCTGGAATCAAGGCAACGCTGCACGCTTGTTACTGTGCAGTATGGGCTTTGTCGAAGTCTTCACGGCGCAGGATTTGGAACAGCGCGATCGTGTCACCGCAGGAAAATTTGTTAGCTAGCGTGCATTGAGGGGCGCCGTTGCATCAATGTCCTGTGCCGCGCAGTTTCGACGGCGGCTTGATCGCGTAGAGCAACGCGGGCAGAAAGACAAACGTTGCCAGCAACACCGCTACCAGGCTGACCAGTAGCATGCGCCCCATGCTCGCCATGCCCAGATCGTGCGAGAGTGCGAGCGATCCGAATGCAGTGCCGGTGGTAAGCGCAGAGAACAGTACGGCACGCGCGGACGCGGAACTGACGAAACGTCGCATGCCCGCGCGCCAATTCATCACGAAGTACACATTGAACGACACGCCTACGCCAAGCAGCAGCGGTAGCGCAATGATGTTGGCGTAGTTCACGGCCATGCCCATCGCGCGCGCAAGCAGGGCCGTGAGCAGTGCGGACATGCCCAGCGTCAACAAAACCAGGCCGACGTCGCGCAGACGGCGAATCGCAATCAGTAACACGATCGCGATGGCGATCGTGGCAAGCACGGCGGCTTGCTGGAACGCACGCATGATCGTGTCGGCAGACGCAATGGTCGTCACAGCGGGGCCTCCCGCATCCGGCGCGATGCGCTGGACCGCTTCGACGAAGCGACGCAATCCAGCCGTGTCTTCCTCGTTCACCGTGGGCGAGACTTGGATACGTACACCACCGTTTGGGCTTACCCAGTCGCGTTTGATCGACTCAGGCAGCGTTTGCAGCGTCACCGGCTTGGCATCCAGCGCATCGCGTAGGCTGTCGAGCTGATTAGGAAGGAAACGGCTGACTGCTGCGTTCATTGCCATCAAGCGGTCATCGGACACCTTGGCCAGCTTCTGCAAGGCGGCGTCGATGCCGCGCAGCGGTGAATCGGCTGGCAGTTCGGCGTTCGCCTCAACGATGGCATCGTGCGTGTCGGCAATTTCCGCGCGCAGTGCAGCCGCTGTCAGCGGAGGTGCGGAGGGATCCACATTGAGCGAGGGCAGCATCAGCACCTGTGCCTGATCGAGCTGATCGAGCGAGGCTTGCTGATCCGGCGGTACGAACGTCGCCGCCGAAATCACGCTGGAGACTTCCGGCAGTTTCTGTAGCTTGTCGCTCAACTCGCGCGCCGTTTTCAGGTCCGGCACCATGATGTTGATGTTGAATGGATTGGTGATCGGATTGTCGGCAAGGCTGCGCAACGTGCGCATAGGCTCCGAATTCGGATCTTGCGTGTTGAGCGGATTCGCATCGAACGGCATGCGTACGGCCGCAACCAAACCAATGATGCCCACTACCGCAAAGACCATCAGCACCGGCTTGTTGTGATCGTGCAACCACGCATCGAGCGTCGGGCCAAACGGTAGCGCCATTTCTTTGCTCTGGCGCTTGGGCTTCATCAGGATCAGCAGCGAAGGCAGCAGCGTGAGCGTGCAAACCAGCGCGATGCCCATGCCTACACCGGCGATGGTGCCAAGTTCCGCCACACCGACGAAGCTGGTCGGAGAGAAAGCAAGAAAGCCGCATGCCGTGGCCGCAGCTGCGACCGCTATCTGCACACCCGACACGCGCGTGCCCGAGGCAAGCGCTTGCGTGATTTCAGGATGACGCATGCGTTCATCGCGCAATCGCACGGCGAATTGAATGCCAAAATCCACCGCCAGGCCAATAAACAGCACCGCAAACGCCACCGAAATAACGTTCAACGTGCCGACCGCAAGCGCGGCAAAGCCGATGGTCAATGCAAAGCCCACCAGTAGCGTGAGCAGAATCGGGATGATGCGACGGAACGAATGCATCGCCAGATAGAGCCACAATGCCAGCAGCAACAGACTGACGACGGTGCTCAGCACGATGCCTTTTGTCAGTGCGCCAAACTGCACATCGGCCAGGGCGACAGAGCCCGTGTAGTCGATGTGCACGCGGCCGTTTTTCACGTCGGGCAAGCTGTCGCGAATACGTTCCAGTGCTTTGGTGGCGGCGCGACCGGGTTGCAGCGAACCGTCTTCCAGCACCGGATGGCTCAGCACCATGCGCACGTTGCCCGCTTGTTGCGTGACATCCGAGCCCAGCAGGTTCTGCCAGGAAAGCGGGGTGGGGTGTCCATCGGCGGCGTTGTTGAGCACCTGCTGCAACTGGTCGAGCGCGGGTTTGTACGGGCTGAGATCCGCGTGTTGGATGCGCACGCCAGCCGCCATCAGTGAAACGCCATTGAGCAGTCCGCGCGCGGAAGGATCGGAAGCCAGCGGGCCCAGCAACGGCTGCGCATTCATCAGCGAATTGAGCAGCTTGCTCAAATCATCCGGGCCGAGCAGCAGCAGACCTTCGTGGCGAAAGAAAGGGTCGGCATCCGGCCGGTAGACATCGATGAAATGCTTTTTGTCCGTCGCCATCGCCTTGGCAAGTTGAGCAGCGGTTTCGTCGGATTCCTCCGGCGTCGCACCACGCACCACCGCGACGAGCACGTTGTTGAATTGCGGAAACTCGCGATCGAACGCCATCGCGTGTTGACGCCACGGCAGCGTGCTGGCGAAGAGGTTGTCCGTGTTGGTATCCACGCTCAATCGGCTAGCAGCAATCCACACGCCGACTCCCGCCAGCGCGAAGAAGAAAATGACGACATAGGCGGCGTAACGCCGGCAAAAGTCGACAACGCGGACAATAAACTCAGTCACGGGCCACGCGGCTCCTTACTAGGTGGCAAAACAGTTGTTGCATGGGTGCGTTGTCTCGCGTGAGTCAAACGCATGCAACCCTCACAGTCATTTGTGCCTGCCGTTTTTAAGGGCTGTAGGTGTCAGTCGGCTTTCGCCTTACAGCCCCTCCCTAAAATCAAACGGCCAGCGTGCGGTACTTGCATGCCGGCCGCGTCGGAATACCTGACGCATTACGCGCTCGCCTGGCTCAGCGAGCCCGCTTTGGGAAATCGGGTACGAATGGCTTGACGTATTCCCGGTAGATCCAGACCCGCCTCGCTCAAGACTTCTTCGCGCGTGCCGTGTTCCAGATACACGTCGGGTAACCCCAGGTGCAGGATGGGCAATGTTACACCGTGGGCGGCCAGACATTCGGCTACGGCGCTGCCCGCTCCGCCGGCTACGGCGTTGTCTTCGATTGTGACGAAACCGTCATGATCCTTGGCAAGCTCGAGGATCAGCGCTTCGTCGAGCGGTTTCACAAACCGCATGTTGACCAACGTTGCATCCAGTTCGGCCGCGACTTCCGCAGCGGGTGCCAGCATCGCGCCGAAGCTCAGGATGGCAATGCCGTGACCGCGCCGGCGCAGATCGGCTTTGCCGATGGGCATCGTTTCGAAGCTCTTGCTGATGACAGCGCCCGGGCCACCGCCACGTGGATAGCGAATGGCGGCCGGCCCGTTGTGACGAAAGCCGGTCGTCAACATCACGCGGCATTCGTTCTCGTCTGCGGGTGCCATGATCATCAGGTTGGGCAGGCAGCGCAGGAAGGTGAGATCGAAACTGCCTGCGTGCGTCGCGCCATCGGGGCCTACGACACCGGCGCGATCGATCGCGAACGTCACGTCGAGATTCTGTAGTGCAACGTCGTGCACTGCTTGATCGTAGGCACGCTGCAGAAACGTGGAATAAATCGCCAACACAGGTTTGCCGCCTTCGCACGCCATGCCCGCAGCAAGCGTTACGGCATGTTGTTCGGCAATCGCCACGTCGAAATAGCGATCTGGATATTCCTGCGAGAATCGCACCAACCCCGAACCTTCTCGCATCGCGGGCGTAATGCCGAAAAGGCGTGGATCGTTTGCCGCCATATCGCACAGCCAATCGCTGAAAACATCTGAATACGTGGGTTTGGATGCGCCAGCTTTTTTCACTACGCCTGCGTTCGGGTCGAACGGACTGACGGCGTGATATTCAATCTGCGCCTGCTCCGCCGGGGCATAACCTTTGCCTTTGGTCGTGATCACATGCAGAAGCTGCGGACCCGGTGCATGTTTCAGTGCGCGTAACGCTTTCAGCAATTGCGCAATGTCATGGCCATCGATCGGGCCGGTGTAATGGAATCCCAGGTCCTCGAACACCGTGCTTGGCACAGATACATCGGCAGACGGCGCGCGACCGGTCATGCGCGCCAACGCGCCGACGTTTTCGCTGATCGACATACCGTTGTCGTTGAACACCACCAGCATGTTCGCGCCGACATTGCCACCGTGATTCAGGGCTTCGAACGCCATGCCGGCCGTCATCGCACCATCGCCGATCACTGCAATAAACTTGCGTTGATCGCCTTTGCGTTGCGCAGCAATCGCCATGCCCAACGCAGCGGAAATCGAGGTGGAAGAGTGACCGACACCGAACGTGTCGTACGTACTTTCCTCGCGCCGAGGAAACGGAGCGAGGCCGCCTTTTTTCTTGATAGTGGTGATGCGATCGCGCCGTCCGGTCAGGATCTTGTGTGGATAGCACTGGTGGCCCACGTCCCAGACCAGCCGGTCGTGAGGTGTATCGAAAACATGATGCAACGCAACAGTCAGTTCCACCACACCCAGGCCCGCCCCGAAGTGACCACCGGAACTGGCCACGGCCTCGATCAGATAGCCACGCAGCTCATCGGCCAGGACAGAAAGTTCTTCATCGGGAAGGCGACGCAGATCTGCCGGGGAGTCGATCGCGGACAGATGCGGGTAGCGAGACAAATCAATCATCTGTGTATTGTTGGCCCTATGCCGGGGAGGGGCAAGGGCAGCGCACTAAAAGCCCCTCTTCCCTTGGGAGAGGGGTTGGGGTGAGGGTACGTTCAGAGCGGGAAATAGACAGCTTGCGCGACACTTCAACACGCACGCTTCGCCCGAACCCTCGCCCGCCTGCCGGCACCCTCTCCCGATGGGAGCGGGATCAGTCGGGAGGGGTTTTCTTAGGCCAGCGCTTCGCGCCGATTGCGCGGCAGATGGCTGACGAGAAACTCCATCTGATCGGCCAGAATATTGCGGTTGGAGAGAATCAGATGCTCCACCCAGCTCGGCCGGTATGGCACGGCCAGTAGCGGCATGTTCGCTTCCTGCGGCGTGCGGTTGCCCTTCTTCAGATTGCAGTGCAGGCACGCACTCACCACGTTTTCCCATTCATCGCGGCCGCGCTTGGAAATCGGCATCACGTGATCGCGCGTCAGCTCACCGCGGCTGAAGCGCTCGCCGCAATACAGGCACAGATAACGATCGCGCCCAAAAAGGGCGCTGTTGGTGAGGGCTGGGGCGGGGTCGATCGCGTGATCTCGACAGTGACCAGTACTGGCAACGATCGGATGAAGGTTGATCTGGCTTTGCTTGCCCAGTACGCGGTTGTGGCCGCCGTGAACGGTGAGGCAGGGCGCGCCGAGAGTCCAGGCCACGGCTTCGCGAACGTAGAGGCAAACGGCGTCTTGCCAGCTGATCCAGTCGAGAATCCTGCCGGCGGCGTCCAGCGATAGCACGCGGGTCGAGTTCAGATCGGCCCGATTGGGCACTTCCATAAGCATGCGTTTCGTCCTTCACCCTATAGCGAAAGAGCGCCCGGTCCATGCAGCGGTGCTCGGTTGAGCCCGAGCATAGACCAAATTGATTGCAAATCGCATGCAAATAGCGGTTCCGGCCCACAAAAAAGCGGGTTTTTCCGACTATTCGCCCCCGGAACCGGGCGCTGATATAGTGGTCGTTCATCTATAGACCCGGCGCCGGGTTTGGGAGGGGGAGCCTGGGTGGCGACCCCGGCACGGCGGGGCAGAGGTAAGTAACGTGGCTGAAGTACTTTTCTATGAGCGTCCTGTTCCGCTCAATCGCACCGCCCACAAGGATCTGCGCATCAAGGCGCTGCAGAACCTCAAGTTCACGCACAACGTGCACTCGGTGCCGTTGACGAGCTCGGAGTTCCCGGCCGCCTCACGCGACATCCCGATTTTGTTCGCCGGTCCCGACATCGCCAATGCAGGTCCCATGGCACTCCTGGGTCTGCGCGCAAGCGAAAACCTTTTTGTGGATATCGATGGCCAGTGGGCGCCGGGTGTGTACATCCCCGCGTTCGTGCGCCGCTATCCGTTCGTGCTGGCGGAAAAGCCCGCTGGCGCTGAAGGCGACGACTTCACCGTGTTCCTCGACGAAGCCTATGAAGGTTTCGACGATAAGGAAGGTGAGCGCCTGTTCAAGGAAGACGGCACCGAAACCGAGATGCTGAGCAACGCGGTGCGCTTCCTCGGCGAATTCCAGCAACATGTCGCGCGTACCAAGCAATTCATGGACGAACTGCGCAAGCACGAACTGCTCGAACCCCGCAACGTTCGCCTGGAGCGCAACGGCAACGTGCTCAATCTCAACGGCCTGTTTGTGATCAACGAAGAAAAGCTGCGCAAGCTCGACGCCCCAACCGTGCACAAGTACGTCAATGATGGCACGATGGCGTGGATCTACGCGCACCTGCTTTCGCTGGGGAATATCGATCGCGTGGGCCAGCGTCTCGCCCAGCGCGAAGAAGCCGAAGCGGCGAACCAGACCAAGAA
>NZ_DATHMR010000030.1:0-4857 GCF_035486915.1 Dyella sp. | reverse complement strand
GACGGTTGTACAGCGAACGTCGGAGTCGGTCGACTGACACGTCGGAACAGGTGCCTGGATGGCGTGCAGCATCCCGTCATTGGCGCCTACATAAATCATGGGAGAACGATTGGCATTTGCCGAGACGAACTGATCGTACGTTTGCGCATAGGCATCCATCTCGGGCGCAAGTACCGATTTTCCGTCGATTTTGGTTGGCCAGCGGCTAGGATAACGGCCGCTCGGATAGGCTACGTACAAAACCTGAGAATGGATGATGGCGCCGAGCAAGTTGTCGCGTTTGCGCATGACACCATTCAACTCATCGCTGCGCATGCCACGCAGATAGTCGACCCGCGCAGCCAAGGTGTCGCTCACCGGATCCTTTGGCGATGGTCTCATGAGACCTTTCGCCTCGACGACGTCAAAGTTAGTAGATGGTTCGAATACGGCACCCGTTACAGTCCCATCGTCATTTGCGAGCGCGGTAAAAATGATTCGGCTGTCCGGCGCTGTCTCACCGGTGAGGATAGCACCGGCATCCCATACGCGTTGGGTGGGAGCGCCATTCGGACTCAAGGCAAATGCCTGCAATGTTCCCGCCCAATCAATAGGGTCATAGCCGCCCATAAACGCAAGCGAACCCGCTCCCGCTATGGAGGTATTGAGGCCAAGAATGCCCATGGCTGGAGTCGCCAACGCGTTATCGAGAGGCCGAGGGCTTAGCTCGGCTGTTCCAGGCGGACTGCTCTCCTGCGCTATTGCGCCACAAGCAATGAAAATCATCGCGCACGCCGAATGCTTGAGTCGATGCATTGCCACCGTTGATATCGTCAACACGACGTGCTCCGAATTAATGAGCCACGGGCACGTCGAACGTGCTTTGCACAACGCTGACTATGTTCGGATTGCCACCAGTGCCCCGCGCTGTGATACGAAAGACATGGGTATCAAGCTGGTCCGCGCCATCGTTGTTCGAACCGGTGTTGCCAGACTCATGCAGACCACCCACGCCTGGCGGCCTTTCCGCTCCCAGGTCCTCAATGATGTAGACAGGGTTTCGCGCCAGCACGGCCGTCAGCTGCCCCCGCTCGGTCGTGTAACCTTTATGCGAGGGACCGTCGTATGTCACACCGATATTCGCCAGCCAACCTTGTGTGCTTTGAAATTGGGTGACTGCACCGTTGGCTCCGTAAGGAGCGGATAGCGGCTGATAAACCACACAACCATCGTCTCCGGAAAGGGAGCCATTCGTGCAATGAAGATGAGCTCCAACCTGAGAGGCCATGGACCAAAGCTTGTACTCCGCACCGCGCAACGCAGTCTCGGCACTCATTCTGGCTTGCTGCGCGTTGCGAAAACTGCCGGCGATCCGCTCCTGCAATAACGAATGTTGTGAAGCACTAAACGCCAGCACGCTCATAAGCAAAAGAAAGATCAACGTAATCAGCAAGACAAAGCCTTGCTGCGGATGCTTATAACATCGTTCGGTCAGTAGTTTCCTGTGTTGTGACAGCACGCCGATATCCTTTCGACTCATGAGATGAAAAGCATTTTTAAGGATTGAAATTGCGCAGGGCGACGACGGCGGAAAATTCACGCCGTAGCATGGCCAAAGGGAAACCCTGTTGAAGTGGCGTTACCTTGCGACTGGCATCGTTGGCCGGCTTGGGTATCAATGCGCTATGGGAAGCATCGTCAGATGCGTAGGTGTAGGTAAGTTCGTCCTGCGTCAACGAATAGAGCGGTTGCTGACCGTCCAGCAGCATGTCAATCTCGATGAGGCTGATGGCCCCCCATAAACACCCTCGATCATCACTACCGTGTATGGGGAGTCGTGCCACCGATCCGCAATCAGCACGCGTGCTCGCGTCGACCTGGGCCGCCGTGTAATAACGCACCGATCCATCGGCGAATTGCACGCCGTATTTGAAATCGAGCCGTTCAACGCCTCGCGCAATCTCCTCCGCCCGTCCGTCTCGCACGCCGGTACTGCCGCCGTTGATCCGACGCACGAGTGCGCCGGTCGTATGTCCCTGACCATCACCGCTGTCGACCACCTTGAGGTAATACGTCACCGTCCTAAAATCGCGACTGAGATCGAACAGCTTCGGTGCAACCATGTTTTCGAAGGCAGTGGGCTGAGCAAAGTTGCTTCCTGTGGACAGAATTTGGCTGCTCGTTTGTCCGGACACCGCAAAGATCTGCGCGCTCGAACAATCTGCCAGCATGGCCAGCGGATCACCCGATTGAAAATCTTTCACCGCTGGCTCGCCTGACATGGGGGCCAATCGGAAAGCGAGCGAACCGTCCGCGTTTGTAATCTGTGTGCTTCCCCGGCCTGCGCTTTCCGGCATGATCGTCCATCCTGCCGATGGATTGAGATAGCGCACCGTGATAACCGATGCGCCTATCACGCGGTTATCGGTCTTTGTGCCCATGGCTGGAATACTGAACCCTTCGGCGCTCTGCTTGCTGCTTGGATCGATCGGCGTGCAGGACTTTGTTGTGCAATCGTAACCACGCATCGTCAGAAACGATGGCAATGAATAAGGCTCCGTCGGCGCCGACGGATACGGAGCACCCCATCGCGTGGTCACATCACTTAGTGCATTCATCAGTACACCGGGATCGCTTGCGTAGACAGTTGGCTGCCGCAACCCATCCAGATAAAGGCCAGATGCCGTTGAATGCGCACCACCGCCTGTGTTGTTGCAGTACTGCGCGCCACTCATGGCCAGATCATCCTTGATTTGCGTGATGGCAAATCGCCCATCCTCCTGCAGACGTGCAAGTTGCGCCTGAGCCTGATAGCTGTGGGATGTCGACACAAATACAGCAACGATACCGGCGCTTATCAACGTGCCCAACACCATCGCTATCATGAGTTCAATTAGCGAGAACCCCCGTTGCCGGAAGACATGAGATGCGGCTGTCACGGCTGGAATTCCCAGGCAAACGTTTGCAATGATTGACCTTCTGCGCTGGCTCCATCCACGGTTACACCACGTTCCATCCAGGTAATGGTCATATCGCAGCTACCGCCATAAGATGGCCGCAATGCAACCTGATCCGGCGTGGGCGTATAGGACACGCCTGCAGCGCTGCAACTAATCTTCGCTTTCGTTGCAGAAGGTAAAAACGTCGCGAGCTGACTGCTCCACAACCCCTTGTCATGCTCGGCCAGTTGCTGCGGCGTACAACCCTGCGTACACCTCTGCACGCCCGAGCTGGGATAGCTACCGTTGTAGTACCCCCTCCACACGCCTATGACGTTGGCACTCATGCGGTCGGCCATGCTTTGCGCTAGAAAAGTCACCTGAGTACGCAGGTAAGCGGTATGAACCGAGCGTGCAGACATCACCAGCAAACCTGCCACTCCCATCAGGCCGATGCTGAAGATCAATAAGGCAATCAAGACTTCGATCAGCGTGATACCCCGCTGACGTGACGCGTGCTGCATGAACGACGTTCCCTGTTATCCAGACGCGCACTTTGGCGCCCCTGGCGACCCGGCACTAGAGCCCGACCGCCCGAAGCGCAATCAGATAACTCCGATGCCGCGCCCCGCCCAATCTGACCCCCAGGCCATGTCTTGCAGGCCGTCAGCCGCCCCCGTAAACTATGCGGCTCC
This sequence comes from Dyella sp., assembly GCF_035486915.1. Classification (GTDB taxonomy): domain Bacteria; phylum Pseudomonadota; class Gammaproteobacteria; order Xanthomonadales; family Rhodanobacteraceae; genus Dyella_B. Next base: position 1,244 of record NZ_DATHMR010000030.1, on the reverse strand, counting down.
GCCGGAATAGCTCAGTTGGTAGAGCGGCGCATTCGTAATGCGTAGGTCGTAGGTTCGATTCCTATTTCCGGCACCACTTGCTTGTTTCATATCGTCCCAAGACGCTCCATGAAATCAATTAAGCCCGCCAAAAGGCGGGTTTTTTTGTGTCATACCATCCCTCATCAACCCATTGAAGCCCGAGAGTCGTGGGGGTATCTTCGGGGGTACTTTCCCCCGTTGGGGGTATCTCACTCAAGAAGGCTCTGATGGCGAGTGACTCCGGCAAACTCACCGTTCTCAAGGTCAAGGCTGCACAGCCCGGTAAGCATTTCGACGGCGGAGGACTGTTCCTGCACGTGACCGACGCGGGTCGCTATTGGCGCATGAAGTATCGCTACGCTGGCAAGGAGAAATTGCTTGCACTGGGCGTATACCCAGAGGTAGGACTTAGCGAGGCACGCCAACGCCGGGACGCTGCCCGCACCGTGCTGCGCGGTGGGAATGACCCGGCGCTAGTCAAGCGGGATCGCAAAGTGGCCAACGTATTGGCGGCAGGCAACACCTTCGCTGCTATCGGAGAAGAGTGGCTAAAGAAACAAAAGTCTCGGATGGCGGAGGCAACCTATACCAAGGCCGTTTGGACGCTGAGTGACTTAGTCAACCCTTGGATCGGCCATCGCCCTGTCACTGAGATCGATGCTCCAGAAATGCTGAAACTCCTAAGACGCATCGAGGAACGCGGTGCGCACGAAACCGCCCATCGTACGAAGCAACGATGCGCACAGATTTTCCGCTATGCAATTGCGACCGGCCGAGCCAAGCATGACCCGACTGCCGATCTACGCGGGGCCTTAGCGCCCGTAGTATCAAAATCCCGAGCAGCTATCACCGACCCAATGAAGGTTGGAGAGCTATTACGCGCGATCGACGGATATACGGGCGGCTTAATCGCCAAGTCTGCCCTGAGGCTAGCACCACTGGTATTTGTTCGCCCTGGTGAGCTAAGACAGGCCGAATGGAGCGAGTTCGATTTGGATAACGCTCTGTGGCGCATTCCGGCTAGTAAGATGAAGATGCGCAACGAACATATAGTCCCGCTGCCCTCTCAAGCCGTGGATATCCTACGTGAACTTCAACCACTCACCAGCCGCAGCCGCTATGTGTTTCCCGGCGAACGCAGTGCCAGCCGGCCAATGTCGGAAAACACCGTTAACGCCGCTCTGCGTCGCCTTGGTTTTGACAAGGACACGATGACTGGACAC
>NZ_DATHMR010000029.1:0-15851 GCF_035486915.1 Dyella sp. | reverse complement strand
GGTGAAACGTTCGATGCGTTTCGCGGTCGTCTGGGCGCTGCACTCGATGATGTCGCGAGCGAAGCGGCCGGTCAGCGCGTGCTGGTGGTCACGCACGGTGGTGCCATTCGCTTGCTGCGCTGTCTTGTGGAAAACCGCAGTTACGGTGATATGGCGGGCATCGACGTGCCGCATGCATCCTTGCATCGTCTTCTCTGGCCGGTTTCAGTCAACGCGTGATACGTAGCCTGCTCGTCGCCATCGGTTTTCTCACGCGCTTGCCCGTGCCAGCGAGCGTTTACGACGATGCGCGGGCGAAATCCGGGTCGTTGGTGTGGTATCCCGCCGTCGGTCTCTTGCTCGGTGCGTTGTTGCTGACGTTTGCGTTGTTGTTGCGCGACACCTCGCCGTTGCTGGCATCGGGTCTTGTTGTGCTGCTGTGGGTGGTGTTGACCGGTGCGCTCCATCTCGATGGACTCGCCGACAGCGCCGATGCGTGGATCGGCGGCATGGGCGATCGCGAGAAGACGCTCGCTATCATGAAAGACCCGCGCTGCGGACCCGCGGGCGTAGTGGCGCTGGTATTGGTGTTGTTGTTGAAGGTTGCCGCGCTGGCCAGCGTCGATAGCATTCCGTGGATCGCGCTCTTGTTGGCGCCGATGTTGGCGCGCGCCAGTTTGACGACATTGTTTTTAACCACGCCCTATGTACGTAGTGGCGGCATCGGAGCGGGGTTGGCCGATGCACCGCGCAGCGCTTGTGTTGCGGCGCTCGCCGTGAGCGTCGCCCTTTGCCTGTTCTGCGGATGGAGCGGGGTGCTCGCGTTAGTGGTCGCGGTACTGGTGTTCGCACTTTGGCGGCACGCCTGCCTGAACAGGCTAGGCGGATTCACCGGGGACACTGCCGGGGCGCTGGCCGAGATGATCGAAGTGGCCGTGCTTATAGCGCTGGCCGTGCGTTAAACCGCGTGAGATTCCGCGTTGCGCGGTTGAAATCCGGCCTCGGGGCCCGATAATAACGGGTTGCTACGGCTACGACCGGTGGCACGAGCGGAGTCCATCGATGCCCATTTACGAATTCCAGTGCAACGCCTGCGGTCATCGTTTTGACCGGCTGCAGAAGTTGTCCGATCCCGATCCGTCGGCATGCCCCACCTGCGGCGCCCCGCAGGTGCAGCGCCAGATCAGTGCGCCCTCGTTCCGGCTCGCCGGTGGCGGGTGGTATGAGACTGACTTCAAGAAAGACGGCGACAAGAAGCGGAATCTGGCGGGTGATGCGGCGACCAGCAAACCGGCCGAAAGCACGGCCTCTCCCTCACCGGCACCCGCGCCGGCTCCGGAAAGCAAGCCCGCCTCCTCGAGCTGATCGAAATTCCTTCCTCCTCTACGTGCAGTAGGGGAGGGTCGGGGTGGGGCGAAGCCCAACACTTGCTGCAAGCGCAAACCCTCCCCTCCCAACCTCCTCCCGCTTTGGCAGGGGGAGGGGTGAGCGCGTAACGGTGTTAAGATTCCGGGTCTTTTCCACGCTTTTGCCGCCTGGCGGCCCGGAGTTTTAAGCGCATGCGCACGCATTACTGCGGCCTCATCAACGAATCGCTGGTCGGCCAGACCGTCACCTTGTGCGGCTGGGTCAACACCCTTCGCCTTCAAAGCCACGTCGCGTTCGTCGATTTGCGCGATCACGAAGGTCTCGCCCAGGTAGTGATCGAGCGCGATAACGCTGCAGCGTTCGCCACGGCGGCCGAACTCGGTTACGAGTATTGCGTGCGTGTCACCGGCACCATCCGCAAGCGCCTCGCGGCCAACGATAAGCTCAAGACCGGCACGATCGAGCTGCTGGCCGAGAAGGTGGAGATTCTCAACGCCGCCAAGGATCTTCCCTTCGCGCTGCACGAGAACCCCAACGAGGACATGCGGATGACTTACCGCTACCTCGACATGCGCCGCCCCGAAATGCAGACGATGATGCGTACGCGCATCAAGCTCGTGCAGGCGCTGCGCCGTTATCTCGATGCGCGCGGTTTTCAGGATATCGAAACGCCGATTCTTACCAAGGCCACGCCGGAAGGCGCGCGCGATTACCTCGTGCCCAGCCGCGTTCATCCCGGTCAGTTCTACGCGCTGCCGCAGTCGCCGCAGCTGTTCAAGCAAATTCTGATGATGGCGGGCTTCGATCGTTACTATCAGATCGCACGTTGCTTTCGCGACGAAGATCTGCGCGCCGACCGCCAGCCGGAGTTTACGCAGCTCGATTTGGAATTCGCGTTTGTCGAAGAAAAAGACGTGCAGGATTTCGTCGAGGCGTTGATTCGTCATGTCTTCAAGGAAGTGATCGACGTTCAACTCGATGCAGCCTTCCCACGCATGACGTGGGAAGAAGCGATGCGCCGCTTCGGTTCGGACAAGCCGGACCTGCGTATCCCGCTGGAACTGGCGGACGTTGCGAACGCACTTAAACACGTCGAATTCAAGGTGTTTGCCGAACCGGCAAACGATCCTGAAGGCCGTGTGGCAGCGCTGCGTTTGCCGGGCGGTGCGACGCTCAGCCGCAAGGAGATCGATCAGCTCAGCGAATACGTCGCCAAGTACGGCGCGAAAGGTCTTGCGTGGATCAAGGTGGAAGATCTCGCCAAGGGCCGCGAAGGTGTCAATTCGCCGGTGGTGAAATTCCTTGACGATGCTGCACTCGACGCCGTGCTCAAGGCGACCGGTGCGCAGACCGGCGACATGGTGTTTATCGGCGCAGGCAAGTGGAAGGCCGTTACCGATTTCATGGGCGCACTTCGCCTGAAAGTTGGCAGGGACCGTGGCCTCGTCGAAAACAGCTGGAAACCGCTGTGGGTCACCGACTTCCCAATGTTCGAATACGACGACGAAGAACAGCGCTTCGTCGCTTTGCATCACCCGTTCACCGCGCCGAAGGTCGACGACATCGCCGATTTGCGCGCAAACGCAGCCACCGCCGTGAGCCGCGGTTACGACATGGTGCTCAACGGCGCGGAAATCGGCGGCGGTTCGATCCGTATCCACCGTCCGGATATGCAGAGTGCAGTGTTCGAGCTGCTCGGCATCGGTGCGGAAGAAGCGGAAATGAAGTTCGGCTTCCTGCTCAAGGCGCTGAAGTTCGGCGCGCCGCCGCACGGTGGTCTGGCATTTGGTATCGACCGTATCGCGGCGTTGATGGCTGGGACGGAATCGATTCGCGACGTGATTGCATTCCCCAAGACGACTAGCGCGCAGGATCTGATGACCGATGCGCCGTCTGTCGTGGGCGAGGCGCAGTTGAAGGAACTGCACGTCGCAGTGGCGAAAACCGACAAAGCATGATGCCTATAGCCCCTCTCCCATTGGGAGAGGGGCTGAGGGTGCGATACTTGCGGCAAGGTTCGGTATGTTGCTTCGGCTGCACCCTCATCCGCCTGCCGGCACCTTCTCCCGAAGGGAGAAGGATTTCATCATTAAGTCGAGTCGCTTAGCGGAAAGTTCAAAATAGATGACCGAACACATCATTCTTCTGCACGGCCTATGGATGCGCGGTTTCGCGCTGGGCTTCCTGCATTGGCGATTGATGGAAGAGGGCTATCGCGTTCATCGCTTCGATTACATGAGCGTGGCTGCCACGCAGCCGCATATCCTCGCGCGACTGCGTGCGGGCATCACCGAATACGGACCGGAGCCGGTGCACCTCGTCGGGCACAGTCTTGGCGGCCTGCTTGCGCTTCGTGCCTGCCTGGATGCGAAAGATCTTCCGCCTGGCCGCATTGTCTGTCTCGGCTCGCCGCTCAAAGGCAGTTCGGCGGCGCGTGCGTTCGCCAGTTGGGGGCGGGGTGGCGAAGTCTTGCTGGGTCACAACCGGGACCTGCTTGAACAGGGTCTCGATGCGTGGAGCGGTCCGCGCGAAGTGGGCATGGTGGCGGGCCGTATGCCCATCGGGCTGGGTGCGATGCTTGGCCACATCGAGGGCGAGCACGACGGCACCGTGGCGGTGGACGAGACCCGTCTGCCGGGCCTGACGGGCCATTGCGTGGTCGAAACCAGCCACACCGGCTTGCTGCTATCGGCCGAAGTGGCGCGGCTTACGACCCAATTCCTGCGCGAAGGCCGCTTCGATCCCGCCGCTCCTACCATGGTCTGAGCCCCGATTTGCCGAGTCACCCCCCGGGATGAAGTAAAATCGCCGGCTTGTCATTGGATCTCAGTTAGGAATCGTCATGGGTAGAGGCCCGTCCATCGAAGGTCGCAAGAACGCTGAAGACGCCAAGCGCGCCAAAGTGTTCACCAAGCTGATCCGCGAAATTACCGTTGCCACGCGTGCTGGCGTGGCCGATCCGAACCTCAATCCGCGCCTGCGCGCGGCCGTGGACAAGGCGTTGACCGCCAATATGTCCAAGGACACGATCGAGCGCGCGATCAAGCGCGGTTCGGGTGCCGACGGCGGCGCGAAGATGGAAGAGCTTCGCTACGAAGGCTACGGCCCGGCCGGCACCGCGCTCATCATCGAATGCTTTACCGATAATCCGACACGCACCGTTGCAGACGTGCGCCATGCGCTGACTAAACACGGCGGCAATCTCGGCACCAACGGTTCCGTGGCGTTTCAGTTCACCCGTTGCGGCGAGTTGGTGTTCGCCACCCATGGAAACGAAGCGGCCGAAGAGAAAGTGCTGGAAGCGGCGCTCGAAGCCGGTGCCGACGACGTGATCAACGAAAACGGCGAAAGCACCGTGCTGTGCTCACCGGAAAGTTTTGAAACCGTGCAGCAGGCGCTGATCGAAGCGAAGCTCGATGCGCAGCATGCAGGCATCGTGATGCGTCCGAACAATCGCGTGGCCGTGACCGGTGAAGCGCTGGAAACGCTGACGGATCTGCTTGAAAAGCTCGATTCGCTCGACGACGTCAGCGAGGTTTACCACAACGCCGCGTTGCCGGTTGAGGCGGCGGGTTGATCGGCTGCGCCAGCTTTCCACGCCGACTTCTTAAGCAATGATCCGCATCATTGGCATCGATCCAGGCAGTCAGCGCACCGGTGTCGGCATTATCGACGTCGATGCGTCCGGCAAGCTGTCACATGTTTTTCATGATGCGTTGGTAGTTGCGGGCGAAGAGACTTTTCCCCTTCGCCTGAAACGCATTTTTGATGGCATCAGTGACATCATTGCAGAGCATCGTCCAGTCGAATGCGGTATCGAGCGCGTCTTCATGGCGCGCAATGCCGATTCGGCCCTGAAACTCGGGCAGGCGAGAGGCGCCGCGATTTGCGCGGTGGTCAACAAGGGGATCGCAGTGCACGAATACGCAGCAACCGAAGTGAAAAAATCGGTGGTGGGTGGCGGCCGTAGCGACAAGACTCAGGTGCAGCACATGATCGGCGTTCTGCTCGGCTTGAAAGGGCCGATCCAGGCCGACGCTGCGGACGCACTGGCGATTGCCGTGGCGCACGCGCATACGCGTTCCAGCCTTGAGCGCGTGGGTATTCCGCGTTCGGCATGGAGGCGGCGCCGATGATCGGTCGACTGCGCGGCATTCTCATTTCCAAGCAACCGCCGTGGTTGCTGGTGGAGGTCGGTGGTGTGGGTTATGAGCTTGAAGCGCCCATGTCGACGATTTACGACCTTCCGCAAACCGGCAAGGAAGTCACGCTGCTCACGCACTACGCCGTGAAAGAAGACAGCGTCGCGCTTTACGGCTTTCTGCACGAATCCGAACGCGCGTTGTTCCGCAATCTGCAAAAAGTAAGCGGCATCGGCGCAAAAATATCGCTGGCCGTGCTGTCTGGGGTGTCGACACAGGATTTCGCACGTCTGGTGCAGGCTGGCGACGTCGTGGCGCTCACGAAAATTCCGGGTATTGGCAAGAAAACGGCCGAACGCATCATCGTCGAATTGCGCGATCGCCTGGACGGTCTTGGAACGCATGTTTCCGGCCTCGCCTCGGCATCCAGCGCACCGCTCGATCCTGCCGCCGAAGCCACCGTAGCGCTACAACAGCTTGGCTACAAACCAGCCGAAGTTACCCGATTGGTGCAGAAGGTTGCCGCTCAGGGCGACAGCGCCGAAACCATTATCCGTAAAGCGCTGCGCGCAGCACTCGGGAGTTAATAAGTGGGTCACGACATTCAACAAGGTATAAGCGACGCTGATTCCAAGCGTCGACTGGCCACCCTTGCATTGGGCGCGATTGGCGTCGTGTATGGCGATATCGGTACGAGTCCGCTTTATACATTGCAGACGACGTTGAGCCACGATGGCATGCGACCGACGCCGGAAAGCATTTACGGCGTGCTGTCGCTGATCTTCTGGGCGCAGATCATCGTGGTCTCGCTGAAGTACGTCACCTTCATCATGCGCGCAGACAACAAAGGCGAGGGCGGCATCATGGCGTTGATGGCGCTCGCGCTGCGCGCCGTGCGCGATAAGCCCAAAACACGCTGGTTGCTGGCCATCATCGGTATTTTCGGTGCGTCGTTGTTCTACGGCGATGGTGTGATCACGCCGGCGATCTCGGTGCTATCCGCCGTCGAAGGTGTGAAGGTTGCAGCGCCGGGCCTCGCTCACTGGGTCGTGCCGGTAACGGCGGTCATTCTGTTCTTTCTATTCGCAGTGCAGCGTCACGGTACCGAAAATGTCGGACGTATGTTCGGTCCGGTCATGGTGATCTGGTTCATCACGATTGCCGTGCTGGGTGGCCGGATGGTGCTGGATAACCCGCATGTTTTGTACGCCATCAATCCCATGTATGGCGTGCGGTTCTTCTTCACGCACGGTGTGCAGGCATACATTGCGCTCGGCGGTGTCGTGCTTGCATTGACGGGTGCCGAAGCGCTCTATGCAGACATGGGACATTTCGGCAAACGCCCGATTCGTCTTGCGTGGTTCAATTTTGTGCTGCCCGCACTGATCCTCAATTACTTCGGCCAGGGCGCACTGCTGCTGGCGCATCCGGAGGCGATCGACAATCCGTTCTTCAAGACGGTGCCGTCGGTGTTGCTCTATCCGATGATCGCGCTCGCGACCGCAGCGACGGTCATCGCATCGCAAGCGGTTATTTCCGGCGCGTTCTCGATGACGCGCGAAGCGATGTCGCTGGGTTACTCCCCGCGCATGCCCGTCGTGCACACATCGCGTGAAATGTCCGGCCAGATCTTCGTGCCGTGGGTCAACAGCTTCCTGCTGGTGATGGTGTTGGTGGCGGTGATCGGTTTCCGCAGCTCCGACAGCCTCAGCGCGGCATACGGTATCGCCGTGACCGGCACGATGACGATTACCACGGTGCTGGCGCTGTTCGTGGCGCGCCATCAGTGGCGTTGGAGCATGCCAGTGGTGATTATCGCCGGTACGCTTTTGTTGATCATCGACATGTCCTTCTTCACCGCCAACCTCATCAAGGTCGAATACGGCGGCTGGTTCCCGCTGGTGCTGGGCCTGGCCGTGTTCATCGTGATGACGACCTGGCGTCGCGGCCGCGAACTGGTCGTGCGCGAGATCAAGCAGGGCGGTCTGGCGCTGGTTCCGTTTATCGAGAACATTACCGAACATCCGCCGTTGCGCGTGCCGGGTACGGCCGCGTTCCTCACCGCCAATCAGAATTCGGTGCCGCATGCGTTGCTGCACAACCTCAAGCACAACAAAGTGCTGCATGAGCGCAACGTCATGCTGACGGTGGAGGTCCTGGAGACGCCCGTCGCCGATGCCGATGAGCGCATCCACTTAACGTCAATGGATGGCAACTTCTACGGTCTGGAGCTTCGCTTTGGCTTTGCCGAAGATCCGAATATCCCGCTGGCGCTTTCTCGTTGTGCAAAGAGCGGCCTGCCGTTCGATTTGATGGATACGACATTCTTCCTCTCGCGTGAGAACGTGGTTGCCGACAAGCGCCGTCCCGGCATGGCGTTGTGGCGCGATCGCCTGTTCGCCTTCATGTCGCGCAATGCATTGCCTGCCACCGCATTCTTCCAGATTCCAGGCAACCGCCTGATCGAGCTGGGAACGCAGGTCGAGATCTGACAAGAAGCTTCGAATCGTCGGATTGTTGAAGGCATGCGCATGACGCATGCCTTCACACGATCACTGCCGCAAGAATCGCGCAGCTGATCCTGGCGGGCACCGCTCGCCATCACCTGCCATAATGTCCCTATGACCGAGCACCGCATCATCACCTCAGCCGCCCAGCTCGACGACGAGGCGTTAGAGGCGTCTATCCGTCCGAAACGGTTGAGCGAATACCTGGGCCAGCAGGCGGTGCGCGAGCAGCTGTCGATTTACATCGAGGCGGCTAAAAAGCGTGGCGGCGCACTGGATCACGTACTGATCTTCGGACCGCCCGGTCTGGGCAAGACAACCTTGAGTCACGTCATCGCCAACGAACTTGGCGTGAATGTGCGCTCGACGTCCGGTCCCGTGTTGGAACGTGCCGGCGATCTGGCGGCGCTGCTGACCAATCTTGAAGCACACGACGTGCTGTTCGTCGACGAAATCCATCGCCTTTCGCCGGTGGTGGAAGAAGTGCTTTATCCGGCGATGGAAGATTTCCAGATCGACATCATGATCGGCGAAGGCCCCGCCGCACGCTCCATCAAGCTCGATTTGCCGCCTTTCACGCTGATCGGCGCCACCACGCGTGCCGGTTTACTGACGGCGCCGCTGCGCGACCGCTTCGGCATCGTGCTGCGCCTGGAGTTCTATTCACCGGAAGAACTCACCGCCATCGTGCGTCGCTCGGCACGCATTCTCGGAATTGCCTGCGAATTGGATGGTGCGCAGGAAATCGCACGCCGTTCGCGTGGCACGCCGCGTATCGCCAACCGGCTGCTCCGTCGCGTTCGCGATTACGCAGAGGTGCGCGCAAACGGTCATATCACGCATGGTGTCGCACAAGCGGCGATGGAAATGCTGAAGGTCGATGCGGAAGGTTTCGACGAATTGGACCGTCGTCTTCTCAACATCATCATCGAAAATTTCGACGGCGGTCCGGTGGGCGTCGAGTCGCTCGCTGCCGCGCTGAGCGAAGATCGCGGCACGCTGGAAGATGTGGTGGAGCCATATCTGATCCAGCAGGGCTTTTTGGTGCGCACGGCACGCGGCCGCATGGCCAGTGCGAAAGCCTGGCGTCATCTTGGCCTCACGCCACCGCCACGTCAGCCGCAGGCTGCCGATCTTTTTGGTTCTGGCGACCATGACGTCTGAGACAGCTGGCAAAGTTTTCGGCTGGCCGGTCCGCGTCTATTGGGAAGACACGGATGCGGGCGGCGTGGTCTACCACGCCAGCTATCTGCGCTTTCTGGAGCGTGCCCGTACCGAGTGGCTACGCGGGCTTGGCGTGGACCAGTTAGCCTTCAAACAAGCCACCGGGCTGGCTTTTATGGTCCACCGGATGGAAATCGACTTCCTCAGGCCCGCCCTGCTAGATGATGAACTGACGGTCACGGTGGAAGTCAAAGAGAAGCGTTCAGCCAGTATCCTGTTCACCCAGACGATAAGCAGGGCGGCGGATGGAACGCGACTTATCGAGGCGCAAGTGCGTGCGGCATGCGTGGATTTGAAACGTATGCGGCCCGCTCCCATTCCGGCCGGCCTGATTCGGGATTGACCCCGATCCCAAACCAACGCTTTTACATATCAATGTGGTGGAGAACCCCCAAGCCATGAACAGTGGACTGAACATATTTGAGCTCCTCCGTGACGCGAGCGTGCCGGTACTAGGGGTGCTGCTTGTGTTGCTGTTCTTCTCCTTCATGTCGTGGGTGATCATCATCCGCAAGTACTCGCAGCTCAAAGCCGCGATGGAGAATGCCGAGTCATTCGAAGAGCGCTTCTGGTCTGGCGCCGATCTCGCACAGTTGTTCCGCGAAGTGAGCAACAACGGCGGTGACAACGGCGGCATGGAAAACATCTTCGAATCGGGCTTCCGCGAATTCGTTCGTCAGCGTCAGCGTCGCGGGCTGGACATGCGCACGGTGGTGGAAGGTTCCGAGCGTGCGATGCGCGTTACCGGCACCAAGGAAATCGGCGCGCTGGAACGCAACCTGGAATTTCTCGCCAACGTCGGTTCGATCAGCCCGTATGTCGGCCTGTTCGGCACGGTGTGGGGCATCATGGGTGCATTCCAGGGCCTGGGCGAGATGAAGGACGTCACCATCGCCGTGGTGGCGCCGCACATTTCCGAAGCACTGATCGCCACCGCGATGGGTCTGTTCGCCGCCATTCCCGCGGTGTGGGCCTACAACCGTTACGCCAACAAGGTCGAGCGCGTTGCCTCGCGCTACGAAGTATTTCAGGAAGAGTTCTCGTCGGTGCTGCAGCGTCAGATCCAGATCGACGACGCGACCAACTAAGCGGAGAGTGCGGTCATGCGTAGTTCTGCCCGTCACAAGCGCTTCAAGCTGAAGTCGGAGATCAACGTCGTTCCCTACATCGACGTGATGCTGGTGCTGTTGATCATCTTCATGGTCACCGCACCCATGCTCAACGCGAACGTGGACGTCAATCTGCCGCAGGCGAATGCCAAATCGCTGCACGACAAGAAAGACCCGGTGATCGTTTCGGTCGACAACAATGGCCAGATGTATCTGACCCTGGGCACCGAAAAGAAAGAGCCGATCGATGCGGATGCGCTGAAAGTGAAAGTTGGCGCCTTCGTGCAGCAGAATCCGGATGTCAGCGTACTCGTCGCTGGCGACCGCGATGGCAAGTACGACGGTGTGTATCAGGTACTGGCGTTGTTACAGCAGGCCGGTGTGTCCAAGGTCGGTTTGATGAGCGCGCCGGAGTCGGGCAATCCGAATGGACGACCGTAACGCCAAGGGCACACCGCTTGCGGTGGTGCTTTCTGCCGTCCTTCACCTGGGCATCGTCGCGTTTCTGTTTCTTGCGACGTTGTCGTGCACGTCATACGACGCGTTTCTGACGGCGTTGCATCTGCCCAACCCGATCACGTGCACGCCGCCCCCGTTGCAATTGACGGGCAAGCCGATCGAAGCGACGTTGATCGGCAATACCGCCGCGCCGCCGCCGAAGTCGGCCAACGTCAAGCCGGTTCCCAACACGGTGCCGCCACCACCGGCCGTGCCGCCGCCACCCATTCCGCAGCCGCAAACACCCAAGGTGCAGCAATTGCCGCCGCCACCTCAACATCCGGATGTGACGGATCAGGAGCGCGTGGTGCAGGACGCCTTGCAGAAGGCCGAGGACGCGAAAAAGGAACAGGAAGAGAAAGAACGTCAGCGCCAGGCTGATCTGGACGCCCAGGCGGCCAAGCGCAAGGAAGAGCAGCAAAAAGTCGACGAGCTGTTCAAGCAGATGGACCAGGCGCAGACGCAGGTACAGAAGGCAGATAGCAAAGCCAAGCAGGCCAAGCAGCAGCTGGCGGACCTGAAAAATGCCCAGCCCAATGGCCAAGCCGACTTGCCGAACGCAGATCAGCGCCAGAGCGGCAACAACGCTGCGAACAGCGATCTGCGGTCCCAATACGCGGCGGCTATTCAGAACGCCGTCACACAGAATTGGACTCGGCCAGATAACATGCCGAGCGTTCCGTGTACGGTGCACATCGTGCAGCTGCCTGGCGGTAACGTCATGAGCGCCAAAGTCAGCGGCAATTGCCCGTATGACGATGCTGGTAAACGTTCCGTGGAAAATGCCGTGTTGCGCGCGCAGCCATTGCCTTACAAAGGTTTTGAAAGCGTGTTCCAGCGTGAAATTGATTTCACCTTCACCCCGCAGTGAGTAAGCCCATGCGCAGATCATTCCGATCGATGTTTACCCTCGTCCTGCTGCTGATGGCAGGCTTTGTCGCGGGCCCCGCCGTGGCACAGACGCTCAACGTGCAGATCGTCGGTGGCCTGAAAACGGCAACGCCCGTCGCGGTGGTGCCGTTCGCTCAGCAAGGCGGCTCGCCGCTGCCAACCGATGTGGCCGACGTGATCCGCAACGACCTCAACCGTTGCGGCAAATTCCGCTCGCTGGCGGTGAGCGAAATCGTCGAACAACCCAGCCAGGGTTCGGACATCAAGTTCGCCACCTGGCGTCTTCTCAAGCAGGACTACATCATCATTGGCCGCATCAAGGATGCGGGCAACGGCGCCGTATCCGTTGAATACGAACTGTGGGATGTAAACCGCCAGCAGCGTTTGCTTGGTAACGCCATGCCACCTGCACAGGTCAGCGATCTGCGCAGCGTTGCGCACCAGATCGCCGATGCCATTTATCAGCAGATTGAAAATGTTCCCGGCGCCTTCTGGACACGCATTGCGTACATCACCTCCGTGGGCACAGGCGCCAATCAGACCTACTCACTGATCGTGGCCGACTCCGATGGCTATAACCCGCAGGTCGTGGCGCGTTCGCACGAAGCATTGTTGTCGCCGAAGTGGTCGCCGGATGGCTCGCGTATTGCTTACGTGTCGTTTGAAAGCGGCAATTCGGCCGTCTATATCCAGAACATTCTGACGGGCGCGCGTCAGCTGGTTTCCGGCCGCGCCAAGGGTATTAACAGCGCGCCCGCCTGGTCGCCGGACGGCACCAAGCTTGCGTTGTCGCTGTCCTACACCGGCAACCCCGAGATCTACGTGATGGATCTGGGTTCTCGCGCAGAAACGCGTCTCACTCAAGGTCTGGCCATCAACACCGAACCGGTCTGGTCGCCGGATGGCCAAAGCATCTATTTCACTTCCGACCGTTCGGGGCGGCCGCAGATCTATCGCGTCTCGGCTTCCGGCGGTTCGCCGGAGCGCATCAGCTTCCAGGGTCAGCAGAATCTTAATGCTGCCGTGAGCTATGACGGCAAGCAGATCGCCATGGTGCAGGCCGATGGGAACGTGTATCGTATTGCCATTATGGATCAGAGCCTTGGCGGCCAGGTGCGTTTCATTTCTACCGGCCCGATCGACGAATCGCCGAGCTTCGCACCCAACGCCAGCATGCTGATCTACGCCGCCGACGGATCTCCGGACGTGCTTTATGCCGTGTCGGATGACGGCATGGTCCGGCAGCGTCTAGTCCTGGCCAATGGCGATGTTCGCCAGCCGGCTTGGGGACCCTATCGTAAAAACTGAAGTTTTATCCGGTTGCCACCCCTTTAGGGGCTGCAACCGGGTGACCCGAGGAGGGGCCCGGGACGCCTTAGTTTGTGTTCCGGCCATAGGGGCGGTGCTTTGCATCGCCCTGTTTACTGGCCTGTGCAGTACAATGCGTGGCCGTAAGTTGTAGTTGTAAGAAAAATAATCAAAACAGCCGGTCCACCGGCGAAAACTGTCCCGTAACCGCAATCGTCATTGACTGTCGGAAATCAAACCCGTTTGAAGGAACGTCACCATGAATAAGACCGTTCGTATCGCACTGGTCGCCCTGCTCTGCGTGGGTGCGGCCGCATGTAGCAAGAAGCAGGAAGTCAAGCCGCAGCCGCAAGAACAGCCGCAGACGACGGAAGCCCCGGCCCAGCAGGGTGCCGGCAAGTACACCCCGGCTGACCTCGACACTGACGCTTGCCTGCGTCAGCGCGTTGTCTACTTCGACTTCGACAAAGACGAAGTGAAGCCGGAGTTCCAGCAGATCATGCAGTGCCATGCCAAGTACCTGCAGGATCGCCCGACGGCTCAGATGCGTCTGGAAGGCAACACCGACGAGCGCGGTACGCGTGAATACAACCTTGGCCTCGGCGAGCGCCGCGGCAATGCTGTGTCCAGCGCCCTGCAGGCTAACGGTGGTTCGGCCAGCCAGATCAGCGTCATCAGCTACGGCAAAGAAAAGCCGGTTTGCCGCGAACACAACGAGGATTGCTGGAGCAAGAATCGTCGCGTCAATATCGTCTATACCGCTGAGTAATGACGTTTAAGCTGGCCCAACGCTTCACGGTCAGCATCGGCATGGCGGGCGCCTTGGCGTCCGCCATGCTGTTTATGGCCCCCGCCCATGCGCAGGATTCCTCGCCGATGAGCCTGTCCGACCGGGTTGCCCGGCTCGAGCAGCAATCGCAAGGTCAGAACCAGACGCGCATGGCTCAGGTCAATCAGCTGCAGCAGATGCAATCGCAAATGCAGCAGATGCAAGGCCAGATCGAAGAACTGCAGCATCAGCTGCAACAGCTGCAGGATCAGAGCAAAGCGCAGTACACCGATCTGGATAGCCGCGTCGGCCGACTGGAAAAAGGTGGCGCTCCAGCCAATCCGGCATCTGCCGCGAACGGACCCGCGCCGTCGTCGACGACCCCGGTTTCCACGGCACCTGGCGCTCCGGCCGCAGGTCCCGCACCGGCAACGCCACCTCCTGCGCCAACGGTTCCCGCCGAATCGGCCGCGGACAAGGCCGGCGCCACGACGTCATACAACGCCGCTTTCAAATCTCTCAAGGCGGGTGATTACGTCGCCTCGTCGCGGGGATTTCGCGAATTCATCCAGAAATACCCGAACGATTCGCTTACACCCAACGCGTTTTACTGGCTGGGTGAGTCGTACTACGCCACGACCAACTATCAGGTCGCGGTCGAAGCGTTCAATCATCTGCTGAGCCAATATCCACAGAGCGACAAGGCACCCGATGCGTTGCTCAAGCTCGGTTACAGTCAGCTGCAGATGAAGCAGACCGATGCGGGCACCGCGACACTGAAATCCGTGATCGCCAAGTACCCCAGCTCCAATGCTGCCAAGCTTGCTCAGGAACGACTGACCCGGCTTTCGCAGCAACCGGCACACTAAGGTCATGGCCGTGAATGCGAGTGATGCAAACGTGGCAACCACCGCGTCGGCTACAACCGCCGCCGAGCGTTTGCGCATCACCGAAATCTTCCACTCGATTCAGGGCGAAGCCGATGCGATCGGCTGGCGCACCGTATTTGTGCGTCTCACCGGTTGTCCGTTGCGTTGCGTGTGGTGCGATACCGAATATTCCTTCTACGGCGGGAATTGGCGCGATATCGACGACATCCTTGCCGAGGTTGCATCACACGGTGCGAAACACGTATGCGTTACCGGTGGCGAACCGCTCGCGCAGAAGCGCTGCCTGACTCTCTTGCGAAAACTGTGCGATGCGGATTACGAGGTGTCGCTGGAAACTTCTGGAGCGATCGATGTTTCCGATGTCGATCCGCGTGTGCGCAAGGTGATGGATCTGAAGGCGCCCGATTCCGGCGAGAGCAAACGCAATCTGTGGTCCAACCTCGATCACTTGCTAGCGCATGATCAGGTAAAGATCGTTATCGCCAGTCGCGCCGATTACGAATGGGCGCGCGATGCCGTCGCGGAACATGCCATCGACAAACGCTGCATGGTCTTGTTCTCGCCCGTGCACGGCGCAGTTGAACCGCGTGCGTTGGCCGAATGGATTATCGAAGACAAATTGCCGGTGCGCTTCCAACTGCAACTGCACAAGTTGCTGTGGCACGACGCACCCGGACATTGAATAGTTTCATGCGCATCGGCCTGTGTTGCCGGTAGCGTTTTCCAGCCGGTGACCGGCCGTATCAGCACTTTGGAATGTACCTATGTCAGGAACTCATCCTCGCAAGGCCGTCATCCTCGTTTCAGGAGGCATGGACTCGGCCGTCACGCTTGCTATCGCCAAGCAGCAGGGCTATCAGATTCACGCGTTGAGCGTTGCCTATGGACAACGCCACAGTTCGGAGCTGGAAGCTGCCGCACGCGTCGCGCACATGCTTGGCGCGGTTGAACACAAAACCGTGCATGTGGATTTGCGCAGCATCGGCGGTTCGGCGCTTACCGCGGATATCGATGTACCAGAGGAGGGCGGCGAGGGCATCCCCGTCACTTACGTACCCGCGCGAAACACCATCATGCTGTCGATTGCGCTCGGTTGGGCCGAGGTGCTTGGTTCCACCGACATCTGGTGCGGTGTGAACGCCGTGGACTACTCCGGCTATCCCGAC
>NZ_DATHMR010000028.1:0-12076 GCF_035486915.1 Dyella sp. | reverse complement strand
TGTTGTCTGATGCCGCGCGAGGCGAAAGGAAGAACACATGTCTACATCATCCAAGTACGCAAGCTGGGCAAAGGCGCTCTCTTGGCCACGAAACGCGTTATTTCTTGCCTCCATCGTCGGCCTCTCACGGCCCGTTCTTGCATTTGAACAAACCGACATCCCCATGACGCCGGCAAAATGGCAAGCGAAGGGTGATGTGTTGTTTCAACACGATCAGGCCAAGCAGGACATCCTTGTCGTCAACAAAGGTTATGCGGAGCTGAAGAACACCAACTTCAGCAATGGCACGATTGAATTCGACACAAAATTTGTAGGCGAGCGAATTACCGGCATCACCTTTCGTCAACATGATGATGCGGCAGATGCATTGTATTTTCGGCCAAGCGCGGACTGTGCTGTCTCGGACGAATGCATCCAATACATGCCCACGGCACATCACTTGTTCGAATGGGACTTGTATGGACAATATCAAACGCACGCACCCATTAATCCCGATGGCTGGAATCACATAAAGTTGGTGCTCTCCGGCGCACGCATGAATGTTTTCATTAACGGTGCGCACGCGCCAACGCTAACCATCGGAACACTAGTCGGCGGCTTCCCGGACGGCTCGATCAGGTTGCATGGACCTGCATCCTATGCACACCTGAGCATCGCTCCTAATGTCGTTGATGGCTTACCTGCGGTGGCGTCCAGCGACCCAACGAAGGATGATCTCCGATACGTACGCGATTGGCTCGCTTCGAAGCCGTTCGTCATGCCCAGTCGCATGGATGCCACGCTTCAGGAAAACACCGGCATCGATCCCGTTTATTCGTCTATGCCAAAACCGACGGCGTCGTGGAAGCCCATCGCGCTCGACCCGGGTGGCTTGGTCAATTTAACGCGATGGTACGGCGATGCGCAGATCGGGCCGGCTATCACCGGCATTTGGTTGAAGACCACGCTCAACGCTGACCATGAGCAGATAAAGCACGTAGATATGGGTTGGACCAGGGAAGTCTGGGTCTTCGTGAACGGCAAGCTGGCGTTCCAAAGCAAGAATCTCTATGGCATCAAGAGTGCGAGCAAAGAGCCGGGCGGACGTTTGTCTCTTACCAATGGATCATTCGACCTGGCGCTACAAAAGGGCGCAAATCAAGTTGTCGTGGCTATCGACGATAACTTTGCCGGCGGCCAGCAGCATTGGGGATGGGGCTTGGAGATGCGATTGGCAAATACCGATGGCATTCGTCAGATTGGCGGCGCTGTCGCGAAAGCAAACGCTCCAAGTGCACTTTGAAAGCATAAGGGGCCAACGTCTTCACGATGCGTGTGCGATTGATCCATGATCGCCGGAATCGCTGTTCAACTCGACCGCAATCCGTATTGTTGATGTCTGGTGTCCGCAAGCCGGAAGGGAGAGGTATGTTTTTAGGGGCTTAATGCGTGGGCACAAATTAGATAGTTTTGCAGGCGATAATGCCGCGCTATCGGCTCGGATAGGCAGTAGACGGTCAATTTACGATTTAACGCACACGATTGCACAGCAAGGAGATGTCTTCGAGACGTGGCATTGTCACCATTCGGTGCTGCCGTTTTCGATTTCCATATACGGCTTTGCCCAAAGCGCTATCTGAATCTGCATCGATTTGCACCAGGCTTTGTGCATGTGCGCCACGTCGGATTCGTTATGGCCCTTGGCTTCCAGATACGGCTTTATCGTGTTGTTGAGAACGGCCAGGAAAGCGACGATGTCGCTATAGGGCACGTAAGGCGTCGAAACGGCATGGTCCGTTTGATTCTTCTTGTGGCTTGTATGCCTCAAGGCGATTTCCTGCTGATAGTTGAGCCAGTCCTGATCGTAGGGGCGCAGGCATGTATCCAGGATCCACTGCTGGAACCGGCGATTGCTTCGCGCCAGGTAATCGGGATTGGGTGAGCCATCGAGGTTTCGCGAGTGCCTTGCGAGATGCGGAATACTGGCGATGATGTTCGCCCGCCAGTGATTCACGATGCGCTCGACCTGATCTTCCAGCACAGGGGCGGCCATATGCAGATAGTGCGCGTCTTCCTCGGTGAAGCCGACCGATATCTTCAGCCGTTGAAGATCGTCAAGCGTTACGGACGATGTCGGAACGGCAGACGTGCCATAGGTGTAGCCAGGTATGTTACTCCCGTTTCCGTTCATGGAGCCGCTTCTCCGGTGGCATTTATAGATCACATTGCGTTGCGAATGCTGTCGCGCTTCAGCCGTCCAAATAACATCTCAGCTGCGACAGCTTTTCGCCGATGCGGGCGTAGCAGCGTGGACAAAGCGGCAGATGAGCCGCCCTCTCGGCGTCCTGCATTTCGGCGTTTAAAAGTTCATTGTTTATCGCATCACGGCTTATGTCGCTGCGCTATGCGCACTGACTGCGTCCATCACTCGGGCGGAATACACCAAGGCAGCGCCGGCGTTCAGCGCAATGGCAACGCCAAGGGCTTCGGCAATTTCTTCGCGCGTCGCACCGTGTTTCAGTGCTTCGCCCGTATGCACGGTGATACAGCCATCGCAACGCGTCGTTACCGCAACGGCCAGCGCAATCAGCTCGTGGGTTTTTGCATCCAGGTGACCCGTCTTTTGACCAGCCTTGGAGAGAGTTTGATAGCCGGCGAGCGTGTCGGGACTTAGCTTGCCGATTTCGCCAATACGGCCCATCAGTTCCTTGCGATATTCAAGCCAATTCATCATGAGATTTCTCCTCGCAGATTTGCAACGTGATAACCGATCGAGACAAACGCGTCGGCGCCGATACGTTCCGGGTTTTGCTTCAATGTTGAATACTGATTACGACTTTTCCTTGCGCTTGTCGGTCCTCGACAAGCGCATGTGCAGCACTGACGTCGTTCAGGCCGAAGGTGTGTGAATCCACCTGCGGTTTAATCATTCCCGCTTCGGCAAGACGCGTTGCCTCACGCAGGATGTCTCCATGATGCGCCTTACCTTCTCCCGTCAGCAGCGGCAGCAACGTGAACACGCCCGAGTACGTGGCAGCGCGGAAGGAGAGCGGTGCCAACGCGTGCGTCCCCCATCCCAGCGCGCTGACGACGTGGCCGAAGCGCGACACCGCTTTGAATGAAGCATCGAGGCTTGCGCCGCCCGCGGTGTCATACACGACATCGAAACCGCGGCCTGATGTATATGCGGCGACATAGTCGTCGACCTGCATTTGCTGATGATTGATCGGCGTGGCGCCCAATTGTTCGATCAGACCGGCGCGTGAGGCGGCGCCTGTTGCAAAAGCGGTTGCATTGAAGGCACGTGCGATTTGAATAGCGATGCTTCCGACGCCACCGGCGCCGCCTTGCACCAACACGGTTTGGCCTGCACGCAACTGAGCGCGATCGACCAACCCTTCCCACGCGGTAATGAAAATGAGTGGTAGCGATGCCGCCTCGCGCATACTGAAGTGAGAGGGCTTGAGCGCGAGCAGACTCGCATCGACCGCGGCGTATTCGGCGAGCGATCCTTGAACGCCACCGACGCCGCCGGTCATGCCGTACACCTCATCACCCACACGGAAGGTGGCGACGTCCGGGCCCACGGCGTCGACCACGCCGGCCAGATCGATACCGAGGATGGCCGGCAGCGGATGCCGCGCGTGTTCGGCGGCGCCGCTACGAATCTTCAGGTCGAGCGGATTGACGCCGCTGGCCATGATCCGCACCAGCACCTGACCAGACCGCGGTACCGGCCGGGCGACGTCGGTCAGGCGAAAAGGCGAACCGTAGTTTTCCAGGACGGCGGCTTTCATGGAGGTGGACTTGGCCATCGTGCACTCAGCGATCAAAAGGTATGAATCGCCAAGCTACGCCCCATTATTTTGTATGGAAATCAAAATAAGTGTATTTAGTCCATGCATAATTGCATGGCACCCCTTACGGGGTGTTCGAACCAATGCGAGGTGTGCCGATGGAATGGAGCGATCTACGCGTTTTCCTGGCCATCGCACGCGAAGGAACGCTCGGTGCCGCCGCCCGCAAACTCGGGCAAACGCAACCCACGATGGGCAGGCGATTGCAGGCGCTCGAACGCGCGCTGGGCCACCAGTTGTTCCAACGCACCAAGGACGGATTCGTGTTGACCGACGAAGGCGCCGCCGTACTCAGTCACGCTGAGCGCATGGAAGAAGAGGCGCTCGCTTTTCAACGTCAGCTCACTGGGCAGGAACAGCAACTGGATGGCATGTTGCGCATCACGTCGTCGGATTGGTTTGCCGAATACATCCTGACGCCTGTCATCGCCGATTTCTCAAAACAGTATCCGCGCGTGATCATCGAGCTGCTTACCGATTCGCGCTTCTTCAGCCTGTCGCGTCGCGAGGCTGATCTGGCGTTTCGTATTCAGCCGTTCGACGAGCCCGACGTCGTGTCGCGCAAGCTTTTGCGTATGCCCTATGGCGTATATATCGCGACGGATTACCCACATCCGGAAAAAGGCGACGGTACCGGCGCATCGTTGCTCGTGATGAACATCGCATTTGGCGGCATGCCCGAAGTGGCTTGGTTGCAACGCATGCTTCCCAATGCGCGTGTCGGTTTTCGCAGCAACGCCCGCTCTGTACAGGCCCGCATGTGCATGAAGGGCGCGGGGGTCGCTGTATTGCCGCGCCCGCTCGGGGATACCATCGACAGCCTCAAGCGCATCGATCTCGGCGAAGAGCCGCCCACGCGCGACGTGTGGGTTGGCTACCATCGCGATATGCGGCGCCTCGCTCGATTGCGCGCGCTGCTGGATATGGTTGTCGCTCAATTGGCCAACTGAGTGGACGACAAGCGGGAGCGGTTGCTTCGCCGCCGCGTCGTGATGCCTAACCCTCGATACCCGTCAAACGCTAAGGCGCAGCGGGTAATTCGAACAACGTCTGGCACTTGCCATACCGACTGCTTGCCCATTACTTATCGATGCTTCACGCGAACCACGCGTCAACGCACAGCTATTGGGGAGTTTTCACGATGTTACTTGGCATAACCCTAGCCATGCTTCTCGCCGGCCAATCCACGGCCGTTACGCCGGACATGATTCAGCAAGGCAGCGATATTCCCAAGACGTGGAATCCGCCCCGGACGGAATACAACTATGTCCGTCGAGAAGTGATGATCCCGATGCGCGATGGCGTGAAACTCCACACGATCATCGTCATACCCAACGGCGCGAAAAACCTTCCGATGCTGTTCGATCGCGGGCCGTACGGCGCATCAAACGATGTCAATCAAAACGTGCCGATTCTGCGCGATGCCGCGTGGAGCGCGCTGCGCGAATGGGTAGACGACGGCTACATCTTCGTGTCGCAGGATATTCGCGGCAAATACGGTTCGGAAGGCATCTACGTGATGACGCGGCCGCCGCGCGGCCCACTCAATCCCAGCAACACCGACGACACCACCGATGCGTATGACACCATCGCATGGCTGGTCAAGAACGTGCCCGAATCCAACGGCAAAGTGGGCATGATCGGATCGTCGTACGATGGTTGGACGGTGGCGATGGCTCTGCTGGGCCCGAACCCCGCATTGAAAGTGGCCGCGCCGGAAAGTCCCATGGTCGATGGCTGGCGCGGCGACGACTGGTTTCATAACGGCGCGTTTCGCCAAGGCAATCTCGACTACTTCACCGAGCAAAGCACAGTTGCCGGGGCGAGCGATCCTGTGCCGCGCGTGGGTTACGACGATTACCAGACCTACTTGAACGGCGGCGCCGCAGGCGTCTATGCCAACTCGCACGGCTTTCAGCAACTGCCCTGGTGGAACCGACTCTCGGCGCATCCTGCCTACGACGCGTTCTGGCAATTGCAGGCACTGGACAAACTGGAAGTCGCACACCCGTCACATGTGCCGACCATGTGGTTGCAAGGTCTGTGGGATCAGGAAGACATCTACGGTGCTGTGCACACGTTTGAGGCGCTCAAGAAAGCAGGCGCTATAGCCAACAACCATCTGGTGCTTGGCCCGTGGTTTCACAGTCAGATCAATCGCGCAGGCGAGTCGTTGGGTCCGCTGAAGTGGAACGGCGATACTTCGGCCGACTTCCGCAAGAATGTCCTGATTCCGTTCTTCGATCAGTATCTGAAAGACGAAAAGCCCGCACATCCCTTGCCGCGCGTGATGGTTTTCGAACCATCGGAAAAGCATTGGGAGTCGCTATCGGATTGGCCGGGCGTGCAACACCTCACGCCGATGTTTCTGAGCGCGAATCATCAGTTGAGTTTCGATCGTCCTGCCGCTGGCGAAGACAGTTACGTCTCCGACCCCGACAAGCCGGTGCCATTCATTCCGCAGCCCATCCGCTTCAGCGATCACGCGCAGTGGAGCACATGGTTGCTGCACGATCAGCGTTTCGCTGCCAGTCGTCCCGACGTGATTACTTTTCAGACGGCGCCGCTCGATCACGCAGTGCGTCTGCAAGGCAACCCAGTCGCGGACATTTTTGCAAAAATTACGGGCACTGACGTCGACTTCGTAGTGAAGATTATCGACGTCTATCCGCCATCGTATGCCGAGCAGCCAGAAATGGGCGGTTACGAGCTACCGATCAGCATGGATATTTTCCGTGGCCGCTATCGCCAGGATCTTGCTGCACCATCGGCGATTCCCGCAGGACAGGTGCAGGAATACAAATTCGGCCTACCCCCGGTCAATTACGTATTCCAGCCCGGACACCGCATCATGGTGCAGATCCAGTCCACCTGGTTCCCAGTGTACGACCGCAACCCGCAAACCTATGTGCCGAACATCTTCTTCGCCAAGCCGGAGGATTACCGCGCAGAGACGGTTAGCGTCATGCACGGAATGGGTGGGGAGAGTGCGGTGTTGTTGCCGGTGCAGAGGGAGCAATAGTCCTTTCCTGTTTGGGTTCACCGTTGAACACGTGCAGGGACGCACGAGCTATTGGAGTCGTAACGTGTGCTGCTTGCGATACTCGGCAGGCGTAACGCCAACGTGCTTCTGAAATGCCCGGCGTAGCGTGTCGGCATTGGCAAAGCCGCATTTGGAGGCAACCAGCTTTGGCGTGTCGTGTCCATTTTCCAGCAGCGACCGGGCCGCAGCGACGCGGCTGGCCTCGACCCATGCCGCAGGTGTTATGCCTACCTCTGCGTGGAATAGACGCGCGAAGTGCCGAGGACTCAACCCTGCACGCTTTGCCATGCTGGCAATGCTGTGATCCACATCCGGTGTAGCGGCAACCCAGCGCTGAACTTCCTGCAGCACCGAGCGCCCGATAGGCCGGCTTTCCCCTTTTCGGCTGAATTGCAATTGTCCGCCTGGCCGCTTGAAGTACATGACCAACTGCCCGGCGACACGCTTTGCGATATCGCGGCCCAAATCTTCCTCGACCAGAACCAACGCCAGATCCAAACCCGCCGTCACGCCTGCGGCAGTACGCAGTTTTCTGTCGCGGACATAAAGCGCGTCCTTATCTATCTGAATCTTGGGAAATGCGCGAGCGAGATCCTCAACCGCCGACCAATGGGTCGTGACGTGATACCCATCGAGCAAACCCGTTGCGGCGAGCACGAAGGCGCCGGTGCAAATCGATCCGTAGCGACGACTGCGCCTTGCTGTCGTGCGCAGCCATTTCAGGAGATGAGGTGACAGGGCGATCTTCCCGGCGTTTGGGGCTCCGGCAACCAGCAAGGTATCGATACGTTCGCTTCCCTCGCCGGCAATCTCATCGGGCAGCAGACGCGCCCCGGACGAACTACGGATGGGGCCGCGCTGACAAGCGATGACTTTCAGCGCGTAGAACTCCTTGCCCGCTTCGACATTCGCCTGCGCAAACACATCCAGTGGGCCGGAAACGTCGAGCAACTGGACACCGGGCAAGGCAACGACAGCAACCGTTTTGGCCATGTGGGATGAGTCTCCCGTACGTCCGCATGACGCGCGAAATGGCAGTATATGACGTATTACGCCTATTGAGGACAGCAATCGAGAGCCGGAGAATCGATATCCCCAGCCTATGGAGATCCATCATGTCCCTCAACATTCATGGCGTTGCCGTTCCCGACAGCCAGCTTGCCCGCGAGATTACCGAAGTGGTTCGCGATACAGCCTCTGCGCTGCTGTTTCATCACTCCAGTCGCGTGTATTACTTCGGCGCATTGGCCGGTAAGCGTCGCGGTTTGAAGTTCGATCCGGAATTGCTCTATTGCGGTTGCATGTTCCACGACATGGGGCTGACGCCCCGGCATAGCAGCGCCAACGAACGTTTCGAGGTAGACGGCGCCAATGTCGCGCGCGACTTCCTGAAGAGCCGTGGTATCAACCAGCAAGACATCGACACAGTGTGGACAGCCATCGCGCTGCACACCACGCCTGGCATCCCGCAGCACATGCATCCCGTGATTGCGCTGGTTACCGCAGGCGTCGAAATGGATGTGCTAGGCATGGCTTATGACCAATACAGCGATGCCGAACGAGACGCTGTCGTGCGTGCATATCCACGCGGAAACCAGTTCAAGGAAGACATCATCCAGACGTTCTACGACGGCATTAAACACAAGCCCGATACCACATTCGGCAACGTCAAAGCTGACGTGCTCGCCGACAAGGACTCGCATTTCCATCCCGGGAATTTTTGCAGCGTGATCCGCGGTTCGGCCTGGACGGCATGACGAAGCCTTTTCGCCAACGATCCGGTTTAAGCGAACAAACATGCGCTGGCCATATAGATGCGGGCTATCGATGACATTGAAATAATGAAATTCCAGTCACCTGTGGCGCGAATTAGAGTGAACCTCGCTGCGACAAACACCCAAGTGCTGAGCGAGATGCTGGCGCCCACTCTTTATATTGAGAGCATTGCCATGAACGACAAATCCAAATTTCCCCCTCTGACTCACGCAACCGGCGCACCTGTCAGCGACAACGTAAACATTCAGACCGCAGGGCCGCGCGGCCCCGCGCTCTTGCAAGACGTGTGGTTGATCGAAAAGTTGGCCCAATTCGCGCGCGAGGTGATCCCAGAGCGACGCATGCATGCCAAAGGTGCAGGTGCACACGGCACCTTTACCGTTACGCACGACGTCACGCGTTACACCAAGGCCAATATTTTCTCGGAAATCGGCAAGAAGACGCCCATGTTTGCCCGCTTCTCGACGGTGGCCGGCGAGCGCGGTGCCGCGGATGCCGAGCGCGACATTCGCGGATTTGCGCTCAAGTTCTACACCGAAGAAGGCAACTGGGATGTTGTCGGCAATAACACGCCGGTTTTCTTCTTCCGCGATCCGTTGCGCTTTCCCGATCTGAATCACGCAATCAAGCGCGATCCGCGCACAGGCATGCGCAGTGCAGATAGCAATTGGGACTTCTGGAGTCTGCTACCCGAAGCATTGCACCAGGTCACCATCGTCATGAGCGAACGCGGGATTCCGCGCACGTTCCGCCACATGCATGGCTTCGGTAGCCACACCTACAGTTTCATCAATGCAGCGAATGCACGCACCTGGGTGAAATTCCATTTCCGCACCCAACAGGGTATTGAGAACCTGACGGACACGGATGCGGAGACGGTTGTCGGCAAGGATCGCGAGACGCATCAGCGCGACCTATACGACAGCATCGAACGCGGCGATTTCCCGCGCTGGACGCTGTTCATTCAAGTCATGACCGACGCGCAGGCCAAGGCATTCCCGTTCAATCCTTTCGATCTCACGAAAGTCTGGCCCAAGGCCGACTATCCGCTGATCGAAGTCGGTTATTTCGAATTGAATCGGAATCCGGACAACTTCTTCGCGGAGACGGAACAAGCCGCTTTCTCGCCCGCGAACATCGTGCCCGGCATCAGCTACTCGCCGGACAAGATGCTGCAAGCTCGTCTGTTCTCGTATGCGGACGCGCAGCGCTACAGGCTTGGGGTGAACTTCAACCATATCCCCGTCAATGCACCCAAGTGCCCGTTCCATAGCTATCACCGCGACGGCACGATGCGTACCGACGGCAACCTGGGCGGTACGCCTTCCTACTGGCCTAACAGCAAGGGTGTCTGGACCGACCAGCCCCAACTCAACGAGCCACCGCTGGAGATCGATGGTGCCGCAGCTCATTGGGATCATCGCGTCGACGACGATCACTACCAGCAGCCCGGTGACCTGTTCCGCAAGATGAGCAACGCCCAGCGTCAGACACTCTTCGACAACACCGCGCGAGCCATGGGCGATGCCAGAGACGAAGTGAAACAACGCCACATCGATAACTGCACAAAGGCCGATCCCGAATACGGGGCCGGTGTCGCCGCCGCCGTGGCCCGCCTCGCGACCAACAAAACCCATGGAGATGCATGATGGACATGTCCTTGACCAAGACGCACAACTTAGCTGTCGTGGCGACAACGTTGCCGGCCGGCATAAGTGCCAAAGCCGTTTCCGAGATATCGGCCAGCCTTAACCTCATATTGGCCGATATGTTCGCCTTGTTTTTCAAAACGAAAAACTTTCATTGGCACATGACCGGGCCGCACTTCCGCGACTATCACTTGTTGCTGGACGAACAAAGTGCGCAGATTTTCGCGGCGACGGACCCTATTGCGGAACGAGTACGCAAGCTCGGCGGGACAACGTTGCGTTCGATGGTGCACGCCGTCAGGCTGCAACGCACCGCCGACAACGACGCGGATGATGTGGCACCGCGCGACATGCTCGCGGAACTGCTGGAAGACAATCAAAAACTCGTTGCCAGATTGAGAGAAGCCCACGCTTTATGCGACAGGCACGAGGATGTCGCTTCGGCCAGCCTCATCGAGAATTGGATCGACGAAGCCGAAGGCAGGGCGTGGTTCCTCGCAGAGACGATCGCGTAACGAATGTATCCATGCAGCAGGAGCGAATGAAGGGGCGCATATCGGTGGCCCCTTCATTTTACTTGCCAGGGTGGAAACATCTTCAAAATTAGCGTCACTTTGCCCTCCGGCTGCGAGCTCCTCTCGCTAGCTACACGCAACGCCTACCAAGTGACGTCAGTTTCACGCAAGCGAATGATCTGATTGGGTGGCGATAATTTTCATCGTCACCGGAAGCGGCCATAATCAGCGAAAGCTCATACATGTGTCAGGGGGACATATGAGTAGCGAATGTGGCCGGGGATGGTGCTGCGTTCTCGTGACGTTGCTGTTTGGCGATTTGTTCGCGGCTGGTCTGGCCACGGCAGACGATTGTGCAAGTGTGCATCTGATGATCGTGGGAACGGTGGCGCCGTACTACCCGCCCGAGGCCATCCACTTTCACCATGAAGGCATCCCCTTTGTGCATATCACCGTCGATGTCCACGGTGGTCTTCGCGATGTCCAAGTGCGGCAAAATTCGGGCTATCCGGAATTGGATCAAGCCGCGCCAGCGATGCGCGGACTACCAATCGTGCTCGGTATAAGCGCTTTAAGTGCGAAAGATGCTCCTGCCTTTTAGCAATTCAACATCATGCTGTTACGCCATCATCAGGTGTATGTGGCGTGCGTGTAACAGAGGAATCCGGGAAAGCTCATTAGGAGCATTTCTGCCATTGCATCCGATCGATCAGGGGGAAACATGAAGCGGTTATTCAAGATCATCGCATCGTTGCTGGTGGTGACGGTGCTTACGAGCTGTGCCACGGCTTACCAGAAACGGGGCATCACAGGCGGATACAGTGAGCAAAAGATCGACGATAGTCATTACGTCGTCTACTTCGACGGTAACGGTAAGACCAGCAAGGATCGCGTCTGGTATTTCTGGATATATCGTTGTGCGCAATTGACCGCGGAAAATGGCTATACCTATTTCTCGCTGGCCCCCGTTCAAAGCAGCATGAACAAAACGAGCAGCTTTGATACGGACGAACCTGGGCGTGTCTATCCCGCCGTCCTTATCGGCGATGCCAGCGGTCGCATCATTGATGTTCACGGTGGCGGCGGCGGTGGAGGGCATGCCGGTGGGTTCATCACTATCCCGGGTGGGGCTGGAACGATTGTCTCGTGGCATTCGAAAGCCATCGTTGCCATGTATGGCAGCAACGTTCCGCAAAGAACCTTCGTCGTGCGCGCGCAGTCGATATTGGACACACTCGGCGAATACATCCGATCGGG
>NZ_DATHMR010000027.1:0-17964 GCF_035486915.1 Dyella sp. | reverse complement strand
CGTTACGGCAAGAAAGTTCCTCACGTCGGGCACCTGGAAATGGCTGCCGTTGTCGTAGGTATAGATAGTGCCGACGCCGTTCTCTTTCATCGCGGCGGCAATCCACGCGGTTGTCACGCCCATGCCGGTGCCCAGCTCTACGACGACTTCCGGTCTTTCCCTGCGAACCAGGCTGTAAAGCAACGTGCAGATGTCTTCACTGCCGTAGATCGGACCGAGTTGATATCGGGCGGCCAACAGTTCTGGAAAATTCGAGGCGATATTCCACATGTGGACGGAAGATTCCTGAGAGTGATTTAGCAGCGATCAGTGCGCACCGACGACTGCGACACTGCACGTCAGCCGTCTTCTGGGCCAGAATGCTGAAGTTGTCAGTCGCGCGCGCTGCGCTCGTACCGAGGAGCATAATGGATGAGCTGATTGCCAAGGCATCGCAGGGCGTCGATATGAGTTCGCCCGACGCGTCCCTTCACATCTTCATGAACCTGATGAACATGCTGCCGCTGGCCGCGCTGTTCTGGTGGAGTGTGGTTTTTGTTGTCGTAGGCGCCTTGTTGGGTTGGTGGCGGGGCCGTCTGATGGCCGGCGTCGTCTGGGCGTTGGCACTGGGACCGATCGGCTGGATTATTGTCCTGCTCATCCCCAAATCAGCCAAGCCACCGCCGCTTCCGCGCTAATGTTTAGCCGATGGGGTGTATTATCAAAGTCGAGGTGAATCCGTTGAGCGACAGTCATTCCGTCAAAGCGCATATGCACCATCACCACGACGGTCCCAAGGAGTTCGTCGCGGCAGTGGAGCACGCCAGTGAGGAGCGCGGTCTGCGTCTCACGCCGCTGCGCAAGGAAGTGCTGGAGCTCATTGCGGCCGCGGGCAAACCGGTCAAGGCGTACGATTTGCTCGATCATCTGCGCGAACGGCATGGAAATGCGGCCCCGCCCACGGTCTATCGCGCACTCGATTTCCTGCTTGAACATGGCTTCATCCACAAGCTGGAATCGATCAACGCGTTCGTGTCATGCCATCACCCGGCCGAAGCGCATCAGGTGCCATTCCTGATTTGCGATGTGTGCTCCAGCGCGCAAGAAGTGTGCGATGAACGGGTTGCCGAACTCATCGAAGCGCAAGCCAAGACGTTCGGCTTCCGCCCCCAGGCACAGACTCTGGAAGTGCACGGCATCTGCAAAGAGTGCCGCAAGGCCTGATTCCTCCGTAATTTGCTCCCCTTGACTGGGTCGCTTGCGTGCGGCTCATCGATGTTATATTGTATCAAAACGATGCCGCCCCCCGGCTAACCCCTGCATGGTGTAGTCCCACATGGATTCCACGCCAACGCCGCCTCCGACACGCTGGTGGAACTTCGCCGATAGAGTCGGCGCCACCGCGTCATTTCTCTGCGCCATCCACTGCGCGTTGCTGCCATTTGTCCTGGCGATTCTTCCCTTACTGGGATTGAGCTTTCTCGCCGATCACGCGTTTGAGCGCGGTTTTGTGCTGTGTGCCAGCGCACTTGCACTGTTTGCACTCGTCAACGGCTATCGCCGTCATCATCGATCGCTGCCACTTCGACTGGCATTTCCAGGACTGGCGTTGCTGGTGATGGGCGTTACCTTTGCGGAGAACTATTCGATCATCTTGCACAGCGTGCTGGTCACTTGCGGCGGTTTGCTGGTTGCCAGCGCTCACTTCGTCAATCTTCGATTCGATCGTCAGCTTGGCCACGTACATGGCCCGCACTGCGCGCATTGAGCGTGCAGTGATTGTGTAACGGCGGCGATGCTTCCTAGCATTATTCAATGAATCACGTGCACAGCCACGCCTGCGAGCATCACGATCACCCTCAGGAGACAACGAGGGCGACGGGGCGCGAGCGCAAATTGCTGTTTGCGTTTGTGCTCACCGCGGGAATGATGATCGCCGAAGTGGTTGGCGGCCTATGGTCGGGATCGCTGGCGCTGCTGGCCGACGCGGGTCATATGCTGGTCGACTCACTGGCGCTCGCACTAGCCTTTTTTGCGGTGCGCCTGGCGTTGCGTCCGGCGGATGCGCGACGCACCTATGGCTACGGGCGCCTGGAAGTACTGGCCGGTTTCGTCAATGCGCTCACGCAGTTTGTGCTGGTTGGATTTATTGCCTACGAAGCCATCACGCGACTTTTCAAGCCGGTCGAGATTCTCTCCGGTGTGATGCTTGGTGTTGCGATTGTCGGCTTGCTCGTCAATCTGATTGTGTTGCGCAGCCTGCATGGGCATGCCCACGACGACGTGAACCTCGGCGCAGCGACGTTGCATGTGCTGGGGGATCTTCTGGGTTCCGTGGGTGCCGTGCTTGCTGCATTGGCCGTGCGCTGGATGGGATGGAACTGGGCTGACCCGGTGCTATCGCTGCTAGTGTCGCTGTTGATCCTGCACAGCGCGTGGCAGTTGCTGCGCCGCTCGACGCACATCTTGCTTGAGGGCGTGCCAGAGGGCATGGACCCTCAGGAAGTCGAAACCGTGCTTCTTACCGCCGATGTGTCCATTCGCGATGTGCACCATCTGCATGTCTGGCAGCTTGCATCCGGCTCGCGCATGGCCACGCTGCATCTTGAGCTACACGATCACAGTGACGATGCGCGCGTACTGGCCGCCGTGAATCGCACCCTGCAGGATCGCTTTGGCATCCGGCACACCACCGTCCAGATCGACCCGGGCGATTGCCCCGATGGCGACCCCGGCTGCAACGCGCGCCACCCCCACTGACGTCACCCTTGGCGCTTGAGGGCCCCGCTGCTAGGATGATAGACCGTCCACAGCATTACGCTTTAAGGAGTTCTTATGGGTAAGGGTGATCGCAAAACCCGTCGCGGCAAGACCTACCGTGGCAGCTACGGCAACACGCGCGCGCACTCGGTGCAGGCCGCCGTGGCCGGCGCCAAGCCGACCGTGACCAAGCCGGCAGCCGTCAAGAAAGCCGCTCCGAAGAAAAAATCGGCCTGAGCTTCCCAGCTCGGCGTCCTAAAAAGCCCCCGCCCGTCGGGGGCTTTTTCATTATCCGGGGACAGTCGGTCGCATACACTCGAGGTCGCCGAATCCAAAGGCGGGCGAGGGAAGCGATATGGCGGTACCTCCCACTAGTGCGCTACCGGAAGTCGATATCTATCTGCACGTACGCGTGCTGATGGGCATGATCGTCGGTCTTGCGCTGACGCACTTGCTGCGTCACGCCGCACGCATCGTCGAGCACCCCAAACAGACCGGCATCTACTGGGTGCATCTGGTCTGGGCGTTTTCCATGTTTCTTTTCCTGCTGCATTTCTGGTGGTGGGAATTCCGGCTCGCGTCATTGCAGCAGTGGAGCTTCAATCTGTATATGTTCGTGGTGATCTATGCGCTGCTGTTGTACCTGCTTTGTGCGCTGATCTTTCCCGAACAAATCGCTGGCTATAAAGATTATCGGGACTACTACTATTCCCGCCGCGCATGGTTCTTCGGCACGCTCGCCGTGATGTACATCATCGACTATGCCGACACATGGGTGAAAGGGCCTACTTATTTGCGCAGTTTCGGCACGGAATACGCGATACGCAATGGCACGTACATTGTGTTGAGTCTCGTCGCCATATGCACGAGACGGCCACGCTTTCATGAACTCTTTGCCGTCGCGGGCGTCATTTACCAGCTTTCGTGGATCGCGCGCGAGTTTGAAACGCTTTGATCACTTCGCAGGGTTGTCACAGCAGCAAATCAGGACGCCTGCTTAGCAGTCACGCCGCCAATCCATACCTGGCGCACTAGACCGCCGCCAATCCAGTAACACAATTCTGCGGGTTGTCTCGCATTCCATACGACGAGATCGGCGCGCTTCCCAACAGCCAATGTGCCGCGATCGGATAAACCCAAAGCGCGTGCAGCGTTCACCGTGATGCCGCGCAACGCTTCTTCAGGTGTCAGCCTGAAAAATGTGCACGCCATATTCGCAGCCAGCCGCAACGACAGAAGCGGGGATGTGCCTGGATTGCAATCCGTCGCAATCGCCATCGGTACGCCGTGCGAGCGCAGCGCATCCACTGGCGGAAGTTTGGTTTCACGCAACGCGTAGAAGGCGCCGGGCAAAAGCACTGCCACCGTACCCGCCCGCGCCATCGCCTGAATGCCCGAATCGCTAAGGTATTCGAGATGGTCGGCGGACAATCCGCCGAATTCGGCGACCAGCGCGGCACCGTCCAGATCCGATAACTGTTCCGCATGCAGTTTTACCCGCAAGCCAAGCAAGCGCGCATGCTCGAACACGCGCTCCGTTTCGGCGCGCGTGAAACCGATGCCCTCGCAGAACGCGTCTACGGCATCGACCAGACCTTCGTTCGCAAGTGCCGGCAGCAGTTCATCGCAAACAAGCGAGACATAGTCATCGCGCCGATCCTTGTACTCCGGCGGAATCGCATGCAATCCCAGAAAGCTGGTCTGAACATGAATGCCGAGTGCTTCGCTCAAGCGTCGCGCCACGCGCAGCATGCGTCGTTCCGCCTCCAACTCCAGTCCATAACCGGATTTGACTTCGAGCGTGGTGACGCCATCGGCCAGCAGCGCGCGTGCACGTGGTAGTGACTGTGCGAAGAGTTCGTCCTCGCTCGCATGACGCGTCGCACGCACCGTCGACACAATGCCGCCACCTGCACGCGCGATCTCTTCGTAGCTAGCGCCATTAAGACGCAGATCGAATTCCTGCGCTCGATCGCCGCCGAAGACCAGATGCGTGTGGCAGTCGATCAATCCCGGCGTGACCAGTGCGCCATCGAGGTCGTGGACTTCCAACGCCATTGTTGCTGACGCGGAAGGAAGATCTCGCATTGCACCTAACCAAACGATGCGGCCATCCTGGCAGGCAATCGCTGCATCGGTCAGCAGACCGTGGCTGGCTTCGCCGACAAACGTGGCGAGCGATGCATTCGTCAGTAGCAGGTCCCAATTCATGACTCAGGCTTTTCGTCGGATATATCGGTGGGTGCGACAGGTTCGCCATACGCGCTGGTTGGCCCCACCTCACTGCTTACCGGAGATGGCGCACGCTGTTTTTCGACAGCCGAACGTTCCGCCTGCTGTCGTTCGAAGTCCTGGATCAAGCGTTCGGCGAAATCCTTGTACACCGGCGTGGGACAGAAGATCGATGCCGCCGCGCGGGCGAGGAGACAAGCCGCCATGATCGGAATCACCATGTCCTGATTGTTCGTCAGCTCCATGGCAATCACGGCTGATGTCAGCGGAGCGCCGGTCACGCCAGAGAGATAAGCACTCATGCCCAGTAGCACCACGGCGGCTTCCGGCGCGTGCGGCAGGAAGTAAGCGATGTTGTGACCAAGTCCGGCGCCCACCGCCAATGCCGGCGAAAAAATGCCGCCCGGAATACCTGCCCAATACGACACCACGTTGGCAAGCAATTTGACGATGCCGAAACCATGGCCCGGCGTAAGGGATGCTTCCTGCACGAAGGCGCGTGCTTGCGCGTAGCCCGTGCCGTACACAGCGTTATGCGAAAACACGCCGAGCAACGCCAGTGCAAAACCGCACCCGACGGCGAACAGAATCGGGTTGCGTTCGCGCAAGCGGCCAACCGCCGCCAACGGTCCTTGCCGGCTTAAAAGAATGAGTCGAGCAAATATGCCGCCCAACAAGCCGCCCACGAGCCCGCATAGCAACACCGCCAACCACGCATGCCCCAGCGGCAGACTGGCTTGTACCGTGCCGAAGTAAGCGTAATTGCCGGTAATGCCCAACGACACCACGCCACCCACGATCACGGCGGTGAGCAACAAGCCGCTGAAGCGGTGTTCGAACGTACCGGCCAATTCTTCAATGGCGAATACCACGCCCGCGAGCGGCGTATTGAATGCGGCCGCGATACCTGCGGCACCACCGGCGAGAATAAAGCGCGAGATCGCTTTGGGGTCCGAGAAGCCAAGCCTTCTTCCCAGCGAGTAGAACAAGCCTGCGCCGATGTGCACGGTCGGACCTTCGCGGCCAATCGATGCACCCACGGCAAGTGCCACCAAGGTGAGCACCATTTTGCTGACGGCAATCGGCAGCGCCAGCATCCGCGTACGAAAACTCTCATCCTCGATATGGATACAAGCGATCGCCTGCGGAATACCGCTACCGCGCGCAGCGCGCAACCGGCCTTCGGTGGCCCACGACAGTAAGCCGAATACGGCAGGGGTCATGATCAGCGGAATCCAGATGCCATGCGCCACGATTTTCTGAAACAGCACATAGGCCCAATCGCTGGCCTTGGCAAACAGAATCGCTGCCAGTGCAACCAGGATGGCGCCGCTCCATAGGGCAATGCGGCGCTTCCATTGATAGGGAGCAAAAAACTCATGACCAAGCACGGCGCGCAGCCGTGGATTGGAGGCTTTGGGTGGCTGTGCAGGAGATTCGGACATTCTCCGATTATGGCAGATGGGCCACGCTTCCTCTCCCCCGTGACGAGAGGATGCTGTCGGTTAACGAGGCCGTGTCAGCCAGCGTGTTTCGTAGAGGTCGAAGCGCCGATCCTTGAGATTCTGCACGGCACCGGCGTTGCGCGCCATGGCAAGACTTTCCAGCCGCAGGTCGGCGAACAACACTGTTTCGATGTTCGGTGTGGAATCGGCGGCAACACCATCGCGCGCGAAAGGAAAATCGCTGGGCGTCAGGATGCAGCTTTGACCGTACTGGATATCGAAGTTGTTGACGCCGGGCAGGTTGCCGACGTTGCCCGACATAATCACATAACATTGATTTTCGACAGCACGAGCTTGCGCGCAGTAGCGAACGCGCAGATAGCCTTCGCGCACGTCGGTACAAAACGGCACGAACAACATCAGTGCACCCTGATCGACCAGATGCCGCGCGACTTCCGGAAATTCCGAGTCGTAGCAGATCATCACGCCAATCGGGCCGCAATCGGTCAGAACCGTTGCCGCCGTGTCGCCACCGGTGACATTCCACGTGATGCGCTCGCTGGGCGTGGGGTGAATTTTCTCGCGCTCGTGCAGTGAGCCATCGCGCAGACACACATAGCAGACATTGTGGATGTCGCCATTCTGCTGCTCGGTCGGATGCGAGCCGGCGATGATGTTGATGTTGTAATGCACCGCCAGATGCGTGAAAAGCTCCTTTACTTGCGGTGTGTAGTGGCTGAGCTTGCGTATGGTGTTGACGGGAGACAACTCCTCGTTCTCGATCGACAGCAACTGCAGCGTAATCATTTCCGGAAAGGTAACGAAATCGGCGTTGTAATCCGCTGCAATGTCGGTGAAGTATTCGACGTGCGTGGCGAATTCCTCGAACGACTTGATGCGGCGCTGCATGTATTGCACCGTCGCCACGCGTACCGAATGGGGCAGGTTGCGCGTTGATTTGATGGCAGGAATATCAGGTTGATCCAGCAACGCAGGGTTGCGCCACACCAGATGTGCAGCATAGCCGAGCGAGTCGTAATCCGTCGGCACGTAGGCGCGCAGAAGGCCGATGATTTCAAAATCGTTGGCTAGCTGAAAACTCAGCGTTGGATCGCGTCGGTGACCTTCGACAATCGCTTGAACATAGGCTTCCGGACTTCCATAACGTTGAATGTTTCGTGCAAGGCCGGGAATGCGTCCGCCGAATGTAATGCCACGTAACTTCAAGTCGTTGCACAACCGTTTGCGTGCCTGATAAAGGCGCTGGCCGATGCGCATGCCTCGATAATCGGGATGCACCACCACTTCCATGCCGTACAGCCAGTTGCCGTCCGGATTATGGCGCGATGCCATGCCTCCGCCGGTAATCTGCATCCACGTATGCGGCTTCAAGGCCAGGGATTCGTCGATACGAAACGTGGCACAGTAGCCGACGATGTTGCCTTCGTATTGGACAACGAACTGACCTTCGGGGAAATGTGTCTGCTGGGATCGCAACATTTCCGCCGAATGCCCCCACTCGGCCGTGTAAATGCGTGCGGTGAGGTCTACAAGTGCGGGTACATCCAGGGGCGTGGCTTGCCGCAAGGTCAACTTGGGCGACATTTCGCTTTTCTTGGCCATTCCTTCATTTTTTCGCATGCAAGGTGAAGCGGATGCGAGCGAACCGGTAAACTCCGCAAGCCACAGGGAGATTGTTCATGAGCGATTCGGCCGCGGCCCATACCTTTAAAGCACGCCAACTCTGGCGCGACAATGAGTGGCGCTCCGACGCCGTTTTTGCCGTGGACAACCAGGGTTGGATCGGCGCGTCTCGCGGCGGTTCCGAGCAACTCCTCGATGGATGGGTGCTTCCGGGCATGCCGAATCTGCATTCGCATGCGTTCCAGCGCGCGATGGCGGGCCTCGCCGAGCGTCGCGGTCCCGGGGACGATTCCTTCTGGACCTGGCGCGAAACCATGTATGGTTTCGCTGCCCGCATTAATCCGGACACGTTGCAGGCCATAGCCGCACAGCTTTACGTGGAAATGCTCAAAGCGGGTTACACGCAAGTTTGCGAATTTCATTATCTGCATCATCAACCGGATGGCACGCCTTACGCGCAAGCCGAAGCGATGTCGCTTGCGCTGATCGAAGCGGCGCGCGAAGCAGGTATCGCACTTACCTTGTTACCGGTGCTTTACATGAGCGGCGGTTTCGACGGCCGCGCGCTATCGCCACGCCAGCGCCGTTTTGGTCATGATGTGGAGAGCTATCTTCACGTGCTGGCGTCTTTGCGCAAACTTGAACGCAGTGACTTACGCGTGGGCGTAGCACTTCATTCCCTGCGTGCGATTCCCGAGCAGTCATGGCGTGGTGTCGTTGAGCACGAAGCGCTGAAGGCTGGCCCTATACACATTCATATCGCCGAGCAGATCGGCGAAGTGCAAGACTGCCTCGCCACGCGTGGCGCACGACCGGTCGAGTGGCTGTATGACCACGCGCATGTCGACAAACGCTGGTGCCTGGTGCATGCCACGCATCTCACCGAAGCGGAGACGGCGCAGATTGCGCGTAGCGGTGCGGTAGCCGGTTTATGTCCTACGACGGAAGCGAATCTGGGCGACGGATTGTTTCCGCTTGCGCGTTATCTCGATGCGAAAGGTGTGCTCGGCATCGGGTCGGATTCGCACATCTCCATCTCGCCTGTGGAAGAGTTGCGTTGGCTTGAATATGGACAGCGCCTGCTGACGCGGCACCGCAATGTTGCGGCACGCCATGCGGGCGACAGCGTCGGCGAGACACTGTGGCGAGCTGCCTTGCAGGGTGGTGCTCAAGCGGCGGATCTTGCTATCGGCGACCTAAGCGACGGCAAGCGTGCCGACTTCATCGTGCTCAATAGCGAATCGCCGCTGTTGGCTGCGCGCGACAAGCGTTCGGCGATGGACAGTTTTCTGTTTGCCGGCAACACGCCGCTGGTTCGTCACGTCATGACCGGTGGCCAGTGGGTCGTGCGCGATTTTCATCATCGCGATGAAGAACGCATTGCCGCGCGATACCGCACGGCAATGGCACATCTGGCAGCGGGTTGATTGGAAACACAAGCATGATGTTCAGCAGGTTTGCAGCCGGAGCCGGACCATCGAAAGGCTGCTGCCCGCTACCTCGCGTCGGCGGCCTCCGGCTGCAAGCCTGCTGAACATCACACGGTGGTTTTTCCAGATATCGAACAAGCGCGCTCTATGGTTATGTGTGTGTTTTGCGCGGTGCGAATCATGCACATTGCTGAATAGAAATCGGATAAAAGATTTCGTCGTTCGCGTACAGAATGCGTAATTTTTGAAGCATCGACCGTGCAAATTACCTCGGCGCGGATGAACACATTCAAAGTAACGGCACCGCATGCCTTTGCTTTAGCGTTGACATGAATACGCGCTGGCAGTTCTTGCACGTAACAGCTTTCACATGCCTGACGGCGGGGCTGAACCCTCGGCATCAGTTCAGGTTTCTACGGTCATCGCAAAGAATCACGGCTGCGTTCTCCGACTTGAGTTCCAACTCACGAGGAGATTTGCCATGCGTCGTTATCTTTCTGTCTTCCTGTTCGCGCTTGCCATAGTGGGTGGCACGCTCGCCCAAACAGGTTGCATTGTTGTTCCGGCTCGTCCGGCTCGCGTTTGGGTGCCTGGCTATTACGCAACTGGGCACGTTTGGGTGGGCGGTTATTGGCGCTATCACTAATCGGGTTTCCATTCCTCGTTAGAGCGGCTCTTCGGAGCCGCTGCACGAGTAGCCCATTCGCGAACAAAGTCGATAAATACGCGCAGTTTTGGCGGTACCTGGAACCGGCTCGGGTAGTACAGGTATAAGCCTTCAAACGGCGGTAACCAGGGCTCGAGCACGCATTCCAATCGACCGGCATCGATCACAGTGCGCACGTTCATGTCGAGCAAGTACGTCATGCCGATGCCGTCTTCGGCGGCCCGCAAAGCTAACGAGAAGTCGTTGACGGTCAGGCTCCCGTCAACGGCCATCTCGTACCAACTTCCTTTTTGCGCGCCGCTGCGATGCGCAAATTCCCAGCGATAAATCGCGCCGCTGCTTGGCAGGCGGAATTTTATGCAGTTGTGGCTTTGAAGCTCTTTCGGATTTTCAGGTCGGCCGTGACGTTTGAAATAGGTGGGAGAGGCGACCACTACGGAGCGCATCGGTCCGCTGATGGGTACCGCAACCATGTCGCGCTCCACCCGTTCACCCAAACGGATGCCTGCATCGAAACTGTCGGCGACCAGGTCGGTAAGGCTGTTGTCGACGTGAATATCCAGCCGTACATCGGGCCATCGCGCCATGAATTCAGCGAGCATCGGTTCGATCATCCATTGCGACACGATGAAAGGAACGGTCAACCTGAGCGTGCCGCGCGCGCGATCGCCGTGCTGACGGGTCTCGTCCATCGCCCTGTCCAGCTCGGTAAGCGCTGGTGCGATGCGTTTGAGCAGGTCGCCGCCCGCTTCGGTCAGGCCTACGCGACGCGTTGTGCGCTGTAACAGGCGCGTCCCGAGCTGCGTTTCGAGCTGCTGCAGGGTTTGGCTCAGGGCCGAAGCTGTCACGTCGAGAGCGGCTGCCGCACGGGTAAAGCTGCCGTGCTCGGCGATCGCGCGGAAAGCGCGCAGGGCGTAGTCGTCCCGCATGGGCGTCCTCGGTCATTAGTTAGAACAGCTTTATAATGCATCAAGTGACAGGTGGTTTTTCAACAGGATCGCCCGGCGCACACTGAACTCGTCTTCCACCTGCGGAGTTCAGCCATGTCACTCGATCAGTACTTCACCCTTGGCCGTTCCGGTTTGCGCGTCAGCCGTCTCGCCCTGGGCACCATGACCTTCGGCGATGACTGGGGTTGGGGCGCCGCCGAGGACACAGCGCGTGCCATGTTCGATCGCTATCTGGAGGCGGGTGGCAATTTCATCGACACCGCCGACCTGTATACCGAAGGCACCAGCGAAACCATGGTGGGCAAGTTCATCGAGGAAAGCGGTACACGCGACCGCGTGGTGATCTCCACCAAGTTCAGCTACAACGCACAGCCGGGCAATCCCAACGCGGGTGGCAACGGCCGCAAGAACATCATGCGTGCCGTGGAGGCGTCGCTGCGCCGTCTGCGCACCGACTACATCGATCTTTATCTGCTGCACACGTGGGACCGACTCACGCCAGCCGAAGAAGTGATGCGCACGTTTGACGATCTGGTGCGTGCAGGAAAGATTCGCTACGCCGGGTTGTCCGACATTCCTGCGTGGTACGCAGCGCGAGCGCAAACTTTCGCCGAAGCGCATGCGTTGACGCCGCTGGTCAACATGCAGCTCGAATACTCGCTCGCGGAGCGCAACATCGAACACGAATATGTGTCGTTGGCGCAGAACCTCGGTATTGGGATTACCGCGTGGAGTCCGCTGGCGATGGGATTGCTGTCGGGCAAGTACAAGCCCAGCCAGCAAGGTGGTGAAGGCGAGGGGCGTCTTGCCAAAGTCGCTGGCGCACCGGGTTTTGAGCGTTTTACTGAACGCAACTGGAAAATCGTTGCCGAGCTGGAAAAGGTCGCGAAGGCATCGGGTCAAAGCATGGCGGCAGTGGCGTTGAATTGGGTCGCGACGCAGCCGGGCGTCGCGTCGGTGATCATCGGTGCGACTAAGCCGCAGCAGCTCGATGCCAATCTCGCCGCGTTGTCGTTCGAATTACCCGCTGAATTACGCACACGTCTGGATGCAGCGAGCGCTCCCGATAAACCGTTCCCTTACTACATGTTCCAGGACATTCAGCAGACGCGCATGCACGGTGGCGTGGCTGTTGGCGACAAACCTGCGAGTTACGCACCGCCGATCTTTGTGCCTTCCCTGGAAGCTCGCGAAATTCGCGCGAGCCGTTGAACTGCCACCTATCTGTCGGATGAAAAATGCGCTCTGAAGCGAAGGAGACTCCAATGACTGTCAGTGCAACAACACGCTGGGTAGACGTCGAACATGCGCGACTTCACGTCGAGTACGCAGGCGAGGGCAGCGCCATTACCATGCTGCACAGCTTTGTGGTGGATAGCGGCCAATGGGATATTGAATTCACCGCGTTCGCCGACACGCATCATGTCATCCGCTACGATGCACGCGGTTTTGGTCGATCCACGATCGAACCAGGCGACTACGCGCATCATGAAGATCTTGCCGCGGTGTTGGATGCATGTGGCGTTCGGCGCACTGCCTTACTGGCATGCTCGGGCGGCGCTGCGATGGCGCTCGACTTCACGCTCGCCAACCCGGAACGCGTGAGCGCCTTGATCTTCGTAAGCGCTGGTTACTGGGGTAAATTTGCCGACAGCACCCCTGCCGCGCGTGCATTCTTGCAAGCACTCAATACGTTGGATGCCAGCGGCATGATCGATAGCTCTCTGCGCGCCTTTACGGATGGTACGCGCCGCGCACCTCATGAAGTGAATCCTCTCGTGCGCAAACGCACGGAAGCCATGACGTCGGCGTTGTTCATGCGCGAAACCAGTTATTGGACGCGCGCCGCTACGGACCAACGTGTGCCCGAGCCTTCCGCCTTGCAACGTCTTGGCGAGATCCGTGTGCCTACCGTGCTGATGGTGGGGAGCGACGATCAGCCGGAAGTGATGGAACTGTCGAAAGTACTGGCCGAAGGCATTGCCGGCGCGCGTCTTGTGGTTGTTCCCAATGTCGCGCATCACGCCAATATGGAGGCGCCCTCTACCGTGCTTGCACAGATACGCGAGGTATTGCCAGGCACTGCAATGACCGATTGATATCCGCCGACTATCGAGCCAGATTCGCCGCGCTATCGATCCTCCACGTGTGCCGGATTATGCTTGTGCCATTCGCAACGGCGACGTCCCGATGAGCGCAAGCCTCTCCGACCCATCATCTGCCAAGCCCCTAGCATGGACGGACGAGGATTTGATTCGTCACGGCACACCTGCCTTTCGGCGAACCAATCTCGCCTTGTTCGCAGCCGGTTTGTCGACCTTCGGATTGCTGTATTGCGTGCAGCCGCTGATGCCGCTGTTCAGTGCGCACTACGGCATCAGCGCTGCGGCGAGTGCACTTTCGCTTTCGTTGACCACGGGGGTGCTTGCGTTCGCGATGCTGTTTGCCGGCGGTGTCTCCGATGCATGGGGGCGCAAATCCGTCATGGTGGCGTCACTGCTTTCCTCGGCAGTGCTGGTGTTGTTAACGGCACTCATGCCGAACTGGTACGCACTGTTGACCGTACGTACCTTGCTTGGATTGACGCTTAGCGGTTTGCCCGCGGTAGCGATGACGTATCTGACCGAGGAGATGCATGCGGAATCGATTGGCCTGGGCATGGGGCTGTACATCAGCGGCAGCGCTGTCGGCGGCATGAGCGGGCGGCTTATCTCCGGTGTCGTCGCCGATTATTTTGGTTGGCGTATCGGCGTGGCCGTCGTGGGCGTGGTTGGGCTTATTTGCGGAGTGATTTTCTGGCAGGCGCTACCGCCATCGCGCTATTTCCGGCCACAAGCGCTTCAATGGCGCGCGCTCTTGAGCCGCTTCGCCACTATGTTCCGCGATGCCGGTTTGCCCTGGCTGTTCGCCGAAGGCTTTCTGCTGCTCGGAGCGTTCGTCACGGTCTACAACTATCTGGGTTATCGGTTGCTGGCGCCGCCATACAACCTGAGCCAGACCGTAGTGGGCCTGATCTTTGCCATCTACCTTGTCGGCACTTTCAGTTCGGCATGGATGGGACATCTCGCCGGCAAACTGGGGCGACGCAAAGTACTGTGGACCGCGCTTGCCCTCATGCTTTTCGGCGTGGCGTGCACGATGATGACGCCGCTGTGGTTGATCATCCTGGGCATCACCGCGATCACGTTCGGCTTCTTCGGCGGTCATTCCATCGTCAGCAGCTGGGTAGGGCGACGAGGTGGCGTTGCGAAAGCACAGGCGTCGTCGATGTATCTATTCAGTTACTACATGGGCTCAAGCATCGCGGGTGCGAGCGGCGGCCTGTTTTACGCGGATTATGGCTGGCAAGGTGTGGCGTTGTTCGTAGGTGTGCTTGTTTTGGCGGGTTTGCTGATTGCACTTTGGCTCTACCGCGTGCAGCCGCTGCCTCAACTTGTCACGCCGCCCGCGCCGATGAGCAAAGGTGCCATGCCGTGAAAATCGATCTCATCGATCACATTGAGGTTAGCAATTATCCTGTCTGACGCGTGCCCGCCAACAGCAACTGCACAAAGCGTGGCACCAGGGGCGAGCGCTCGTCGTCACGATAGACCACGTGGATTTCCGACATCGCGGCAGCGTCGGCGAGCGGAACGAAGGTCACGCCTTCGAGAGCGATATGCCCGCACGACTCGGGCAGTATGGCGACACCGAGGCCTGCAGCAACAAGACCGATGATGGTCGAGGCCTCCAATGCATCCTGTGCGATGCGCGGTGAGAAACCAGCGTTACGACACAAGTTGTATGTGCGTTCGTAGACACCTGCGCCCGCGCTGCGCGCAAACATCACGAAAGGTTCCTGCGCCAACGC
This sequence comes from Dyella sp., assembly GCF_035486915.1. Classification (GTDB taxonomy): domain Bacteria; phylum Pseudomonadota; class Gammaproteobacteria; order Xanthomonadales; family Rhodanobacteraceae; genus Dyella_B. Next base: position 3,007 of record NZ_DATHMR010000027.1, on the reverse strand, counting down.
GGCGATCGGAAGTTTTCCGCGCGCATTGACACGCTTGACAGCAGGATGATCGGATCGCACGACGGCGGCCAGCGGATCACGGAACAGGCGTTTGGAGACGAGCGAACCCGGCAGTGATTCCGGCCGCAAGATGCCCAGATGCAGCCGACGTTCGAGCAACGCATCGATCTGCCGCAGCGAGTTCATTTCCTCCAGTTGCAAATGGACGGCAGGGAAACGCTGACGAAATTCGAAGATGGCGCGCGGGATTTGTTGCGACAGCGGAATGGTCCGCGTGAAGCCGATATGCAGCTCGCCCAGTTCACCGCGTTGCGCGCGCTGAGCGAGTTCGGTCGCGCGTTCGACGCGTGCAAGGATATCGCGCGCTTCCTTCAGAAAAATGCGTCCAGGTTCGGTCAGCGCGACGCGACGGTTGGTGCGCGTCAGCAAGCGCGCGCCTACGGTTTCTTCCAGTTGACGGATTTGCTGGCTGAGCGGCGGCTGCGACATGCCAAGCCGTTCCGCCGCCTTGCCGAAATGCAGGGTGTCGGCCACGGCGACGAAGTAGCGCAGATGGCGTAACTCGATAGTCATGGTGCTACTTTCGCGGCAATGTCGGCGATACTCAAGTAGCCTGAGAAAACCCTCTCCCGCAGGAGAGGGTTTCACATGCATTACTGCGCGGCAGCAGGTGCCGTCGGCTTCAGCATGCCTTGTACGTCTTCCAGCTTGCCGTCGCCGAAATTGGGCGTGACACCGAGGATGTGCGCCATCAGCGGATAGACATCCACATTCGGGAAGCTGTGGTAGCTGATACCGCTCTGAAACGCCGGGCCATGCGCAATGAACAGGGCCTGCATGTGCGGATCGGCATTGTCATAGCCGTGGTCGCCGACGCTTAGCTTGTCTTGATGTTTGGCGAGGTAATCCGTCGTCGCGATGCGCCAGCCTACGTCGGCCAGGCAAACCAACTGGGGCACGCGTGCATTGCTGCCGTATTGGAATCGTGCGGGTATGCGCGATTTATCCCAGCAGTGCATATGCTCTTGCGGCTGCTCCAGTTTCTCCTCGATCGCATTGAAATCGTGCTTGCGCACCGGGTTGAAGCCGGCAAGGACGCCGACGCTGACGGTATCCACGTCTTTCATGTTGATCAGCTTGTCGATCAGGATGCTGTTTTCTTTCGGCACGCTCGCCATGCCGTGATCGGATACCACGATGATGTTGATGTCATCGAAGAGATGGCGTTGGCGCAATCCATCGACAAGACGAGTCATGGCTTCATCCGTTCCACTTATCGCCTGGTTTACTTCCGGTGAGTCGGGGCCGTGTTCATGTGCCTGATGATCCACCGCATCGAAGTACAGCGTGATGAAGGTTGGGCGCTGTTCTGGCGGCAGATCCAGCCACGCCAGTACCTGCTCGACACGTTGATCGGGCGTTACCTTGGCGTCGAAGGGTTTCCAGTAATCTGGGCGACGGCCTTGAATGTCCGCCTCCGAACCGGGCCAGAACATCGTCGCCGAACGCATGCCGTCGGCGTCGACGGTTTCCCATAACGGGGTTGCCTGATCCCACCACAATCCGTTGCCCACCGCCTTGCGGTCGCTGATCGAGAATTTACCCAGCTCCGGATCAAGCATCGTGTTGTTGACGATGCCATTGTGATCGGGCACCAGCCCCGTGACGATGGCGTAATGATTCGGGAACGTCAGCGAAGGGAACGATGGCTGCATCGATTGCGCATGCACACCGGTGTCGGCGAGTGCTTGCAGCGTCGGACTCAATCCGCGCTTGATGTAATCGGGGCGATAGCCGTCGATCGAAATCAGCAGCAACGGAGCAGGCGCGTTGACTTTGGTTTGCTGCACCACCGGAACGGGCGCAGGTGGTGGTGCGGTCTTGTGCGAAGCGCAACCTGCGCCAAGAACAGTCAGTGAAGAAAGCAACAGGAGAGAAAACCGTTTCATCAGGACGATCCGTTTTTATCAATGGATAAGCCCCTCCATGATCGCGCAGATGTGTGACTAATTCAGCTCTTGCAAAAAAGTCGGGGCATGGCATTGACGCAAGTTCTTGTGAGGGAGCAAGGTCAACCCGGGCGTTGCAGCCAAGCAGTGGCGCCAAGCCCGGCACGCTGGCCGCTGGCGAAGCAGGCGGTCAGCAGATAACCGCCCGTGGGGGCTTCCCAATCCAGCATTTCCCCTGCGCAAAACACGCCGGGGAGGGCGGTCACCATCAAGCTGTCGTTGACCGCTTCAAAGCGTACGCCGCCGGCCGTGCTGATGGCTTCCGCCATCGGGCGTGCGCGGCGGAGTCGCAACGGGAGGCGCTTGATGGTTCGCGCGACGGTATCGGTATCCTGACATTGCGACTTGTCGAGCACTTCATGCAGCAGCGCAACCTTCACACCGGTCAGCCCGGTGTTGCGGCGCAGATGTTCGCTGAAGGAGCGGCTGCCGCGAGGCTTTGCCAGGTCGTGCTGCAAACGAGCGAGTGGGCGATCAGGGGCTAGATCCAATTCCAGCTTGGCGTGGCCATGCTCGGCAATCGCATCGCGCAATGACGCGGAAAGTGCATAGACAAGGCTGCCTTCGATCCCCGTCGCGGTGATCACGCACTCGCCCTGACGCGCATGTTCGTGTCCGGACTCGTCGCGCCAATATGCGGCTACCGGCTTCAATGGCGCACCGGCGAAACGTGCAGCGAGATAATCAGTCCAGCCAATATCGAAGCCACAGTTGGACGGCTGCAACGGTGCTGTATCCACGCCGCGCGATGCGAGCCAAGGCAACCAAGCGCCATCCGAACCGAGCTGTGGCCAACTGCCCCCACCGAGTGCAAGTACGACGGCTTTGGCCGTACATGTGCGTTCTCCGTCCGGTGTTTCAAAGCGTAGTGCGCCGTTTTCAGTCCATCCAAGCCATTGATGATGTACATGAAACCGCACACCGCTTTCGCGCAAACGATGCACCCAACCGCGCAACAAAGGCGCCGCCTTCAGATCGCTGGGAAAAACGCGGCCGCT